>CALZJV010000405.1 GCA_945787595.1 uncultured Desulfobacterales bacterium | reverse complement strand
AAGGAGAAGTCCCTGGCGCAAAAAGCCGGGGAAAGTCCGGAGTATTTACTCACCGGTCATATCGCACTGGCCTTCTGGGCCGAGGGCAGCGGGGATAAAGACAAGGCCATCGACCATTACCGGGAAGCGCTGGGCTCCTACATGGACGATAGGATCGAATATGCTTTCGCCGTGGAACGAATCAAAAAACTTCGTCAAACGCCTCAATAGAATATCCACCGGCGCCGATATTACCTTTTTTGGGGTTATAGTTCCGAAGATTTATATTACCATTTTTTTCAATCCCCAACTGACAACCAACTACCCACAACATACAGTGAGAGCTTCAGCTCAATTGGGGTTAAACCATGAGGAGGTTTCATATGCCATTATGGCAGCGGCTGGTATTGACGATAGTAGCAATTGTGGTGGCGAGTTTTATTGTTGGTTTGATTTGGCATAAACTATTCGGCTTCGGCCTGCCGAGTTACGTCGGCGGCGTGATCGGAGGTCTGACAGCAGTACCTGTTTGGGAGTTTTTGAAACGGATTGGTCCGAAGAAGAAGTAAGCCCCGTGTTGAATAAACAACATGGAAAATAAGAAATTCGAAACAAATATCAAATTCTAACGCCCAAATGCTTAAAACGGGGACAACAAAGTCATAACGTTTTATAACAACAACGGATCAAACCGAATTGT
Source organism: uncultured Desulfobacterales bacterium (assembly GCA_945787595.1). Next base: position 8,913 of record CALZJV010000405.1, on the reverse strand, counting down.
AAGGTTGAGCGGTGTAACGATTTTAGGTTTTTGTCATTCGAATTTGTTTCGTGCTTCGTGCTTCGGATTTCGGTTTTAAATGATCGAGGAAATCATCTTCGTCCTCTTCCAGAGGGCTTCCGGATGCTTCCCGCTCCGCGGGAGGAGCGTTCACTTAAGGGGCTTCCGACCCCTTTATTCTGGATAAACCCGGAATCAGGGTGTTGGTGCTGTTGACCCCCGGCAGCTGGCGGACCTTTTCATGCACAAACTGGGAGATGATCTCGGCATCCGAACTGAGCAGATCACGCGTCAGGACCACTTTCACCAGAAGATCCACATCGCCGTGGACAGAATGAATCTCTCTGACTTCTTCAAGCTCATAGAGCTTCTCAATGAGCTTAAACTCCTTTTTGGCTTGAACGTTCATCAGGATGAAAACGGTTATTCCCCGTTTCATTTCGGGATATTCAGCGTCTTTTAAAACAGCCATTTTTTTTCGGAAATCCTCCATATTTTTGGTTATGAGTTTATCAATGCCGATCCCGTAATGACGTTTTCGACCCTCTTTCCAGTGATGAAGCGTCATATAGGCATAAAGATCGGCGATGGTCCTTCCGGGAAAAGACTCAATCAAGCGAGCCCTTTTGATAATGGTGCGTAGGGGACGGTAAACAGTTTTGTACCAATCCAGGGCCGCATTTTCAAATGAAATCGTGGATCCCTGTTCAGCCTGTATGTTTTCCTGGTGATTTGTTATCTGATCGAGCAGATGATCATATTGACTGACTTCCGTCAGGTTAATTTCATCGGGGAGCTGAGTGCGGTCGCTAAATTCCGCTCGCTCGCGGTAAAGGATGTTTTGGAGGGTATTCTCCGAGGGAATAAACTCGAAAATATGGGCCAGAATTTCATCATGATTCATTTGCTTGGCCGCTGAAATCCGGTGATTGCCATCCAGAACATAATAGTCATCCTTAATCTGATATAGCTTCACCGGTCCAAGCGGCCGTCCCTGGCGCATGGCGTCCGTGATCCACTGCAACCGTTCCGAAGGCATGTTGTGCTTGAATCTAAAACGACTGTCAAAATCCTGATAGCGGCCGACGCTACCCACGATCCGATCCATCGGGACCGTTCGGATTCCCCGGTCTCTGGCGTCAAAAGCAGCTTCTTTTTTCTGCTGATCCGTGAAGCTTTTAACCGCTGGCAGTGGCTCAGCCTGTTTGTTAGGAGAAAAACGATTATTTCGCATCCGGGGACGACTCTCGATTTCCAGAAGGCAATATCCATAAGTGTTCACCACTTGGGTCCTATCGATAACCGTTATCCGCTCGGATGGATCGGAAAATTCTTTGTGAATGTGACCGTGAATGAAATAGGCCGGGCGGTACTTATCAATCAGCCGGCGAAAGCATGCAAACCCCCTGTGGCAGGGATCTTCCGCATCGTGGATATGCCGCGGCGGCGCATGGGTAATAACCACATCAACCCCCCCCCGCCACCAGAGTGTCGGTCGAAGCCTGCGAATGATGGCACGCATTTGCCGTTCATCGTATTGGCAGGGACCGCCATTGTACCAGCGAGACCCCTCCAAGCCGAGAATATTTATCCCCTTATTTTTTACCAGCATTCCGTGCAGATCACGACAGCCTGCCGGCGGCTTCTCGTCATAACGAATGTCATGGTTGCCGCGTACGTAATAAAGGGGGGCGTTAAAGGAATGGACCAGACGGGAAAGGTATTCCGTGGGAAGGTCGCCACAGGAAATAATCAGGTCGACATCCGCAAAAGAGTCGGAATCGGAATGCTGCAAAAGTTCCGGCTTGACCACGTCTGAGACCGACAGGATTTTCATATTTTTTGTATTTTTCAAGTTTGATATGGCCGCAAAAAGGCACAAAAAGCACAAAGATCAAATTTCAGGAAATTCTCGAGAAAATGCTTCCCCACTGTGTTTAAACAGTATGGCAGAAACCCGAAAAACACAATTGCAAAATGAAGGATATGCATAACAGGCGGAACATTCCATAACCTATGGGATATTAAAAAAAAGCCGCGGTCCGTTGCCAACGCCCCGCCGATTAATGCGTTTCCATTGTGTATACCGGAACGGCGTATAACGTTCGTGCACAACGTGCATAGCAACTGGAAGCGGGTGTTTCTTGAATCACTATGCATGTTGTGCACGATGTCCCGGTTCCGGTATTTATAAAATTTGAGCTTTAATTCACAATTCATGCTTTGACCACCTACACTTTCCAAAAAGTAAGCTCAGGGTTTACACAAATTAATATTTGCAGCGTTTATTTATGCAAATCCGATAAAATTTAAACAATTGGTTTGCAAAAACTTTTTGATGCATATATAAACTATGCATTAAAAAGGTTTCATAAACCATGACACCCAAACCCGAACCATCCCTGGAACAATGCCTGCCCGAAGGGCAGTTGGTGAACCGTGTCTGGCTGCTGGCGCGCGGATTCAGCCGTCCTAGGGTGGACTATGCTTTGCGGGCGGGTAAGCTGGAAACTGTGGCCCATGGGGTTTACCGGCGGCCAGGACCGCCGCTCAAGTGGGAGCATGTGGTCTACTCCCTGAACGAGATGAGCTGCCCTGTGCGCGTGGGTGGCCGCAGCGCCCTGGAGTTACAAGGTCTGGCCCACTATCTGCCGGCTGGCGGTGTCAGGCGGATCGGCCTTTACGGCGCAGCCAATGTGCCGGCTTGGGTGATCAATTTCCCCGCTCCATTCAGGTTTGGAATCTACAACCGACGAATCTTTGACGCGCTGCCCGAGATGGCGGTGGAACCTAAACCCTTTGGGGCCTGGGATTGGCCCATCCCCCATAGTACGCCGGAACTGGCCTTGCTGGAGTTGCTGGCCGGGGTGCGGGAAGCAGCGGATTTTTCCGTGGTTAACAAGCTATTCGAGGCGGCGGTCAATCTGCGGCCGGAACTGCTCCGCGCCTTGCTGCGGGCCTGCACCCAGGTGAAAGCCAAACGCCTTTTTTTGTGGTTCAGTGATCGCCACGGGCATGACTGGCGCCAGGTGCTCGAAACCAATGACATCGATTTAGGCCGGGGCAAGCGCATGCTGATTAAGGGCGGCGCTTATGATGCGACCTATCAAATAACCGTTCCCAGGGAGATGGCCGATGGAAGCGAACAATCCCTTTACTGAGCAGGTGCGCCTGCTGGTGGCCCTGTTGCCCAGTGTGGCCAAGCAAGCGTGCTTTGCCTTGAAAGGTGGCACGGCCATCAATCTGTTCTTACGCGATATGCCGCGCCTGTCAGTGGATATCGACCTGGTCTACCTGCCAGTGGAAGATCGCGATGCCAGCCTGGCCGCCATCGATACAGCCCTTGAGGCGATCACTGCTGATATCGTGCGTCACATTCCACGTGCCGGGGTAAAGGCGTCAGTGTTGCAGGGCACGGGCAAGCGTTTCAAATTGCTGGTATGGCAGGGTGACACCAAAGTCAAGATCGAGGTAACGCCGGTACAGCGGGGCAGCGTCTACCCGGCCGAGGTGCGCCAACTATCCGCGAGGGCAATAAAAATCTTTGGGTTTGCCCGCATGGCGCTGCTTAGTTTTGAAGACCTTTATGCCGGCAAGATCTGCGCAGCTCTGGACCGCCAGCATCCGCGGGATCTGTATGATGTGTATTGGCTGTTGCAGCATGAGGGCATCTATGAAAGGCTGAAGAACGCATTTCTGGTCTACCTGATGGGCCACAATCGGCCCATAGCCGAACTGCTGGCGCCCCAGGCCCAAGATATCGAGCCTTTATATCGGGCGGAATTCGAGGGCATGATCCATGAGCCGGTGGGCCTTGAGCGGTTGCAGGAAACACCGAAACAACTGGTCCGCGAGATCCATAACGCCATTACCGATGAGGACCGGCATTTTTTGCTGGCGCTCAAGCAGGGAACGCAGGATTGGCGGAATTTTTCGTTGCCGGAGGTGGAGCGGCTGCCCGCCATCCAATGGAAGATGCTCAACCTGGCGCGCATGAACCCGTCCAAACGGCGGCAGGCTGCGACCAAACTAGAAAAAATCTTAGCAAAATAAAAACCGGTTAATCAGCCGACGGCAGTGACGGCCGGGAGATTTGTTTGTTATTGGGCATTCGAGGAGGTAAGATGGCGAGAGGAGTGTTGTAAGTTTTCAGGCTCGGATCTGCTGGTAGTGAGCATGGCCATTGCATACGGTATGCCGGCGGAAGGTCGACATCCGCAAAAGCGTCGGAATTGGAATGCTGCAAAAGTCCCGGCTTTACCACGTCTGAGACCGACAGGATTTTCATATTTTTTGTATTTTTCAAGTTTGATATGGCCGCAAAAAGGCACAAAAATCACAAAAATAAAATTTCAGGGCTTGTAAATTCAATGTGTTACAATGAACAAAAGTCGAAATTCCGACTTTTTACGAATCCATCAAGTTTTCACACCAGGCGTTTTTACAATCTCGTTCCTTCCCGCAAAAGAGCCGAGTAGTATTGTGATCTCAATGGACACTTTTATAAAATTTTTAACAACACCAAAAATTTTCGAAAAAAGGCTACCCCCACTGTGTTTAAACATTATGGCAGAAACCTGAAAAACACAATTGCAAAATGAAGGACACTCATAATAGGCGGAACATTCCATAATGCAAAGAAATCCCAATAAAGGCTCTAACAATTAAAGTCATTTTTCAGGGGTTAAGCCATGGCAACCCGAAAGCTTGCAGATACCAAGGAACAGAATATTCAGCGGGAAGAAATTCTTTTTCTCATCTTTTCTTTCATTTTACGGTCTTGTACTATTCAGTCCCACGAAGGTGCCGCCGTTTTTCTGACTCAGAATCCGCATGAGGGTGGCAAACCGCTCACCGGTATTTCCGCGCCCGACCCGATCTCTTAACATCACGGGGAAGCCCACGGCATGGATCCGGACCCGACGCGTTCCATCTTTTGTGGCCCGGTTGATCCGATCGACTTCATCGATGACAGGTTGAATCGCGTTGCCGCTGAACTCTTAGATTGGAAATAATTGCCCGACGGCGGGCAGGTGTGTCGGGTATCCATTCTCCCCGATACTGGGAAAACATGTAGTTGCCCATGTCGTTCATGATCTGGATACCTTTTACTTTCGGATAGACCTTTAAGGTCTCGGCAAGCTTTTTCTGCACCAGATTCCAGGCGTTGCGCTGCATGCTGCCGGAGGTGTCAATGATAAAGATGATGTATTCACTGTCCACCGGAATGCCTCCGACGGAACGGTCAACTTCGCGGGGTTGATTTTTCAACAGCCGTTTCATTTCAGCGGTGAGCTGCTGAAGTGCTCTGGCAAGCTTATCTTCAATGATATTTTGCACCCGGGCGTGTTGATTGGATGCTTTAAATTCTCCTTTAATACTTGACAGGTCGCCCTGCAGCCGGGCGAGATTCTTCTTCTCTTCCGACAGCTGTTCTTTTTTTCCCTGTAACTCGCGATTGAGTACTGCTGTTTCACCGCGAATCTCAAACAACTCTTCTTCCAGCCGAACGATCACTGACTGTAGATCCTCGCTCAACTCTTCTATGATGACAGGCTCAGCGAACTTGGATAACACAAACAGAAGAATGATGGCGCCAAAGCCGCAGCAGATCACGTCAAGGAAAGATAGACTGAATATTTCGATGTCTCGTCGGCGGGTTCTCATGATAACTCAGGTTCAGGGTTCAAGGTTCAAGATGCATTAAGTTCATAATTTCAGATATCGTTGATTGGTTGATTAGTTGATTGGTTAAGTGGTTGTAAATATGGATTTATTCCATATTTGCAAAATAATTGGGTACTTCATGTTTCAACAAACTTAACATTCTGAAATTATGATTATAATTTATCTAATCAACCATTCAACCAGTAAACAATTCAACCAGGTCTGAATTCATTGAGTTGACTATATATATTGAGATAATTGTGTCAACCAATCAACTTTTCAACTAAATCAACCGCTAACGATCCCTTTGCCCTATGCCCTGTGCCCTCTTTCATGGCCAATCCTTCGAGGGGCAGAAAAATGACCCTCTGGTATCCTTGGCCAGCTTCCAGAATGCACTGGCTGCGAAAGGGTCCCCTTCCATGGGATACAGAATAATATTAACCGGGATTCGGGCCGGCAGCCGGTCAATTGCCGCATTGAACAGACTCAGACGCTTTTTGCCGGAAACTCTTTTGCCCCAAGGTTTTTTAGCACCCATCGTCGGCAGGCTGTCCGACAACAGGAAAATATTATCGGGTGACGGTTTCATTTCAGCGATTTTATCAAAGGCATTCAGCAGACTGGTGCCTTTTTGGGGAACCAGTCTGCGCATGCCGGCTACGATTTGATTGAGTTTTTCGATCTCGCCGGCCTTCAGCCAGGTTCCGTTCGTTCCGGCGATCAAGGGGCCGGCGGTTTCATTAAACGTATAGACCTGAAACTGGCTCGTGGGGGGCAGTTGGGTGGTCAACCAGTCGATAGTCGCCACGGCCTGGCGCCATTTGGGTGATTTGAGTTTTTCGCTATCCGCCAGGTTGCGTCGGCGAAGGACTCCGACAACGGTTTCATCCAGCATGCTGGCTGAGGAATCCACCAGTATAAAAATTCGTCTGCCGCCCATTTTCAGATCAGTGAGATACTGGCGATCGCCCTGTCCGGGGAATGGCCGCAATTTTGTCCCGAGTTCAGCCCGGGCCCTGGCCCCGGCCCGCAGTCGTTTCACATCTTCTTCCAAGGATTTCAGATCGGCTTTTAATTTGTTGACGTGGGATTTGGAAGCGAGGGTGTCTTTGTCGCTGTCGGCCAACTCGATCTTTTTATCTCAGTATATTACGGGCCAGGATTAATTGTTTTTTGCTTTCGAGCACCTGGTTTTCAATGCGGTTTACTTCAGCGCGAAGGTCAGCCGTAACCGTCTCGCGTCGGGCGGCACCTTTGGCGTTGACCAGAACAAACAACAAAATGATCGCTCCAAGACCGCAGGTAATAATGTCTAGAAAGGACAAACTGAAGACATTTAAGCGTTTACGTTTCATTGTGATTCAGACAGGCAATCAGTTGGAGTTGTCCAACGTTTGTTCCCAACCGAATAATGTGGCCAAGTTTCAAAACCATGCTCCCGTTTACCCGGGCTTCATTGACAAAGATTCCGTCGCTGCTGTAATCATCGAGCACAACTTCCCGGCCGCGGAGCTCGATTGTGCAGTACCGGACGGCGAGCTCGGTAGTGCTGCCATAAACCTCCACACCGGTTTTATCAGCGTCGATTTCCCTGCCAATGGTAAGTGGTTTTTCAGTGATGGGATAAGCTAAGCTGCGATAGAGCAGATGCGTCGGCAATGTCTCGGCGGCCTTTTCGGCCAACGGTACAATACCGTATTCCAGGTCGGAAAGGTGCCAAGGACGGCTGGTGAAAAATGATATCCCTTCAGGGTTGCGCTGATCTGATAACTGCTGCCAGATTTTAAGAACGCCCTGGGCTCCAGCACCCTGGTCGAGGTCGATGATTTGAGTATCCTTTATGGTAGACAACAATTCTCTGCACCCGGGAAGCCGGCTGAGACGGTGTGATAATTGTAAGGCTACCGCCGATTCATCTTTACCATGTTTGTTCCGCATCATTTCAACCAAGCGGCAAACTTCTCGGTACATTGATTCCGCCTTGCGGCTGAAATGATCGCGCTTGAGTGTAATGCTATAGGATGATGGATGAATTGTGCTGCAAATGTGATAGTACTGCGGGCAGACGATCATACAGCTCCTGTTCCGAGGCGGCTTGGTGGAAAGGGTCAAAACGGGTGCTGCGAACAAATTCCTGTGCAATCGTTTCCACCCACGCCCGGTAAAGATCGATCAGACCTTTGCCGGTGGTCGTTACCGAATCTTCTATGGTGAGATGATCATCTTGCTTAAGATAAATGACTTCGATGCGGTGAAGGTGAACATCCAGATGAATTAGCGTTTTACCCGGACAGGCAACCGATGATGCCGCCAGTGCCATGGGAACGAAGCCTTTAACGTCCATGGACAATTCCTGGGCGATACCCAGGATAAGCCCTAGCTGCTGCCGGTTATAGAAATCAGGAATCACCAGGACAATTTCATCCCCGTGTTTTTGAATAACTTGCCAGATGCGGGACAGATGATGGAAACCGATTTCGGCATGGTTTTGGGGAGCATATTTACCGGGCTGATCCAGGGGTTCGGTATCCAGCTGGTCCCAGAAACGAGTCAGGATTTGACGCGGAAACAGATGTGCCTTGCTCTCGGCTTCTTTTCCGACCAGCAAACCATCCTTTTGCAGTAGCGCAAAGCCGGGGCTTGTGGTGGCTTGTCCGTCAAGCTCAAGCAGCTTGGCAGGTGTGCCGGCGGCTGCCATAATACCGGCATCACTAATTTCAAGGCCAAGAAGAGTCATATCCGTATTCCCAAATCCTAAACCGGACCCGCCGGAATTGAAGATTGAATATTGAAAATTGAATATTTGTGGATGTCGCTCTCCGAGGCGTAGGCGCTGCAACCCCTACGAGCCGGAGGCTTCGCTCCGTCAATTTAATTTCTTTTAGTCGATAGCTCCCCCCAGCTAGTTACAATACAATTTCTTTTAATACTAGATAATACCCGGCAACTGGCCGCCAGGTGTCTGTTGATGTTTAGTTTATAATTGATCCGCCGGAGGCGTACCTTCAATCTTCAATCATTTAAAAATAGCATAATTATCTCAATACAATTTATTGCCACAATATGAACAAAAATAAAAAATTAGGGCCTAGTCATTCACTGTGTATGCAGATGTCTTGTCAATTTCTCCTCGCAATACGCTTCGGTGTCCATGACATAGTGTTCCTGAAGCGATTGCAATTGATGCAAAAGAAACATCAGCACAATACTGATTAACAGGGCGATCAGGGTTGAATTAAAGGC
>CALZJV010000404.1 GCA_945787595.1 uncultured Desulfobacterales bacterium | reverse complement strand
TCATAAATTCCGAAATAATTTAAGCGCGGTATTTACCTTTTAATTTTATTACTTATGTTTATCTAAAGGGTTATAAAGTACGACATTAGATCATGTGAATTTTCTCCTTTGACCTTGTAGAAACGTGCTCCCTTGGGAGGCTATAAAAAACCCAAATTTGTGATTCTCGTTTTCGTCTTTTTCTTTCTGAGCTTCGTTGAGTTTAATTTCATATCCCTCAAAATGCTAATTTCGGTGGTAATCGATGCTTGATGTCATCATTGACAATCATGTGATTCGGATTGGTGATCGCTTCGCACTTGGGTTGCATCGTACGCTTCGGATTCCTGATGATGGACGAACCTACCCATTGCCCCCCGGTCTCGGCCGCTTCCCGCTGTTCGAGGTGTCAAGTTACCGGGATCGTCTGCCGCCGCAGTGGCTGGAAGAGGCGGGCGCCTTTATTCCCATGTATCAGCGGGAGGCCCTGTGGATGGGATTTCTAGCAGCCGATTGGAAACCCAACGCGGTTAAAATTGCGGTGGGCGGCATCAATGTAATCTCCGGCAAACCACTTAGCAACGGGCTAAACGCCGACCCGCAAGACTATATCGTATGTCCCGATCAGCCCTGGCTGGATGGCATCAATACCGGGCACGGCTCCATTCGTCAGTTCGTGGCGATGCCTTTGGGGATGGGGTATACCGTCGAGGCTGCCCTCACCGGCAGGGAAAAATTCGGCGGCCTTCAAATAACGGTCTTCGAGCCAAAACCGGGTAGATTTCCGGATACACCGCCGTCTCGATCCGAGAGCGGTCCGGTGAGATTTGCGGCGCCAAAGACAAACACCGCCCCTCAGTCTATGGGGATTGGGGCCGGCGGCGAGATGAAACAAAAGATATATCCCGATTCTTACGGGATTGATGTTTGGGACCAAAACAACTATGGTTGCATCGCCATCCACATCGTCAACAGCGCCCAATTTCTTGAATTAACCGGAATTCAACCGCCAGCGACGCCGGTTGATACGAAAAGCTATACCGAATACGGGTTGCCCTGGTTTGACCTATACGATGAAACCATGGAGGATGTTGCGCCATCCGAGCATTTAACCGCGGTTAAAACCATCGTTGAAATTGATGTTCAAAAGGGAGAGACGGCCGTCGACAATGAGTCGGTGGACCTAGCGGAGACGCAAATAAAGAAATTGGGCACGGACCGATCCGGGCAACGGAGGCGTCCGGCTTCCTCTCCGGCAGAATCTGGCTCTTCATCTGAAGGTGAGAGAAGCGAATGATAAATCAACCCCAATATTGCATAGACAAGTCCAATGCCCTGCGGCTTTTGCATCGTTGGGGTCAACATCGATAGCTTCTTATATCGATACCCAAATTGAAGGAGGTATACCATGACCGAACAACTCAAAATGTGTTTTGACAAAATACTGCCACGGGATTTTAATCGTCCCCACCGTACTTTGGCATTGGGTGATCCCACGCGCGCAATACTTGTAATTCGCAAGATGTGGCCCAACGGCTCAACGCTGCGAGTGCGCTTCATGGGCGGCTCGCCCGAACAGCAGTCGCTGGCCCGGGAACAGGCCGGTTGGTGGAGTGAATATGCCAACTTGAATTTTAATTTCAACGATGCAGCCAACGCCGAAATCCGCATTTCCTTTGACCCCACCGACGGAGCGTGGTCCTACGTCGGGACCGACAACCTGAGTATTCCGAAGAACCAGGCAACCATGAATCTTGGCTTCCAGGACGGGGGAACCTCCGGTCACGAGTTCGGCCATGCCATTGGCCTGGGCCATGAGCATCAGAATCCGGCTGGAGGCCTTGAATGGAACGAGGAGGTCGTCATCCGGGACCTGGGCGGGCCGCCTAATTTTTGGACGCCCGAGCAAGTCCGTCACAATGTCATTCGAAAATACAGCGTCGATCAGATCAATGGTACTGAATTCGACCCCAATTCGATTATGCTGTATGCCTTCCCCGCCAGCTGGACCAGAACCGGCCAGAGTACCCACGCCAACGAGGTGCTTTCGGCTGTAGACCGGGCTTTTATCGCCGGCGGGCTGGCCTATCCGCGGGACAAGGTCCCGGAGCCCGTTGATCTGCCGGTCATCGATACCAGCGGTACATCCGCCAGCATCGGTGGTCCCGGGGAAGAAGACATATTCAAGTTCACGGCTGCTACGGCGGATCGCTATACGATAGAAACCGGCGGCCAGACAGATGTGGTCATGAAGCTGTTTGGTCCCGGCAAAATTACCGACCTGATTGCCGAAGATGATGATGGTGGCGTCGGCCGGAATTCGAGAATTGTTGCCGATCTTAACCCGGGTGAATATTTCGTTCAAATTCGACATTACAACACTTCCGGCGGCACCGGGGATTATGAGATTAAAGTGAGTAAATAATATTTAAAAGGCAGTTCCGATAGGCTGTTCGGGAGTACATTTCCTAGCAGCCTTTTTTAATTCACAAATTTTGCGGATTACACAGATTACAGGAATCCTTTGAAGGGCGGTGTGAAACCCTAGGATGTAATTTCGCGGAGCTCGCTTCGATAGAATGGGTTTAACCTAATTGAGAACCCCCGTCAGCTCTGCTGCGGGGCAATTCATTGTTTTTCAATGAAGTCGGTCGGTGATGTTTGGACTATCCGTTCCACCAATCCAGCACCAACTTGCGGCTGAGATCCAGGTACTGGAAAAGCATGGCAGGATCATCACAAAACACTTCCAGAGTGATGGTGCCGTCATAACCTGTGGCCTTTAAAGTGTTCACTGCGCTTTTCCAGTTGATGTTGCCCACTCCCAGGGGCAAGTGGTCATCCGCCGAGGAGCGGTTATCCGAAAAATGAACATGTTCGATATATTGTCCCAAATGCTTGCAAAATATCTCATGATTATCTTTTCCTATATTTGTGTGCCCGAAATCCAGATGCAGACCGAGACCGCCGACTTCTTGTAACAGCGTTTTAAAAGTGGAGACCCGGTCAAACGGGGCCTTAAAATTTTCAAGAACCACGGTGAGTCCAAAAGATGCAGCCATCTCAACAATCGGTTTTAACGCCTCGATATTGAGCTCGACCAATACCGGTTTCATGGCCGGTGGGCAAAAATAGCAGGGATGGATATTCATGACCTTCGCGCCCAGCGCGGAAAAGATGCCGGCGCAGCGCTCAAGCTCCCTGAGACACGCCTTTCGAACTTCCCTGATCGGATATGCCCATGGCAGGCAGGGGTCGGTATGTCCGGTCACGATCATATTGTAGTGTTCGAGAATCGGCTGCATTTTTTCGGGACTGACGTTATAGGCCTTGGGGCCTTCGATGGTTAGATCAACAAAGTCGAAACAAGCTTTGCCAATGGATATGATCTCATCGTAAACCGGCTTGGCGGGGTGATTCATGGCGCCAATCTTCATTGGATGTGACCTCCATAAGTATCTTAACTACCAATTTCAGCGCAATATTCAAGCCACTAAGGCATTAAGCCACAAAGGTTATAGCCTAAACTGATCGGTTCCGGGTTCTGGGTTCAAGGTTCAAAGGTTAGAACCGATGGACATTGTTCACAGTATTGATCAAGATCCGAAATGCCGGGCGTCCCCCATCGAGTCAAACGGATCTATAACCAGATGAAGACACGGTTCCTTTGATACGAGCTGTCTGGTTTTTTTCAACCCGGAACGTTGAACCCCTGGCCCAGACCTGGATCAGATGTCAATACCTCTATTCCAACGGTCACAACGGTTTGACGTCACCCAAGCGTATCCAAAGCAGTCGCGCCAGGGCAGGCCTGAACCGCTCAACCTGTGTATTCCTTTTTAATTGCTTTTGCCCGCCTTTTCAACAGATCTTTTTACCTGTACGAAAACATGTGAACCTCTTTTTATAATTTGCTTTAAACATAAAATGCATTAAATTCTGGATTAAATAAATTTTTTCAGCATTTTTTGATTCACATTTACGCACCGCCATAGCTTCAGAGGAGAATGAAATGACAATATACTGCAAGCCTGGCTTGTTGGTTTTTTTATGCCTTATTTGCATCGGCTTAGCCGGAGGTCCAGAGATTCTGGCAGCGGAAAAGCCGGCCAATACTGTCAAGGCCTTTCCGCGTAGCCTCGAAAGCTATAATGACGCCGAAGTTGAAAGTATTTTTACAATCTTGAAAAACCGCGTCAAACAGGAGCCTTTCAATCTGATCGCCACCCTTATTTTTCTGTGTGCGATTATTCATACATTTTTGACCAGTAAATTTTTGGCCGTTGCCCATAAATGGGAGCACGAACACGAACAAAAGAAGAGGCAGGGCCTTGCCGACAAGTATTCCGTTCATCACAGAGCGGAACTCTATCATTTCTTGGGAGAAGTTGAAGCCGTTTTCGGCATCTGGGCAATCGCTCTGGTTGGTGCGATTTTCTTTTTTTACGACTGGAAAACGACGGTCAACTATATCAGCTATCGGGTTAATTTTACAGAAGCCATATTTGTGGTCGTGATTATGACCTTGGCATCCACCCGACCCATCTTAAAATTTACCGAACAGATCATGTGGAAAATTGCCAATCTGCTGGGGGGCACTCTGACGGCCTGGTGGTTTACCATTCTGACCTTGGGACCGGTGTTGGGTTCTTTGATCACCGAGCCGGCGGCGATGACCATATCCGCCTTGATGCTTGCCAATAAACTGTATGATTTGCAGCCCAGTGAAAAATTTAAATATGCCACTGTCGGTTTGTTGTTTGTCAACATTTCAGTGGGGGGAACCCTGACCCACTTTGCCGCACCACCGGTATTAATGGTTGCGGGTCCCTGGAACTGGGGGATAGGGCATATGGCGGCTAATTTTGGCTGGAAAGCGCTTTTGGGCATCATCATTTCCAACGGAGTTTATTTTATTATCTTCCGTAAAGAGTTAATGGAGTTACAGGAGAAGTTTACTCTCAGGATAATAAAAGATGAAATACAACAAAAATATCTAACCAGTAGGGAGCTCGATGCCGAATTCGATAAAATCGAAGCTGCCGTTAATGAGGAATTGGGATTCGCCCAGACCATCGATCAACGGCTCAAAGAAATGGTCGAAAAAATAAAAAATCGACTGGCAGTTCGTTTGAGAGATCTACATTTGTCCAGCATCGTCAGGGAAGGCCTTGACCAATCCCTGGTAAGAGAGGCGTTTGAACAGCGATTTGAAGAGATTCGGCTGCGAGAAATGCGGAAAGCACTGCCGGGCCTCCTGCCGGAAAATGAACGTCCAGCTTTCCGCGACCCGCAATGGGATAATCGTGATGACCCGGTGCCCGGTTGGGTAACCCTGATTCACGTGATTTTTATGATCTGGACGATTGCCAATGCCCATTATCCGGCGTTGTTTATACCCGGTATGTTATTTTTCCTCGGCTTTGCCCAGGTCACCTCCCCATTTCAAAATCGGATTGACTTAAAGGCGCCGCTGCTGGTGGGTTTTTTTCTGGGTGGTCTAGTTATTCACGGCGGCGTTCAGGGTTGGTGGATTGCGCCAGTACTGGGGAATTTAAAAGAAATTCCATTGATGTTTGCAGCCACCGTTCTGACAGCCTTTAACGACAACGCCGCTATCACATTTTTAAGTACGCTTATACCGGACTTTGCCGACAACCTCAAATATGCCGTAGTCGCCGGTGCGGTCGCCGGGGGCGGTCTCACTGTGATTGCCAATGCTCCCAATCCGGCTGGCCAATCGATTCTCAAAAAATATTTTGAAAATGGCGTTTCACCGTCCGGTCTTTTTAAGGCTGCTATTGTCCCCACGCTAATCACATGGCTATCCTATTTGATTTTTCGCTAAGTTGAATTTTGGTTTCGTCCATTTATAAGCAGTGACGCTCGTATCTTTACAACCCATCACTTATGTCTAATGTTTGA
>CALZJV010000403.1 GCA_945787595.1 uncultured Desulfobacterales bacterium | reverse complement strand
TGATTTAAACAAGGCGGAACAGTTTGCCCGGCGGGCGATGCAGTTTGCCGGGAGCGACAAGATGCTGAAACGAGCGTGTCAGGAGTTGCTTGATAAAGTCAGCCAGCAGTTGAAGAAATCTGGCTAGCGGTTGCTTATAACATTGATGTCAAAGCATGGATTGGCTCATCGGGTCTCCACAATATGAGTACCTGATAGAAATAGTGGGTTGATAATAAATAGATTCAGGCGTAAAAGAATCGTAAAAGGGCCGCGCTTTTTTAATTAAGCATAATAATCGTAGGCAGCTTTTCTATAGTAGTACTTCGTAAAGTTGTAGATAGCCAGGTGGCAGCATAACAGACTTTATCTACATACCTTTGTACACGGAAGTGCCTGTTAAGTTCAGGCAGCACAAAAGGGAGGGAGTATGCATCATATGATTTCCGGTTTACCAATCTTTATTTCGATTATTGCCTTCATGTTGGAAAGGAACCAGGGGCAAAATTTTTACTTATAGAATTTAAGTTATCCGCAATCTTTATTTATTACCAATGGGTAAAAGGGAACGGAGGGCGTATTATTTAAGGTGCTATAAGCTTATTTACTATCAGTAAAGACCCTTTAGTTTACTCACAAATTGAATTTAGACGCGTTTGATAAAGATACTTCTAATATTACTTTTTTTATAAAAATGAAGTGACAGCTGGGAGTTGAGAAAATGGAAAATGAAAAACATTACATAAAATTGACTATGCTGGGCGGTCTTATTTTGATCCTTCTGGCGACTGTAGCCACAGTCATTTTTCGGTGGCTGTATATTGATCTGATCCAGCCTATGACAAACTTTATTTTCATCAGACTAGAGATAAACGAAATTTTTTCGATAATTTTATTAACTGTTTTATTGTTACTTTTATGTTTTATTGCCGGCCTAGTAGTTAACAAGTTTTGGGGACGTTCTATTTCCAACTTATTCCCGTCTAAAGTAACCAGCAACGATATCCAGCCGCCAATAGTAGCTTTCCCAACTCCTCAGTTGCAGGAAATCGTCAGTGCGCAAAACCGCGTTGTGCCAGTTTCCAAAGAATTAATCGATGAACCACGATTCGCGTTGGATCCGTTATCTCTTGAACGCTATGAAAGAGCACGAGAATACAACAAAGACCTGCCTTCAAAAAGACCCGTTGATTTACAAAAAAATCAGATCGCTAAAACTTTTGAGGGACTTAAATTAGGCAGAGCATTTGCCATTAAGCGTGCCATTGATAAAAACAGTCCAGAAGAAGACTCAACTTCAAGTGGTGATGCACTTCCACCGCCCGATGATGACGTGCAACGACTCATTATTCGCTCCATAAAAAGCGTGGTAAAATCTGATACTTCCGATTGGGTTGAAAGAATAAAGAAAACGGATCAAGACATCGGAATTCCCGGAAGTATGATGGTTAAATTTAAAGAAATCCGGGACACTCTGCTTCCCGACAAGTCCATGACTGCACCTGACAACAGTCTAGTCGCTTATCTTCAGCAGCATTATCCCAAGGCCGTTAGGAATACGGTTGATGCAAATAACAATATTAATGTACCTGAATCTAGCAATTCAGACGGTCATCAATCACTTCAAGAATTGCTTGAGAAAATATCCACCTTATTTCAATCATTCCAGGAAACTTTCGACCAAACAATCACCGCCAACGAACCGAGTGATGATGATACAACTACTACCTCCCCAAATGAGGAAGAGTCGTATCAAGTACTCCTTCAGCAAGTATCTGACTTGTTCAAATCTTTTACGAATACGATTGAAGCTGAAACATTTGATATTGACGAATCAAATCAAGTCGCGCTCAATCAGCTTAGTACTTTATTTCAATCTCTCCAGGGTATCGTTGATGATAATAAAATGGATAGTGGAAATTCTAAGCGAGCTTTACTCAGACGCATCGAAAAATTAATTGACTCAGCTCAGCACAACATTGAACAACCCGAAGAAAATTCCAAATCAGCACCCGCCCTGTATCAGACTCTCGGAGAGGGAAAACCACTTGTTGGTCCCTCTGATGCAGAGGCACATTACGATTTTTTCGATCTTAAAATCGCCTGGACTCCCATTTGGAGCAAAGTCATTGGTAAAATAAATTATGGAAAAGGCAATGATTTATTAGAAGCTCCATCAATCGTTTTGGAATTCTTACCAGAATTCAATCTTGATTACGAGTTATGGTCTAAATACAGAACCTTTCAAAACAATATCCACGGAAATTGGGAAGATATTATTATTGCCGCAGCAACTTCCCAACTTTATTTAGAATTCTTAAATATTCTTGCACCAGGTGAGACGATCTCTTCAGAAATAATAAACGAACGTAAGCGTAAGATTGATTCCCTTGCAAACCAAGCTGGCCAGAGCCCTAGTGAACAATGGAGTATGTATAAAGAATTACAAAACATTCAAATTACTGAATTTGAACGTATAAAGAGGAATGATCTACAAGCAACAAATAAAATTCAAATGCTATATAGCCCGCATCATGCCTCGTGGATTTATTCCATGCCCTCTGGATACGCTCCTTGGAAAAGTAATTACATGCAATATTTTAATCTGAGATATCAGCTTAAATTAAAATGGGAGGCTATTATAAATGACGAATACATAAAAAACACCATTCCGGACGCCAACGTTGCATATATTCCCAATACCGCTGAACGTGGCTTAGAATTTCCAATATTCGCACCCGGCCTAGTGAATTACGGATTATTACTTAACTATCGCCAAGTTTGGAAACCAGGGCCATGGCAAGTTGGCGACCTGATTAAAACAATCCCACTTGCTCCGAAAGAAACCCGCAAATATAAAACAGTTGTTAAAGAGAATAAGAAGCGCTCAAGAAAAGAAATTGAAAAATCACTCAATGTCCGAAAGAGTGATGATTTAACAACAACTCGAGCTGAAGCTGAAGCCGTTCAACGCGCCAATGAAAAAACCGGCTTCTCGGCTACCGTAGGGGGTGATTTCAACGTTAAAATAGGGCCAATTGGTGGCGATGTGAAAGCCTCATCAACTTTTAACACCAATGCCGGTAAAGATTCGGCTGATACCAAGAGAAAGTTCAGAGAATCAGTTGCAAAAGCGGCAAGCGAACTGAGAACGGAACGTCAAACTGAAATACTTGAGGAAAATTCTGAATCATACGAGTCCGAGTTTGCGAATGAGATCAGTAACCCCAATGAGGAAATTACTGTCACCTATCTTTTTTATGAGTTACAACGGCGTTACGAAACTACTGAACGATTGCATAAACTGGAATCTGTAATCCTCATAGCCGAGGATGTCCCCCACCACGACAGTATTGACTGGACTTTTATTCGTGATCATGACTGGATCATAAAACGAACCCTGCTGGATGACTCGTTTATCCCTGCCATCGATTTTGTACTAGAGGGGAAGGTCGCACTCCAAACAAAAGTGGATAATGCCAAAGATCGAATGACATCTTTGCAGACTGTGGTTAAATCTACACAGAAAATGATTAAGAAACTTTCCAACAAAGCAGAAGCAACAGAAGAAGAGATAAAGTTTTTAACTAATATTATTCATGAACTTTCTAGAACTGACGAGCCTTTTTTTGTAGATGTTGCGGAAGGTCTGTTCAGTGGTGATGAAGGTAGTCAAATTGCAGCTGATAACGCGAGGCGTGCCGCAGCCCAAGAACGTCTTGAACTGATGACTCAAAAATTGTCTGGTATCAAAGCTGAGGAGGCGCGACAACGTGATGCTTTTGACCGTGCTATTGATAGCTTTAATAAAGCCAAAGCAGAATTAGAGTACAAAAATCAGCATGTTGATCGTCTCATTGAGCATTTAAGAGAGTTCCTTCTATATTACATGCAAGCAATTTGGAGCTATGAGCCAACCGATCAACGTTATTTAAGATTGTTTGATCGCAAAGTACCGTTTTTCGATTACCCAGAAGACGATGCCGATGTTCTAGTGCGCGTTCGTACCCCTGATAACGATCTCGAAAAACTTCCAGACAATACGCCTTTCGAAGTTATCCTTCCGGAACCAGAGAAAGCTGTGGAGAGGCGATTGGATGACATAGCCGATCTTAACGATCTTCTCGGGGTCAAGGGGAATTACTTAATATTCCCCTTGCGTCGCCAGAGCTACTTGAACGCGTACATGGCTCAAGAGTACTTTGGGGCGGATATTGATCAAACGGCTAAATCAACTGGGGGTTCAAAAACGAATTTACAGCCAGCCCTCTCAAGTTATTCTGATTATAATAATATCTATCTAAAACATCTCCTGAGCGATCCAGATAAAGTCGCAGTGCTTAAAGAGATCCGTAATAATTACATCTCCTCCAAAGACATCATCAAACAGTCAACACTGGACGATACAGTGAAAACAACGTTGGATGAGTTAATTGATCTCGGAAAATTCGATCCTTCAAGTAAACCCGAAGAGATAATTGTCCCTACTAACAATCTTTATATAGAGGCATTACCTGGTAGTCATCCGCTTTTGGAAGGATTCAAACTTAAACATCGCGCTGTCGATGTTGAGAAAGCAAAGGCTGAGCACCGTGCCATGGTATTAGAAAATATTCGCGCTGAAGCTCGCTTGCTGAATTTGGAGTTTGGCGATCCGCAGGTAGATAAATTCATTCAGATCAAGGGGAATGCTAATACATCTATTGGTGTTTCAGGGGATAGTAATTGACTCAGGATTCTAAACAGCTAGTAAGTTAGAGCGTAAACATGTTAATGATGAGAACACCTTGGGTCCAAACCAAGTTGTAAACAGGATGGGATACGAAATCACTGATAAGGACAGAGGGTTACATGATAGGTTGGGTGATGACAAGCGGAAGGCCCCTAAGCTTCCACCATCGCTCAATCCAAACAACCTAAACCCAGATCCTGAGCGAATCAAGGGGGAGAACCTCGAGCTGGCCCAGATAGGAACCATTTTCTTTCGGACAAATAGCGCTACGCTAGGTGATCAAGAGAAGGCTGCACTTAGTACCCTTAAAGAACACTTTCGCGGAAAAATTCCGAAGCACCATAGGCCTATGTTCTACTTTGTTGGGCATGCTGACTACCGTGGCCCTGAGAGACGTAACAAGGGACTCGCAATGCGTAGAGCCCGCGAATCTGCCTTTTTCTTTCGGATAGGAATGGGCTCAGAACCGGGGTCAAACCACCCAAATGCGCGCACTCTGAGATATAGTTACGTCGTGACCGACTCTAGAGGAGAATCCGTTAGTGTACAACCACCTTTGGAAGGCAGATCAATCTCACAAGATCGTCGTGTGGATATCTACATCGACCCAAAAGCCCTAACACTAGACGTACCGGAAAAGAAAGGGAAGCCACTAGAGGAGGTAAAACGAATTACGTATCGCTATTTTTTTGATATAAACGCTTCCAATAATGCCCGTCCTAAGAGTCCGGGTGACGAGGTGTTTGGAGATCTGTTGAAAGACTTCTTCGGTTGGCTCGCGGGCCCATCTGAAGTACTACAGAAACGTAAGTTTGCAATGGTGCCTACGAATCATAAAATCAATAGGGTCACAATTACCAAAAGGTACTCATACAACTTATCTGGGATGGCCACTGTTCAGAGTACCATAATCTCGATCGAGTATGAGTGGGGGCCGCCGAAGGGATACATCGCAGTCGTTCGTAAATTCAGCAACTTCTTCCTCGGCAAGGAAGTTAGCCGAAAGCACACGTCAAAGACTGTTTTGAGGCAGGCGGTGATGAAAAATCCGCGTCTCTTAATACCACCAAACGCTGATTAGAATAAAGCCCGGGGTCGCCCATAAGTCAGCCTAGGTCAATAGTCCAAACAAATCCGTCATCACCCCGTGGCGACGTACTTTAAGTTAAATAAAACGTGTTACTGGTTATGCG
>CALZJV010000402.1 GCA_945787595.1 uncultured Desulfobacterales bacterium | reverse complement strand
CCGCAGGCGGATTAATCTCTGATTTACGAGGTGTATCTAAAAAAGATTTCATCCTTCTGAACCCATTATTCCAACCTTCCAATATTCCATCATTCCACGTCATTTTTCTTCGGCATAGCCAGTTAACTCTGACCTGGCCCAGAGGACCAGGTTTTCGCTGATAGAATAAATGACGTTGCCTGGTGTCCCGCAGTGGGGATTGACAGTCCTATTAGAAAGTTGTAGAAATTCCAAATTGTATTTTTGGGTTGCCTAGAACTTGAATGAATTATGTATAACAGCTGTGGATCAGATAAAGGAACTTAAAGAAATACTTAAAACAGTCGGGCCGCCGAATATCTGGCAACCTGTGGTTGTTGATGGTGACAAACTGCTGGCGGACGGCATTGGTGACGCCTGCGACGGGCTCCGCGATAGGGATGGGGTCTTGAACTTTGAAGGCAAGACCGTTGTGGATCTGGGCTGCAATTTCGGGCATTGGTCTTTTTTTGCAAGAAACCTCGGGGCGCGCTGGGTTCTCGGCATTGATATTGATAAACGCGTCATCAGGGGATGTGAGATATTAAAAGCGCTTTATGCGGTTGACAGGGTGAATTTTCGGGCGCTTGATGTTACCCAAGCAAACGAAGTCGGTAAATTTGACATCGGCATGATGATTAATATCATCGGTAAAGACATGATCCGAACCGGAATTGCAAAGGATCTCCTTTCTTCGCTGGAGAGATTGTCACAAAAAGAAATGCTGCTGACGCTCAGACCCCGCTATCATATCGAAAAAAAACTACAGGGCGACTTTCAGGGGCTCAGAGAAAAATACCCGGCCGACTATATCCGAAATGCTTTTTTCTATATGCTGGATTATGCCTGCGATCGGTTCAAAGCTGCCTGGGAGATACACATCATTTCAGGGCCAAACGATCCGGAAGATGCCAAACGGACCCTGCATTGTGTAAAAAGAAAATAGAAGGATTTTTAGATGAAGATATACCCAAAGTGCTTGAAAGGCAAACAAAGCTATGTGTCTTATGACAGTCACTGGTTACCGTGCTGCTGGCTGCCGAATTTTGGTAAAGTCTATGAAAACAGCATTTTCAGTGAACCGGCATTCGATTTAGACCTGCACTCCATAGAGGAAGTCGCAAAGAATCATTCCTTCAGAGAATTTATTAAGATACTTTTAAAGGACCCTGAACGCGCACCCTATGCATGCAAAAAGCACTGCAGCTGTGACTCGAAATCTACGTCGAATACTTTGAATCAAAGAGTAAAATATGAATGACTACCAGTTTGGTGACAGCCTGCATCTCGAACTGACATCCAGGTGCCGCCTGGCATGCCCCCATTGTGAGAGAACACGTTTTAAGGGTCGATACAAAATCAGGGATTTGCCGCAAGACCTTGTTTTTCGGCTGGTGGAGAATCCACATTTTAAGAAGATTATGCTTTCCGGCACTCTCGGCGACCCTATCTATCACCCACATTTTCTTGAAATCGTTAAGAAAATAAAACAGTCGCACAAAGAATTAAAAATTGCAACAAACGGCAGCGGCAAGCCGCTTGAGTGGTGGGAAAACGTATTCAACCAATTGGACAACCATGACAAGATTTGTTTCGGACTTGACGGACTGCAGGATACCGCTCATTTATATCGGATTAACACAAATTTTTCCCAGGTATTTGAAGCAATGACGCTGGGAGCTGCCATCAATAGAGCGGTGATAGAGTGGCAATTTATCATCTTCAGCTTCAATCAGCATCAGATTGAAGCGGCAAATCAGCTGGCGCAAAAATTCGGTATTAAGTTTACGATACTGAAAAGCGGTCGGTTTAAACCAGACGATCCTTTGCTTCCGGATACTAAATGGCTGCCTGAAACGTTGAAGAAAAAACTGGCAAAGGGAGGGTAAGACATGAAATCGAAACGATACCTTTACGCTACTGCGTTAGCGCTCTGCCTTATTTATCTGGCTGCTTGCGCGTCTTCGAGCAAAACTGTTATAGAGCAAGAAACGAAAGAGATCCCGACGGCAGGCGGGATACAGTTCGATTTCGCCGATGGAGCAAGCTTGCCGGTGGTCCAGAACGTGCAGAAACAGAGCTTTGCAATAAAGAATTTTCGGATTGGTAGCGGCCGGAACCGAATGCTGATCGTAGGCGTCCATGTTGAAGAAAAGGGCCGGGAAAATGTAGGTGATATGGGGATTGCCGGCGTCACCTGCGGCGGCCGCGAGCTCACCCTGATGTCGGGCTCCGAGGTTCAGCTCTCCGAGATGTGGCGCGGCGATGAATACTTTCTCAAGGTGGCCCTGTACTATCTTATCAACCCGCCCTCCGGCACTCACGACATCGAGGTCAGCTACGCCGGCCCGGTGAGGAGCGGCAACGCGGGAGCCATCTCCCTTTATAACGCGCAGCAGGCGGCTCCGCTGACCCTGGTCACAAACAAGCAGATGAAGCAGACCAAGATTATCACTAAGATCACTACAAAAAATGACGGTGCTTGGGTGGTCGACATCGTCGGCTGCGGCCACAAAAGCAAATTGCAGCCCAAAACCCAGGACCACATCCGGCGATTCAACACCCAGGAAACAAGCGGTGGGAAGTCTTCGATGGTCGGCGGGACGCTACCGGTTCTCAAGGCCGGCGAGGTCACATTGCACTGGGCCCAGTATACGCGCACGATTAATCGCCTGGCTCATATGGCTGTCGAGATCGCCCCTTACGAGTAGCCCCATAAGGCAGGCTCCACTCCCTACCATGGGCCATGGAAAAGAAAATGGGTTTGGGGGATAACAGCGTTTAGTATTGGAGTATTGGAGTGATGGAGTAATGGATTGATGAATGGTTGATATAATGGAAAAATATAAACCATGTTTGGATCTCGGATAACCAAAGGTAAAAGAGTAAAAATCAGATCCATTTCCGTTTTTAAGCCCAACACTCCACTACTCCATTACTCCAGCACTCCTTCACTTTACATGTCGACATACCACAAATTGCCACGGATATACCAATAACCAAAGTCTTGATTCACACCCGGATTAAACCAATTCCATAATGCAGATACAGGACGTAAACAAAGTAAGCGCAGAATTTGAACGCAATTGGGCTAACACTTGCGGGTTGGGACGCTTTTTAACCCATTCACTCAAACGATTCGTTTAAACGATTTCTCAAGGGTCCTGAGGTCCCAGCGAATCCAGGTGGGCCGACCGTGTGGACAGTGGGAGGGGTTGCGGCATTCATCGAGTTGCGCCAGAAGACCGTTTATCTGTGCCTCGGAAAGTGCCTGGTTGGCCCGGATGGCGCCGTGACAGGCCATGACCATGCGGCATTCATCCAGCATTTCCGCCAGGCCTGATGAAGAGCCGATCTCCACAATTTTTTCCACGATTTCAACTAACAGAGGTTTAACCTCGCGTTCTGCCAGCAGCGGCGGTACGGATTTAACCAAAAAGGTGTTGCCTCCAAAAGGCTCGATATCCAGCCCAAGCTCTGCTAAATCAGGAATTAATTTTTCGAGAACTCCGGCTTCTCGGTAGCCCAGTTCAATGGATTCCGGCACCAGAAGCCTTTGGGCGGCTTTTGGGGAGGTGTTGGCGCGGTCGCTGAATCGTTCAAACAGGATACGTTCATGGGCGGCATGCTGGTCGATGAGGATCAGCCCCGCATCTGTTTCACAAACAATATAGGTATTGTGAAACTGGCCGATGAGGCGCATGTCGCCGAATCGTTTCTTTTGCCAGATAGTTGTCTGCGTGAGGCGGGTTGCGGGTTGCGCGTTGCGGGTCGCGGATTCGTCTAAAAATTCACGGTGTTTATCGTCATCCGCAGAATAAGATTGAGATCTGACATCCGCTTTTTTCAATCCGCCTTCCGAATTCCACTTTCCCAATTCAAGTTTCTCTTTTCCAACTTCCACCTTCCGCCTTCCGAATTCAAGTTTCTCCTTTCCAACTTCCGCATTCCGCCTTCCGAATTCTCTCATCCCTGTATCCGATACCCGACCCTGTATCCCAAACGCCTCATCCTTATAAGTCTTGCGGGTGTCCCAGCTAGTTTTGTCCGCTTCAAACAGCGTCCGGGCCACCGCTTGTCGCACGGCTTCATGGATGTCTCTTTGGCGGGCGAAGCGAACCTCGTTTTTGGTGGGATGGACGTTGACATCCACTTCTTCAAACGGCACCTTGATAAAAAGGGCGGCGATTGGAAACTGTCCCTTGACCAGCCTCTGGGAATAGCCTTCAAACAGGGCGTGCTGAATGATCCTGTCACGCACAAATCGGCCGTTGACGTAAATGAACAAACCTCGGGAAGTGCTGCGGGTAGCCCGGGGCGATGATATCCAGCCGGAAATTGAAGCGCTGTTGTTTTGAAATTCAATCGAATGGAGGGTATTTTTCAAATCGCCTCCGAGCACATCGACCACTCTATCCAAGGGGACCGAAGTTGACGGCCAGTCTTTCACGATTTTATCATTGTGAGTCAGACGAAATTGAACCCCGGGATGCCCCAGGGCAATGCTGCCGACTCTGTCGGCAATGTGGCTCATTTCCGTTGCGATGGTCTTTAAAAATTTGCGTCTGGCCGGGGTATTGAAAAAAAGCTGCCTGATGGTTACCATGGTGCCTTTGGGGGCACCGACTTCGGTAACATTTTTAATCTTTCCACCTTCAACCCGTAGCTCGGTGCCTGCATCCGCGGATGGATCCCGGCTGACCAGAGTAAGCCGCGAAACCGCCGCGATGCTTGGCAGGGCTTCGCCCCTGAAACCAAGGGTCTGAATACGAAAAAGATCCTGGTCCTTATAAATTTTGCTGGTGGCGTATCGCTCTATCGCCAGCAGTGCATCATCACGGCCCATGCCACTGCCGTTGTCGGACACCCGAATCAAAGATCGCCCGCCTTTTTCGATATCGACCATAATCCGGCTGCTGCCCGCATCCAGAGCATTCTCCACCAACTCCTTGACCACCGACGCCGGGCGCTCCACCACCTCGCCGGCAGCGATTTTGTTGGAGAGGATTTCGGGTAGAATTTTTATTTTTGACATATTCTTAGTTACGATTTCTATCGTTGAAGATCGAGTCTAATCGCGGCTGGAAGCCGCTTCCACAGGCTTAGAACAATCCTTGTACAATTATTGAACCTTGGTACTATCGAACCGATTTAATCTGGCTTCTATTTCGCCAAACGCCATACTAACACACCAACTGTCATGATGGCACGTGGGAGCGGCTTTCCAGCCGCGATTAAAATAGTCTGAAAACAATATTAAACATCCCATCTACAATACCAGAAAGGGTAATCATGGAAATCATTAACCAATCCAGCTCGGACCGGATTATATAATGTATAAAGGACCACCTCATTAAGATCTTCGTCTTGTCGAACTGCATGATCGTAATAGTGCCGCTGCCATAACGGGCCTCTTTTTTTTAATAGTTTATTGATCTTATAAGCCGTATAGCCTTTGAGGCTATGCATGAGCTGAGCTAGAGAGCCGCTCTGAAGAGACATAACAAAGTGTAAGTGATCCGGCATGACCACGGCGACGTCCATTACGATTTTTCCCTGTTTTTCACACCAATGCAAACTTTTAAGAACCATCTCCGCGGCTTCTGCTTGATTAAAGATCGGTTTCCTTTCAAGCACTGTTGTGGTTATAAAGTAACGCTGTTTTTTGATTGAAGCTCGACCTTTTCGCAGTAATTTTGATCCGTTTTGTGGTTTCATATTAGTAGCAAGGATTTGGTCTATTTTTATCGCGGCTGGAAAGCCGCTCCCACGAGCTATATGATACAATTACTTGTTCTTTAGCTAATAAATCTCATCATGGCACGTGGGAGCGGCTTTCCAGCCGCGATCCTTCATCCATTATCTTCCCTGGGGAGCTTATTCAAATACTC
>CALZJV010000401.1 GCA_945787595.1 uncultured Desulfobacterales bacterium | reverse complement strand
CATGTTCGGGACCTTGCCTGCAGAAATCTTGGAACGCTTGGCGGAGGAAATCATTTTATCGAAATCCAGGCCGGAGATGATAATCATGTGTGGCTGATGATCCATTCCGGATCCCGGCACCTGGGGAATGTGATTGCCAGATTTTATAATGGGCGGGCTCTTGAATTAAACCGCAAGTGGCATTCAAACATTCCAAACAAAGATTTGGCTTTTTTACCGGTGAATACACAGGAAGGCCAGGACTATATAAAAGATATGAATTTTGCGCTTGATTATGCCAAAGAAAACAGACGAATCATCATGGAGAGCTTTATAGCTGCATTTCAATCCGTATATGAAGAGGCTGAATTCGGGGACCAGGTAAATATCCATCATAATTATGCGGCGCTGGAATCTCATTTTGATAAAGATGTATGGGTTCACAGGAAGGGTGCCACCTCAGCTAAACAGGATGAAACCGGCATAATTCCGGGATCAATGGGAACGTCTTCCTATATTGTTAAGGGTCTCGGAAATATCGAATCCTTTATGTCATGTTCTCACGGTGCAGGGCGTGTAATGGGAAGAATGCAGGCAACACGAACATTAACACCTGAAGAATGCGATAAGGCCATGGATGGAATCGTGTATGACCGTTGGAGTAAAGTAAAGCGGGGTAAAACAAAAGGGATGTACGATCTTAGTGAAGCGCCCCAGGCCTATAAGAACATCGATGCAGTCATTGAAGCCGAGCAGGATCTGATCCAACCGATTGTTAAGTTGAGACCCCTGGGAGTTGTAAAGGGTTAGGAAATTTAGACCCCTGGGTGTTTCAGGCGATTTTAAATGAAAATGCTAAAAATTGTATATTGACTTTGCATAGAAGTCAGTTTATAATCGCGCAAAATACTACGAAAGAATTTATCATTATGTGTTTAAATAATTTACAACATACCAACAAACAAGAGTGTTTAGGCCGGTCATACGGTTTTCTCTCAGGCCCGTTTTATAGTGCCCTACGAGGGACTGATATAATTGAATTGCGCCTGGAGGGGTCATGACCTGATACTTTATTTTAGCATGATTTTAACGACCCCTTTTGGCAGTCATGCTGAAAGGGGTTTTTAATTTCCAGACAGCAGCATCGGAAGAGTAGTAATATGAAAGTCCTTGAATCTAAACAACATATACTCATAAGAAAACTACGGTACTACCCGGGCGGTAATACTTTGCGCGGAAGTATGTCCTCATTGTTTGATACCGGATTCAATTGCTCGGCTATAATTTTAAAAACGGAGGAGCATATGTTCTGACCCATACGTTCAGGATGCACTTTATAAACCCTTTCGGTTGCCCGAGGCATGCTGCGAGGGTTTTTTTTGAAAATTTTCATATTCACAGGAAGGCATCTAAGTGTCCGATTTCCGGCTTTTTGTCCAGCTTGATTGCTACAGAAAAATCAGGATATCGCTTGGAATAAGCATGGACGAAATAATGTGAAAAGAAATGGACCCGTAGCTTAACTGGCAGAGCAGCCGGCTCATAACCGGTATTATGCGGAAGTTCGAATCTTCCCAGGGGTACCAGAATATAGTGGGGCGATATAGTTATGAAAGTAATACTTTTAAACCAGGACTATTCTTACATTAACAGCATCTCTGTGCGAAGGGCTTTGAGGCTGATTGCCAAAGGAAAGGTGACTGTGGAGAAGTACTCCGAAAGAATCGTAAGAACCGTCACTAAAGATATTGCTGTGCCGCTGATTCTTCGTCTGGTTTATCTGGTAAGGCGGATTTACAGGAAGGCTGTAACATGGTCCAAAAAAAATGTAATGGTTCGGGATGACTTCAAGTGTGTTTACTGCGGGACTGAAAACAATCTTAACATTGACCATGTTTTTCCTCAGTCAAAAGGAGGTAAGAACACCTTTGAAAACACTGTAACTTCATGCCTGAGCTGTAATAACAGGAAAGGTGACAGGACGTTGAGGGAGGCGAAGATGTTTTATAAAAGGAGAAACTTTACGCCATATCAACCGACCGTAATGGAGTTCATCAAGAAGCATCTCGACAGTATCGGCGTTTATGACCTGCTTGTAGAAGAGGGCATCTATTAAAGCCGAAAGTTTGCTCAAAAGTATCAAGCAGCCGGGTGTAATAAATTGCCGGCAGCGGGCTGGGGCAATGCTGTAGAGGGCAATTTGCTGTGAGGTATCCAAGCTGGCATGGCGCCTGACCGTTAATCAGGAAATCGCCGGTTCGAATCCGGCCCTCACAGCCAGGATGAATAAAGCAGACCATTTCGATGAGATGGTGTCGGTAGACTCAATTGGGAGAGCGCCCGGATGTGGCCCGGGTAGTTGGGGGTTCGAATCCCCTCCGACACCCCATATGGGTCTGGGAGCATGGTCTATGCTGCCGGACAAAATCGGAGAGTAAGTCAATTGGGAGACGGCGTGGCCTGGGACCACGTAGCTGGGGGTTCGAGTCCCTCCTCTCCGACCACTGATTAAAATGTTACAGGTGAAGGCAAGAAAGTAAAATATGCACCGGAGGTTGTGGCCACCAAACTGGCTCCAAACCAGCAGGATAGGGTTCGAATCCCGGCTCCCCTACCATAATGACCTGGCTCTTTGCAGGGGCTGCCATTGCAAAAGAAGCTGGAAAGTATAAGAGATAAAAAGATCTTTGAATCTACCATAATTTCCAGATTTCAAGTCTGAAGTGTTGCTTTGTGCTAATGTAGCCCAAACTTTTAAATTTATTAGATATAATAATCATATCTCAACTTAACAGCTTTGGGGAAATGACCGTGCTGACTGAGTTGAATTGACAGATATCTTATGGAAATAGAGTCAATGCAGAGTCTATCTCGATGGCAGGGTCCGAGAGCGTGGTTCTCGGACCCATAGAGAGGATAATGACCATAAATAATAGGAGAACCTCGGTAATCAAAGGTAGGCATTCATGCCGATCTGCTTATTTAACGCCACCAATTGCTATTTCCACCCGGCGGTTTTTTTGGCGCCCTTCAATAGTATATCGATCCGGCTTTGCTCCAGGATAAAGTTCTTTACATTTTGCGTCCGCATCCGCGAAAGCTTCAGATTGTACTCTTCATTGCCGGCGTTGTCGGTGAATCCGGCAAGGACGGCAAAAGCATCGGGGTTATTCTGAAGGAAGCCAGCAACCAATTTCAATCTGTCATGACTATCGAGCGGAACCTCTACCCCATCAAAATCGAAGTGGACATTTTCAGTTTTGATACCGACGATTTTTGACTCGGTGACGGTTTCAACCTCAACTTTTGAGTCGATAACATAAAGCGGTCCGAGGCCGTATATGGAATTTTGGTAAAGGTTATCGAAAGGGATGACCCGAGAGCCTTCATTCAGCGCGGCGATATCCGCCAGCAGTTTTTCGGCTTTGGGTGTCGTCGCCGAACTGATGAGATAGAAATTGACATTGTATTTTTCGACAAGGTTTTTGGCCATGTCCAGCGGACGCAGTTTTTGTCCGCCGAGTTGATACGTGCCATCGCTGAATATGAATATGGCGGTTTTACCGGAAAGTTTTGCTAAAATTGGATCAAGATTTTTAATCCCCTCAGCCAGCGGAGTGGGCTGGTCGACAAAGCTACCCGCCGTTTTGGTGCTGGGAAGACGGTCAATCGCCTTTTTGAATTCCACCTTGTTGTAAGGCTGCATTTCATAATATGGCTTAAAGGGCGTAAACAGGTAAAGTCCCGCATTGTATCCGAGCTCGGGAAGGATTGCATTCTGCTGTTCAAGGATTTGCAATTCGGCATCGATTTTTTGAACCCCTTCCTTGTACTTATCAGCCATTGATCCGGAAGCATCATAAAGAACAATAAAATTATCTGCCGTCCTTATAAGGATATCCTTGGTAATAATATTTTGTTTAAAATCCTCTTCGGTGATAATTTCAAAAGCTGAGACCTGGGCGACCGTAAAGATTGAAACTGCTGCGATGATCACAATTAACTGAAAAATAATACTTTTTTTCATAATTTAACTCCTTTTTGAATGTTTCTGACAATTCTTTAGACACACTTTCTACTTCTCCGACAGGCTGCAATGATCCTCCCAATTTGCCAATGAGTTGCTTATCTTTCTTCGACTGCAAATAAAAGATTAAAGATAAGAAGTTACTTTTTCAAAGCGGATGAATCGAAAAGGCCGAATTGAGTATCGGCTTCAGCGCACCATATTGAGACGCCAATTAACCGCCAACAATGAGCATTAAAATAAGCAAAGCGGCATTATTGTCAACATTAATTTTTTTGTGGTACGGTCTGACCGGAAAAATGATAAATATAAACTGTATTATTTCCTGCGCCCGACTGAATAGGCCTTGCCCAGGAAGTCACCCAGGGCATAATAATCCGGACCGGCAGAATTGTAGATAAACGGCTGTACCTTAGCGATATCGGGCAGACCGTTTTCTGCCAGGATGCTTTCATCGGCTTTGATGTCTTTTATTTCGCCGATGAACTGGGTATGCAGACCAATCGCAACAACTTTTAGGACCTCACATTCCAACACAACCGCTAATTCTTTAACATAGGGCGCGTTGACGACATCGCTTTTAACAGGCGTCAGACCCAGGGATTCAAATTTATTTTCCTGTTTCCCGGAATAAATTCCAACATAGTCGGCTTCTTTAACAAACGAAGTGGAGGGAATATTTATCGTAAAGGCTTTATGGTGCTGGATATTCCCGTAAGTGTAGGTTGCCTGCCTGAGCGATATGGCCGCACAAGGCGGCTTGCTGCAACAGATTCCGCCCCAGGCCACGGTCATAATATTGGCCTGGCCGTTTCGATCGTAACTGCCGATGATCAGGACCGGGTTCGGTTGGATGATTGCCTGGGGTCCAATTGATTTTTTCATCACTAGCCTCCTGTGATAGGCATTTTGATTCAGAGTGGTGATTCAACCGGTAAGGCCTAAAGGGAAAGCCTGTAAAAGAATGTTTGAGAAATACATAGATACAGAAGGCTGTTTAAGAGGTCAAGATAAAAGGGCCTTACTCAGGGAAACGTCAAAGTCAACTCTATCTGATTCAGATAGAAGCGATTTGCCATCTCGGATACGGCACTAAAATCCCAAATCACAATACTCAGGTAACCTGAATATTAGCTTCTTATGGGTCATCGTATTGGAATTTCAAAATTTGTTATGGATGAGCCTATCACATAACTTTTCAAAGTATAACGGGATGGTACGGTTATCATAAAAAACTTCAGGTTTATATAAAATAGACGATAAATGGAATATACGCTTGATTTTCTGTCAAAAACGGCATTTCCATTTAATTACTAATGTATGAAGAGGAATTTAAGATGAAAAATGCAATCTACACAATTGGAATTGTATTTATTTTTCTGTCGCTCTTTGCCTGTAGTTTAGTCAAAGGTAAGGGAGAAGCCGAAAAGGTTGCTGAATCTCTATTCCAGGAAAGAATAAATGACGGATGGCTTGATTCAGACCGATATTATTCAGATCTATTTTGGAAAAACACCGACGAGAAAAAATGGTCCAATATTAAAAACCTGGTAGCAAAGGCAATGGGAAACCTTGAGAGCTACTCACTAACCACCTGGAATGTTCAATCCAAGGTAAATACAAGTGAATTATCAGGAACCATTGTCGTCTTGGTATACGAAACAGTATATAGAGAAGGAAAAGGAACCGAGACGTTGACGATTTATAAACCTCTAATGGGCAACAAATACTCGATACTAGGCCATAATTTTAATTCAGAAAAAATCCAACAAGTGATAGATGAAAGCATCGAACAAGCTGCTTCAGGAGACAGCGCTTAGAGCAAGCCGACACTGAGCCAAGATTAAGACTATTTGGAAGGACGCTTTAGCCGCAGGCAACGGATACTGCGAATTCCTTAATTCGTCGTTAATAATTGAAACAACACATCATACTACGGTTGGCTTTCAGATAAAGCTTTTAGCAAAGTAGCGATAAATTCATTTCACCTGCTATAAAAAACGGCTCGGACGGGGGAGCCGTCCGAATCCTTCAGCTTAAGCGGCAAAAACGAATAGAACCCGTTACGCTGTTTAATTTTATCCAGGTTGCAAAGATTCTCCACGATGAGGATATCATTGCCCAACAAGATGTCATGAACCGGATAGCCGTATTGCTCTTCATCCGGCAGGTCTTTTGCCGATGGATCGGAATCCATGCTCCCATAGTAGGTAGGATCAACGTTCAGGGCATCTATCCCGACCAGTGAAACGCCCATTTTAACCAAAAGCCTCGCCCCTTCAGCACTCAAATAGGGGTGAAAGTAATACTTCGGGGTGCCGAAGTATTTGTCCCGGCCGGTTCTAAAGATCACAAAATCTCCTTGTGCGATTTCATCTTCATATGGCTCAACTTCACCAGGTTCGATCAAATCCCGATCGGATTTAGCGGATACGTCAATCAGGACGCCGTCGCCTACAAACCGCTGAACCGGTAATTCGTCTATTTTTTTCCCTTTTTTTAAAAAGTGATAGGGCGCATCGATGTGAGTCCCCGTGTGAGATCCTAATTTTAATTGATCGACGTGGCAGTAATCCTTCTCATGGGTCAACCCCCGGCTGATCGATGGCACCGGATCGCCCGGATAAATCTGGATATCATTGTGGATGGTATGGGTTAGATCGATGACTTCCATGTATTCGTTCTCCTATTGCAGCAAAAACCGAAACAAAAGGTAGAATTAATCATTGAGGAACTAAACCCGGATAAACCGGAAATAACAAATTACAAGCACCAAATTACAAATAAATCCCAAATCTCAATAACCAAATCCGCCGGCGGCGGATCAAAAGCCAATTGTTTGGGATTTTGAATTTCGATCATTGTGATTTGCCCTTCGACTTGGCTCAGGGTGGTGAGGTGGTGAGCTTGTCGAACCATTTGGTATTTGTGTTTTGTTATTTGAAATTTTTATTACTGCAACCCGAATCCGCCGGCGGCGGAACACCTGAAACCTTAATGCTTCATTTTCTTACAACATGGTGTCAGATAAAACCCCCTACAGGCTTAGTTGCCTGATCCGCCCTGACCAACGATGGCGGACCTTTGATAAATCCGAATTCCACATTCCAACTTCCGCATTCCGCATTCCGACTTCCTTAAATCCCCATTGCTTTTTCTTCTTCGGAAATACATCGCTCCAGGACCTCTAAAGCCTCATCGATGTCTGCTTTTGAAATGATTAACGGTGGGGCAAATTCGAGTGCCGCGCCCATCGTTTTAAACAGAACGCCGTATTGTTTGGCGCGGGCAATGATATTATTGGTGCGACTGACGGGGAAAGGTGCACGGATCTTCTTATCGGAAGTGAAATCCAGACCCAGCCAGAGTCCCGTACCCCGGACTTCCCCAACAATTGGATGACGTTCCAGGGTTTTCAAGCCCTCAAGAAAATATTGCCCCATTTCCCGGGAATTTCGGACAAGATTCTCTTTCTGTATGATCTCGATGTTTTTCAGTCCGACGGCGCAGGCCACCGGATGATTTCCATAGGTATGCAGATGGAAAAAATTTTCAATGGGCTTCATCACTTTGTCGGCACAGCCGACTGCCGAAAGTGGAACATATCCGCTGGTAAGCCCCTTGGCCATCGTCAGCAAGTCCGGCTGAATCTCAAAATGCTCGATGCCGAACATTTTCCCGGTGCGGCCAAAGCCGCAAATTACCTCGTCTATGATGAGAAGGATACCATATTTGCTGCAAATCTCCCGCACAATGGGCCAATACTCCCGAGGAGGTGCGTAGGCCCCAAAACCCTGCATGATCGGTTCGCCGATAAAGGCGGTAATCAATTCTGGATTTTCAAACTCTATTGTGCGTTCGATGTCCCTTGCACACCTTAAATCACAATCCGGGTAATACAGTCCATAGGGGCAGCGATAACAATACGGGGATTCCACAAATACGGCTCCGGGCGCAACCGGTTCCATAATTTGCCGCATGGGCATTACGGTGCCGAGGGCCCTGACACCATACCCATTGACACCATGATAGGCCCCCTTTCTGGAAATAATTTTAAAACAGGCTTTGTTCCCCTTGAAGTAATGGTAATGTTTTGCCAGTTTCATGGCGGATTCAACCGCCTCCGAGCCGGAACATTCAAACGTAAAACGATTGATGGCATCCGGCGTGATTTCGGCCAAACGGTCCGCCAGTTGCATGGCAGGTTCATTGCCATATCCGCCGGGAGAAAAATAGTGAAGGGTACACATTTGGTCATATGCCGCCTGGGCAATCTCCTGACGGCCATAGCCGACATGCACGGGCCGCGTTATCCCCGCTTCCATGTCCAGGTAGCGCTTGCCCTCTTTGTCAATCAGACGTGCCCCCTCTCCTTTATCTATGACGGTAATACCCTTTTTAATATCCTCAAGCGGGGTTCGGTGTAAAATAAGTCGAGACCTGTCATCCAGGATATTGTTGTTTCCACTCATATTCGCCTCTCGTTTTGCTGGTTATGGGTTAACGCTCGTGTGAAATTCCGCAAATTTGCCACTTCGATGGTCGGGCCTGAATACCCTTTAGGGGATTCATCCGGGTGACCGGGGCATTGCAACCGCCCGCCACCAGTCCCCATCTAAGATCAACCGATCGCTGAAACCTATTTGGATGCTAGATGTTTGTCAATACGATTTTTCCATCTTATTAACTTGACACATAATCTCTTTTTGCCATATTACCTTTTAGTTCATTTTGCTAAGTTTAAAATTGCCGTTCGGGCACAGGAAAAAAAATTAAAGTTCCGCCACTAAGTCACGAAGGCACAAAAAAAGGAATATAAATTTTAATGTGCCTGCCTCTTATTAAAAACGGCATCAACAGAACTATATTATAACCTTTGTGGCTTAGTGCCTTAGTGGCTAAAATATTACAAAAAAGGAGGTTGGCATGAAGAGGAGAAAAAATGTGGTGAGCCTGATTTTAATGGCTGTTTGTGTGACGCTTTTATTTTTTGGGTCTTCTCCGGTCTTGGCTGAAAACACGCTCAAAGTGGGGGTTTACGGCGGCTATTTCAAGGATTCTTTTGACAAGCATATATTTCCTGATTTCACCAAAGACACAGGCATCAAAATCGAGTCGGTTGCTGAGCCTACCGGCGAAGCCTGGCTGGTGCAGTTGGAGCAGGCCGCCAAAGCCGGTGTGGCCCCGGCGGATATTTCCATGATGGCACAGGGACCCATGTTGAGGGGCCAACGAACCGAGCTCTGGATGCCGCTGGACCTCAAACAGATTCCGAATTACAAGTATCTGTTACCGCAACATGTTCACAAGTATGCGGATGGCCGGGTCGACGGGATCGGAGCGGTCTCGTGGTATATCACCCTGGTATCCAACACCAAAGTATTCGAAACTGCGCCGGCCTCCTGGGCGGATCTGTGGCAGCCGGATAAAAAGAACAAACTGGGACTTCTTGCCTTGGCATCCAATTCATTTCTGCTCGAAATTACAGCCAAAACATTCTTCGGTGGTTACGATGTGTTGAATTCCAAAGAAGGCGTTCTCAAAGTCCTGAATAAACTGGCTGAAATCAAACCCAACGTGAAACTGTGGTACCGGGACGAGGGTCAGTTTCAGCAGGCCCTGCAATCCGGGGAAATCCCCATGGGACAATACTATCACGATGTGGCCGGTCTGGCGGCAGCCGATGGCCACCCGGTGCGCTCCACCTTCCCCAAGGAGGGCGGCGTA
>CALZJV010000400.1 GCA_945787595.1 uncultured Desulfobacterales bacterium | reverse complement strand
GAGCCGGAGGCTTTGCTCCGTCAATTTAATCTCTATTAGGGTAAAGTTCCCCGCAGCTTGCTGCGATAAAATTTCTTTGGTATTTGATGATGATACCCCTGACTTGTCGCCAGGGATTCGTTGATAGTTTTTTTATAATCGATCCGCCAGAGGCGAACCTCAAATTGTCAATATTCAATCGACAATATTCAATCATTATCAGCCAGCCGCTGCCGGCATGAATCCTTTTCAGGAGAATTCACTAAACAGTCGACACGTCTCTTGGCTTCATAGAATGTTCTTGACAAAGGGAATTCTCCTATACTACTTGTGCGGTGGTAAATCAAGTTCATTATTTTAGCAAAGGTTTTTTAATTGTCTTTTATTCACTATCAGAAAGGAGGTCTGTTATGAAATTCAAAAACTTGCTCATTGCAATAGTAATCGCCGGGGTCATGCTGACACCCGTATTGGGATTCAGTACGGAACTCAAGATCGGTTTGGGATCTGAGCCTTCATCCATTGATCCACACTATCACAATCTGGGACCCAACAACCAGTTGGCTCGCCACATCTTCGAAAGTCTGGTGCATGCGGACGAGAACCAGCGTCTGGGTCCGGGATTGGCCGTGTCCTGGAAACCCATCAACGACACCACCTGGGAATTTAAATTGCGCCAGGGCGTGACGTTTCACGACGGCACACCGTTTACGGCCGACGATGTGCTTTTCACCTTTGAGCGGGCGCCAAATGTTGAGGCAAGTCCTTCATCTTTTGCGCTTTACACCAAAGGTAAAACGCTCAAGAAGATCGATAATTATACCATCCATATCATCACCGAAAAACCCTATCCGTTGATGCCCAACGACGTGTCCACGATCTATATTGTTTCCAAGAAAAACGGAATGGGCGCTAAAACCGGCGATTATAATTCCGGTAAAGCCACCATCGGCACCGGGTCATACAAGTTCAGCGAATGGGTACCCGGCGACAAACTTGTAATCGAGAAAAATCCCAATTATTGGGGTAAAAAATCCCAGTTCGACCGGGTCGTGTTCAAGCCGATCAAGTCAGATCCGACCCGTGTTGCCGCGCTGCTGGCCGGTGATGTCGACATGATTGACAATGTGCCGACAGCCGATATTCCCCGTTTAAAGAAAAGCCCTGACGTGGTTCTTTCCCAGGGGGTTTCCAACCGGGTCATCTACCTCCACCTCGACCAATTCCGGGATGATTCACCGTTTATCGCCGGAACCGGCGGCAAGAACCCCCTTAAGGACCAGCGGGTGCGTAAAGCAATTTCACTGGCCATAAATCGCCCTGCGATTGTGGATCGCGTCATGGAGGGGGTGGCCATTCCGGCCGGGCAGCTTTTACCGGAAACCTTCTTTGGTGTCAGCCCCAAGCTTAGGCCTGAAACCTATAACCCAGAAGCCGCCAAGAAACTTCTGGCCGAGGCTGGATATCCGGACGGCTTTGGCCTCACATTGCATGGCCCCAACGATCGCTATATCAACGATGCCAAGATCTGTCAGGCCATCGGCCAGATGCTGACCCGGATCGGCATTGACACCAAAGTGGAGACCATGCCCAAGTCCGTATATTTTCGCAAGGCCTCCCGCGGCGGTCCTGACAATTCACCGGCCTTCAGCTTTATCCTGGTGGGCTGGGGCTCGGGAACCGGCGAGGCTTCATCACCGCTCAAGTCATTGCTGCACACCTATGACAAGTCAAAAGGTTTTGGTGCGTCCAACCGGGGTCGCTATTCTAATGCTGAAGTGGACAAGTTGATCGAGCAGGCCCTGGCGACTGTGGATGACGGCAAGCGCGAGAAGCTTCTGCAACAGGCTACCGAGATCGCCATCCAAGATCTGGGCATCATCCCGTTGCATTATCAGGTCAATACCTGGGCAACCCGCAAAGGCCTGGCATACACGCCGCGCACGGACGAATATACGATGGTCATGAGTGTTGTTGTAAAGTAGAAGATGCTCGTTGGTAATTTATTCGTCATTTATTAAATGCGTGAGAGTTTAGGAACTCAACTCCATGTCCGTCTTTATTATCCGAAGATTAATCCAATCGTCGCTCGTCATTGTAGCGATGTCATTGATTGTCTTTTTTTCGGTCAATGTGATCGGCAATCCGGTGGATATTTTGATAAACCCGGAGTTCGATCAGGAGGAAATGGACAGAGCCATCAAGGCGCTTGGGCTCGATCTTCCGATGTGGCAACAGTATCTGCACTTCGTTAAAAAAGCGTTTCAGGGTGATTTCGGGAGGTCCTTTGTATTTGGTGAGTCAGCGCTGAAGTTAATTGTGCAGCGTGTGCCGGCCACCCTGGAATTGGCTTTCACGGCCTTGGTTCTGTCAATCTTGATTGGCATTCCGCTGGGCTTGTATGCAGGACTAAAGCCCGAATCCTCGGTTTCAAAGACCATCATGGGGGGATCGATTCTGGGATTCAGCCTGCCGACTTTCTGGGTCGGTATCATGATGATCATGATCTTTGCGGTAATGCTGGGAATTCTGCCGTCCACCGGGCGGGGTGAAACCGTAACAATTCTGGGGATAAGGGTCAGCTTCCTTACCTGGGATGGGCTCAAGCACCTTTTAATGCCTGCCATCAACCTGGCCCTGTTAAAAATTTCACTAGTCATCCGTCTGACCCGCGCGGGCACCCGCGAAGTGATCCTGCAGGATTACATTAAATTTGCCAGAGCCAAGGGGCTGAGTAACCGGCGGGTCATTTTCGTGCATGTATTAAAAAACATCCTCATTCCGGTCATCACCGTGGTTGGGCTCGAGCTCGGCAACCTGATTGCCTTTTCGGTGGTCACTGAAACCGTGTTTGCCTGGCCGGGTATGGGAAAGTTGATCATCGATTCGATTCAATTGCTTGATCGCCCGATAATCGTGGCTTATCTGATGATTATCGTTTTTATGTTTGTTACCATAAACCTCGTGGTCGATATTCTTTACTCGGTGCTCGATCCGCGGGTTCGACTGCAAGATATAAAAGCATGACCGAGACATCGAATACCGAAATACTGAAAGATATTTCAGAGGCTCCCGCTGTTGAAACAAGCCTGCGGCGGTTTATCTCTGATTTCACCGAAAACAGGGTCGCCGTAAGCGCGCTGGTGGTGTTTCTGGTAATTGTTTTAATCGCAATATTTGCGCCTTTCATTTCGCCTCAAAATCCGTATGATCTGGCAGAAATAGACATCCTGGATGGCCGCTTGCCGCCCGGATCCGAAAGCATGACCGGTATAACTTTCTGGCTAGGCACCGACGATCAGGGCCGCGACATGTTAAGCGCCATATTCTATGGGTTGCGAATCAGCCTGGGAGTTGGCGCGATGAGCGGTTTCATTGCGCTGTGTCTGGGCACCTGCATCGGCCTGGCAGCGGCTTATTTTGGCGGACGTGTCGATACCCTAATTATGCGGCTGGTGGATTTGCAACTCAGTTTCCCGGCCATCTTGATCGCACTGATATTGCTGTCGATTCTCGGCCGAGGTGTGGATAAGATCACCATCGCCTTGATTGCCGTCCAGTGGGCCTATTATGCGCGTACCGTGCGCGGCAGTGCACTCGTGGAGCGCCGCAAAGAATATATCGAAGCTGCGCACGGCCTGGCCCTCAGCAAACGACGGGTTGTGTTCCGCCACTTAATGCCCAACGTGCTGCCTCCGCTGATAGTGGTCGGCACCGTCCAGGTGGCGCACGCCATTTTGCTGGAGGCAACACTCTCATTTTTGGGAATCGGCGTGCCCATAACTAAACCTTCTCTGGGGTTGTTGATCTTCACCGGCTTTGAGTACATGATGAGCGGTAAGTACTGGATCAGCTTTTTCCCGGGAGTTGCCCTGCTGATAACCATTGTTAGCATCAACCTGGTTGGCGATCAGCTGCGCGATGTGCTCAACCCCCGTCTTCGAAGATAAGGAGCGAACCGTGGCAGGTGGTAACTCGACTCTGGTTGTTGACGATCTGAAGACATATTTTTTTACCAAGTCAGGGGTGGTGAAGGCCGTCGACGGGGTCAGTTTTTTAGTCAAGCGCGGAAATATTATGGGACTGGTGGGGGAATCTGGCTGTGGCAAAACTGTCACCGGTTTTTCCATCATCGGCCTGGTGGATTCACCCGGCAGAGTTGTCAACGGACGTGTCCTGTTCAATGGCAACGATTTGCTCGCCCTTTCCGATCAGCAGATGCAGGGTCTGCGCGGTACCCGGATCGCCATGATTTTTCAGGATCCCATGATGACGCTGAATCCGGTTTTACGAATTGACACCCAGATGATTGAGACCATCCAGGCCCATGAGAAGGTGAGCCGGGTCGAAGCCTGGCGCCGGAGCCGTGATACGCTGGGCAGGATCGGCATGGCCTCGCCGGAAGAACAGATGAAAGCCTACCCGCACCAATTCTCGGGCGGCATGCGGCAGCGTGTCTCTATCGCGATCGCGCTGCTTCATAAACCGGATCTGATTATTGCCGACGAACCGACAACGGCCCTCGATGTGACTATCCAGGGACAAATCCTTTATGAAATCCAAAAACTGTGCCGGGAAACATCCACCGCTTTAATCTGGATTACCCATGACCTCTCCGTGATTGCGGGTCTGGCGGATCAGGTTTGTGTCATGTATGCCGGGAAAATCGTGGAGTCGGGTGATGTTGATCCGGTATTGGACGAGCCATTGCATCCTTATACGCGTGGGCTGATCGGCTCTGTGCCCGGTCACGGCCGACGGGGTGAACCGCTGGCCCAGATACCCGGCATGACACCGTCTTTGCTCAATCTTCCCGACGGTTGCGCCTTTTGCCCCCGGTGCCCGAGAGCCAGCGGGGTTTGTTTGGAAACCCCGGAAATGACTTCACCGCTGAACGGACGGCGGGTCCGCTGTTTCCATCCTCATCTGGGCCATGCGATATGAATGTACCGATCATTGAATTGCAGAATTTAACCAAACGATTCACCAAGACGCTGGATCTATCGGAAAAAATTGCCAACCTGCTTGGCGCTAAAATCCGTGAGCAGGTGGTACGGGCGGTGGAAAATGTAAATCTGCAAGTCGTGACGGGCGAGGTGCTGGGTCTTGTGGGTGAGTCCGGTTGCGGTAAATCTACCCTGGGGCGAATTGTCGCCGGTACCCTGGACCCCAGCGATGGAGGTGTTCTCTATAAGGGACAGAATGTCGATGCTTTATCACCGGCCGACCAGAAACAGGTTGCGCTGAAAATTCAAATGATTTTTCAAGACCCGCTGGCTTCCTTAAACCCGCGAATGCGGGTGCGGGATATCATTGGAGAGGCCCCGCGGGTTCATGGGCTGGTTACAAACTCCGAAGCGGAAGCACATATCGATGATGTTATGCTGCGCGTTGGACTTGAACCGAGTTACAAGCGGCGTTACCCGCACCAGTTTTCGGGCGGACAGCGCCAGCGCATCGGCATCGCGCGTGCACTGGCGGTTCAGCCGGAGTTCATCGTTTGTGATGAAGCCGTAGCGGCCCTGGATGTGTCCATTCAAGCACAAATTCTAAATCTTTTCATGAAGCTTCGTGAGGATTTGAATCTAACCTATCTTTTCATCAGTCATGATCTCGGGGTCGTAGAACATATCAGCGATCGAATTGTGATCATGTACCTGGGAAGGGTCGTGGAAACTGCTGAGGCGGAAGAAATTTTCGCCAGGCCCAACCACCCCTATACCCAAGCCCTGTTGCGCGAGATGCCGCGTCTGGAAAACCGACGCTCCCGATTTATTCCCGTCAAAGGAGAGATCCCATCGCCTCTCGACCCGCCATCCGGATGCCATTTCAATCCTCGCTGTCCCCACGCCATGAATCGCTGCCGCGAAGAAGTGCCGGTGCTGAATGAGATCGCGCCACAGCGATTTTCCGCCTGCCATCTAAATGATATATCCTGAACCGGTCAATC
>CALZJV010000399.1 GCA_945787595.1 uncultured Desulfobacterales bacterium | reverse complement strand
CCTCTGCATACTTGGGGCATTTTTTTTGACCTAATATTTCGATAATTCTGGAAAAATAGAATAATAATTGCGAAGCAATGAAAGGAGTGCAACATGATAAACGAAATTATAAAAATAGCCAATTTTATGGGTGAAGCCTTTGTGCACATTTGGCCCTATCTGTTGGTGACGATTCCCCTGGCCGTGGCGGTGAACATGTCGGGTGCTTCCAAATATATAAAACGCGCCTTTGACGCCAGGCCTATCACCGCCATTCTTCTGGCAACCCTTGTGGGCGCCTTCAGTCCCTTTTGTTCCTGCGGCGTAATTCCGGTCATCGCAGCGCTGCTCATCAGTGGCGTGCCTTTGGCACCGGTGATGTCCTTTTGGATCGCATCACCCTCCATGGACCCGGAAATCTTTTTCTTAAGTGTCGGAACCATCGGGTGGAATTTGGCGATATGGCGCTTGGTCGGTACGCTTCTCTTAAGCCTGAGCGCTGGGTTCATCACCCATTTCGCTATGCAAAAGCAATGGATCGGCACCCATATCCTGCGCAACCGCAACGCCTCCGTCACCCAAACTACCTATTCACTAATGCAAAGTGCCTGGCGGGGGCTCATTGAGAGAATAAAGGATTTTTCCTGGTTTCGTCCCGTTGAATCAATGGGCGCACCAGTGGCGGTCTGCTGCGATGGTAACACCACCGTTTTTACCGAAATCCAACCCGCAATTCGTGCCGCTGCCGTCCCTGTTCAGATGGATCGCACCCTGGACGAGCCGAAGGCTAAAAGCTGCGGTTGCGGCGAGAAAACCAATTTTTGGAGTCGCTTATCCAAGGAATCCTACAGCGCGACCCTGATGGTTATCAAATTCATGGCGTTGGCCTTTTTCCTGGAAGCCTT
Source organism: uncultured Desulfobacterales bacterium (assembly GCA_945787595.1). The sequence continues at coordinate 5,677 of CALZJV010000399.1, read as the reverse complement.
GATTATTCTTTATATCCCTGCAGAGTGGATCGCCGGCATTATGGGACGCGAAAATGCCTGGGCCATTATTACGGCAGCATTACTTGGTGTCCCAACCTATACCAGTAATTTGAGCGCCTTGCCGATGGTCAGCGGTCTTCTATCTCAAGGCATGAGCCCGGCCGCCGCGCTGGCCTTCCTGATCGCCGGTCCGACCACGACACTGCCGGCCATGGCCGCCGTTTGGTCTCTGGTTACACACCGCGTTTTTGTTTTGTATGTTTCATTTGCACTGGTAGGTGCGGTTGTCTTGGGATATCTAAAGTTCATCATTGGATAAATCCTGCAGCGTATGCTGCTGAAATTAAATCCTCTATAGAGGTAAAAAGGAGTAAATTCATATTTCCTGTATCCTTTTGCCAACTAGATCCGTCTTAGTATTTAACAGCGGATGGGTTAAATAATTTTAAGGAAAGAAGGTGAAAAAATGACAAATCACAAAACAACTACCAAAGAGAGCTCGGCAAACGCAGATTTTAAATTTTGTTGTCGTGATAATGAAAAGATAATCAAAATGATGCAGAAATTCTGTGGCAGTGAAGATGGAACCTCTGATTTTAGGACAATGATGCAAAAGATGTGTTGCAGCACCTCGGAGAAATCAGACAAGTCATAATAAATTCCGGTAATGAATCGGGGTGATTAAGTTGGGCTATTATCTACTGAGTTGGAATCGGGATTAGAGAACACAGTTTATTAATTTTTTTTCAAAATAGTATTCGATAATTCTCGAAATATAAAATCTTTTAAGATAACAAGGAGGTAAAAATGGACACAATTGATAAAGAAAAGATCAAAGAGAGTGTTCGCGAAAGCTATGCAAAAGTGGCAAAAGCGGGCGGTGTTTCTATCGAATCGAGTATGGCGGCATCCTGCTGCGCCCATCAGACACTTCCGCCGACACCAATGTGGCAGGTTCTTGCTGCGGTGGTCCTGAAGTTACACCTGAACAAATGTCTGCTGTGATGGGATATTCAAAGGAGGATATTGCCGGCGTTATCGAAGGTGCGAATATGGGGCTGGGGTGTGGTAACCCTGTGGCCTTAGCTTCACTTAAAACCGGCGAAACGGTTGTTGACCTGGGCAGTGGCGGCGGGTTTGACTGTTTTCTGGCAGCCAAGCAAGTAGGTGAATCCGGACAGGTAATCGGCGTGGACATGACACCGGAAATGATTACCAAAGCCAGAAAAAATGCAGACAAAATGGGAACAAAAAATGTCGAGTTCCGGTTGGGTGAGATCGAACATCTGCCTGTAGCTGACAATAGTACGGATCTTATCATGTCAAACTGCGTAATTAATCTTTCCCCTGATAAGCTGCAGGTATATCGCGAGGCCTATCGAATACTCAAGCCCGGCGGCAGGCTTTCGATTTCGGACGTTTTAGCAACCACCACGCTACCCGATGAAGTTCAGAAAAATCTGGAACTGGTGGCCGCCTGTGTCGGGGGTGCCGAAACATTTGACGATACTGAAAAGATACTCAAAGAAGTCGGATTTCAGAACATCAAGATCACGGCAAATGATAATAGCCGGGAACTGATACGGGAATGGGATCCGGATAAAAGTGAAAATGCCGTGGACTATGTTGTTTCCGCTTACATAGAGGCTGTAAAGCAGGCATAGTTGCTTAATAGGGCGCTTACGATGGTAAAATTTGAACGCATGTTCGGACATTTCGCCATTGAGAGGAGGTGATACTATGATTTCAAGACGATATATGCTCAGAGCTGTCGCTCATTGTAGTGAAGGTTGCATGCTTCTGCCCTGAGCATGGCGTTAAAAGGCTCAATCAAGGAATTTAAAGGAGGTAATACACATGTACACATCAGTAAAAACAATGGTTCAAGCATCAAAAGATATCTATCCTGATAAAGCATGGGAGCTGATATCGAATAAAACGGACTCAAATGATCTGGTCATCATAGACGTCAGTACTCCCCAGGAATACAGTGATTTACACCTGGAAGGAGCCATAAATGTGAATCTTCTATCGAGATTTTTCAAGGCTCGATTGGAAGTCATGGATAAAAACAAAACTTATGTGGTCTACTGCAAGGTAGGCGGACGGAGCAAAATTGCCAGGAAGCTGATGCAACAGTTCGGTTTCGTTGCCGTTTATAACATCATTGGCGGAACGCTCTTATGGGAGGAAGAGGGATTACCCTTCGCGTCGGGGACAGAAGGCGTAAATAAATTTTCATTCTGTCCGTTTTTCATATCAATCGTAGTTTTTAAAAAGATTAAAAAGGCTTTGCAAAGTTTGTTGTATCGCATTGTTCCGGCCAAGGATGTCGCAGCTTCCTCCGGGCAGGAATTTTAAACATCGTTACTGTCTTAGGGAAGCGATAAAAATGCACAGCTTAAAATTTTTTAATTCGTAGATCGCTAAAATTACAGGAGGTCTAAAAATGGAATCAGGAGAAAAGAAACGCAAAATTACGCAATTGCAGACTGCAAAGGAAATCCCCCAAATCGTCGATTACAAGGTAACAATGCTAATTGCGGCCGGAGCTGCCATGGCGGCAAATTGCGAACCCTGCCTGAACAAGATTGTCCCAGACCTGATTGAAGCAGGAGTGGCCGAGGCCGATATTCGCAAGGCCGTGGAAATCGGTCAGTTTGTAAAAGACAAACCGGCTGCCATTATGAAAGAGGCGGCTGATGCACTCACGGGCACGCACATGACAGACCCGCACAAATCCGAAGGGTGTCCTGCCGAGGCGTTGAAACGGCAGGCAGCTGCTGCGAAAATTTCCGCTTGAGAGACTGCATCCGGACAGGGCGCAGTATACCACCGGAACGAATGCAGCAAAATTACCCGATTTAATTTTTTTTCATAATAATATTCAATAGTTGTCGAAAAGTTAAAAGTTTCATCGAACTGCCGGGAGGTATTTATGAGAAGATCAAACGCCGTTGTTAATCTTGAGATTTCAAAAACCGATAAAACCTGCCCTGTGGGTGAAAGGGTCGCCGGCAAAAATCTGGAGGAGGGGAAAATTCCCGTTCTGTCTTGCGAAGGGGGGTGCATCCGGGGAGAAATCGCTCGCCTGGCCGCAAACCGCGTTGCCAAAGAGAATCCCTACCGGCGTGGTTGCCATGCAGAACTGTTTACCGCACCTCATTCGGCCATGGCACGCTGGATTATAAACTCCGAAAAAATTGTCCTGATTGACGGCTGTTTCATGGAGTGTCACGGAAGAATCCTGGAGAACATGATCGCAAAAAAGAAGCTGGTCAGGTTTGATGCCCTTTCCATTTACCAAAAGTACACAGACATATTTGATATAGACGACATCCCTGAAAAAGAACGCAAAGAAACGGCGCGAACCGTGGCTAGCAGGGTCCTTATCGAGTTGAGCAAAGGATCGGGGCATGAAGCGACGTTTGCTGTTAGCACGGCATGCGAGGTTAAGTCCCAAAAATAATTTTGCAAACAAGCCCGTGCCGTCCCTGGAGTGTATTTAGACGAAGAGCTGCCCAATTTCTATTCCTGGCCCCGAAGCTGTTTCACCAGCCGGATAACGGGGGATCAACAGCAGCTTTTTGACTTTACTTTCATGTGCAAGTCCCATAGTCTTAACAGGCTCTGCCTGTTCTGCCGCACAAATGCACTGCCGCGCTTACTCGAAAGCGCTGAAAGATATACTTGAGGCTTTAAATGACGTTAGAAACAAAGGAAAATGAAAATGGAAGTGGAATCACTTCGCCGACAGGTAACCAAATTACAAACCGAAAAAACATCCCTCCAAGTTAAAAACAAGCTGTTTGAGAGTTTTGCGGCTATGGCCCACTCCTGCTGCCGTCTGCCTTCTACCGCCGAATGGCAATCGTTAAAAGACACATTGCAAAAGACATTGGAGTTTTCCACGGAGTTAACCGGAGCTGAAAGCGGTAATTTGGTTTTACTCGACAGCAATGGCGTCGTCACCGATAGTATTTTGAGGGCTTGCGATACAGGCTCGGATCAATGCTGTGGATTGATCGGCCAGGTTTTGGACAAGGGGATTGGCGGTTGGGTGAGAGATCACAAACAGGTGGGGTTAATCACGGATGCCCTGGAAGATGATCGCTGGCTACCCCTTCCTGATGAGCCTCAAACGGTTCGCTCGGTGCTGGCTGTGCCCATTATCAAGTGCGATGAATTGCTGGGCATTCTCACATTGATGCACTCTGATTCAAATCATTTCAGCTCCGCGTCAGTTGAGCAGATGCAGGCAACATCCGACCAGATCGCTATCACTGTTGATAACGTAAGGCTTTATGGGAGATTAAATGAATCTTATCGGTCTTTAGATCGGTCTAAACAAAAAATTGAAGCCTACTCTAAAGCTCTTGATGAGGAAATGGAAAAAGGCAGACAAATTCAGAGGGATTTTTTGCCTCAAAAGATCCCAGAGCTTCCCAACTGGGATATAGCATCCTATTTCGTACCGGCCAAACAAGTATCCGGGGATTTTTATGATGTTTTTTCACTACCGGGCAACAACCTGGGAATAGTAATTGCAGATGTCTGTGACAAGGGGGTTGGATCTGCTCTTTATATGGCACTTATTCGAAGCTTAATTCGAGTCTTTTCCGGACATATTAGCCTACACGGGTTTGCCAATTTTTCGATTAACACTGGATTAACTACATCGGTTAGCACGGAATCGGCAACAGCTGATCAGCTCAATGCATTGAACGCGGTAAAGCTCACAAATGACTATATTGCCCATGAACACGGAAAAGACGGAATGTTTGCGACCTTGTTTTTTGGAGTCATAAATCCATTTACCGGCATTATGGCGTATATCAATGCAGGACATGAACCTGTGTCAATAGTGGATTCGTCTGGGGTAAGGAAAAGCCTTAAACCCACGGGAATTGAGCCAGGCGACATTTTGATCGGCTATACCGACGGGGTGATTGAAGCTGTTGCACCAAATGGTGATTTTTTTACCCGAAATCGACTGTTGTCGGTTTTAGAGAAATCACCTTCTTCGGCTGCCGGGCTGATTGAGTCCATTAAATCAGAAATGTTCGTTCACATCCAAAACGCTCAACTTTCAGATGACATTACCATGCTGGCAGTGCAGCGATTAAATAACGATAAAGCAGGTGATCGGATATGAAGTTTTCGTTTGCGCACCCCGACGACATGCTCCATGTGAAGCAATTGCTTGCAGAGTGCGCGTTACCCTATGAAGACATTACACCAGCACATTTGCAGCACTTTCTAGTCGGCCGTCACCAAACCAACCTTGTAAGTGTGATCGGCCTCGAGCTACTTGGATCATTTGCTTTGCTTCGTTCTTTAGCCGTTCAAATAGAAACTCGTGGGCAAAACGTTGCGTCGCAGTTAACAAAGCAAGCTGAAGCTTACGCACGATCTCACGAAGTAAGGTCATTATACCTACTTACCACAACCGCCGAGGATTTCTTTACAAAACAAGCCTACCACACGATGGATCGCAACTCAGTTCCAGTCGTCGTGCGAGGAACAACTGAGTTTCGAAGCATATGTCCTTCAACTGCTAAATGTATGGTAAAGTACCTTACAGCTACCGAACGATAAGCAACTGCCATATTATGTAATACGAATTCTACATGTCGTGTTCGGTAGATATTAGGGCTATCAATACACCATCCTCTTT
>CALZJV010000398.1 GCA_945787595.1 uncultured Desulfobacterales bacterium | reverse complement strand
ACATGACTTCCATTTTAAAACATGCGCCGCGCTTCAGCGAGCAGGAAGCCGTTCGCATCGCCCATGATAACTTCGGGCTTGATGTTTGCGCCAGACTGCTGCCCAGTGAGCGTGATCAGAATTTTCATCTTACCTGTCGTACCGGCGAGCAGTATGTGCTCAAAGTGGCCAATGCGACTGAACGTCTCGAGGTGCTGGAGTTTCAGAATCAGGTCATGATGCACATTGCACGCAATAAAAACCGGTTTGAACATGGCATCGCGACAGCCCCGGAGATATGCGAAAGCACTAAGGGCCAACAGATTATCTCGGTCGACGGCCCGGAGGGGGCCAAACATTTTGTTCGCCTACTTACCTATTTGCCCGGCAAGCCCTTTGCCCGGGTCAAGCCCCACAGTGCGGATTTGCTAACCGGTCTGGGAGGTTTCTTCGGCAACCTCGATTGTATTCTGGAAGACTTCGATCACTCGGCCGCCCATCGGGACTTTCACTGGGATCTTAAAAATGCCGGACGGATAATCCATCATTACATTGGTCTTATTGAAGATCCGGTCAAGCGTGATCTCATCAAACAACGAGCGTCATTCATAACGATGCCAATGACTATAATGTGCTGGTCGAATCGCATGGCAAATGGCGAAACCGGGTGAGCGGCGTGATTGATTTCGGGGATATGGTTTTTACCTATACCGTTGGTGAATTGGCGATTGCATGTGCCTATGCCATGCTGAACAAGGCCGATCCACTATCTGCTGCGGCCCATATTGTGGCGGGCTACCACCAAAATCGGCCGCTGACCGAGCAGGAACTGGTCGTTTTATTCGACCTGATCTGCATGCGGCTCTGCATGAGCGTTTGTCACGCGGCCAACCAGTCGCGCTTGGAACCCGACAATGAATATCTGCGCATTTCGGAAAAACCGGTCTGGGCGCTTTTAAAGAAAATGCAGAACATTCATCCACGCCTGGCGCGATATGTTTTAAGACATGCCTGCGGATTGCCAGCGCTGACGCAATCCGGCAAGATAATTGACTGGTTGAAGGATCACAGGGAGGGATTCGCTTCCATTGTCGACGAAGACTTGCGCCATGACAACCAACTTGTATTTGATCTGAGTGTCGGCTGTGCGCTGCCGCAAAATGAAGCTGACAATCCGGATCCCGCTGTTTTTACCGAACACCTGTTTCAGCAGATGCGACAGGCCCGTGTCAATGTCGGCATCGGCCGCTATCATGAAGCCCGGTTGTTATACACGACCGGGCAGTTTAAAGTTCAGACCGATGAAATGCCGCAGGTCAGGACCGTTCATCTGGGCCTTGATCTGTACATGCGTAGCAATGCCTCGGTTTATGCTCCCCTTGACGGCAGGGTGCACAGCTTTAACAACAATACAGCTCCTCTGGATTACGGTCCTGCCATCATTCTCGAACATCAAATCGAGGATGGCGAGCGTTTTTATACCCTGTTCGGGCATCTGAGCCTGGATTCATTGGAAGAGCTGACTGTCGGGATGCCGGTTGTAAAAGGACAGTCCTTCGCCCGGATCGGGGAGCCGCCAAGCAACGGCGGCTGGCCGCCCCATCTTCATTTTCAGATTATCATAGACATGCTCGGTGAAAGCGGTAATTTCCCAGGTGTGGCCCGGCCGGCAGCGTGGGACATCTGGAGCCAGATTTGTCCGGATCCAAACCTTATTATAGGTATTCCGCAAAGCTGTTTTTTCCCTGACGGGCGCAGCCATGAAGACATATTGACCGTCCGTCGCGCCAATCTGGGTAGAAATCTGAGTATTTCCTATGAAAAACCGCTGAAAATCGTAAGGGGTCGGGGACAGTATCTCTATACCGACGATGGGCAAACCTATTTGGACGGGGTCAACAATGTGTGTCATGTGGGACATTGCCATCCCCAGGTGGTGGCCGCCGCTTGTCGGCAGATGCCCATTTTGAACACCAACACGCGCTATCTGCATGATACCATCATCGAATATGCCGAGCGCCTGCTGGCCAAATTTCCGGACCCGCTAAGTGTCTGCTATTTTGTCTGTACCGGCAGTGAAGCCAACGAACTTGCCCTGCGCATGGCGCGCACTTATACCCGGCAGCAGGACATCATCACAGTGGATGGGGCCTATCACGGCAACACCCAGAACCTGATCGACATCAGCCCTTATAAACATGCCGGTCCCGGCGGGCAGGGCGCACCTTTCTGGGTTCATAAAGTTGAAATGCCGGATGGCTACCGGGGTCCGTACAAAGGAATGAAAGCAGAGACAGGCAAGCGCTATGCCGCCCATGTGGGCGAGGCTGTCAAAGAGATTCAGGCAGATGGAAAAGCACCGGCGGCCTTTATTTGTGAAAGCATGCTGGGATGCGGCGGACAGATTGTCTTGCCGGATAAGTATCTGGACGAAGCTTTCAAGCATGTGAGGTCTGCCGGTGGGGTGTGTATCGTGGATGAGGTCCAGGTGGGTTTCGGACGCGCGGGAAGCCATTTCTGGGCCTTTGAAAACCAACAGGTTGTACCTGACATTGTCACCTTGGGGAAACCCATGGGAAACGGTCATCCACTGGCCGCCGTCATCACCACGCCCGAAATTGCCGATGCATTTGCCAACGGGATGGAATATTTCAACACCTTTGGCGGCAATCCGGTCTCCTGTGCTATCGGCATGGCCGTACTGGATGTTTTAGAAAACGAGGATCTGCAGAAAAATGCATACCAGGCCGGCAACCGACTGCTGCATGGTCTGAAGGGGCTGATGGAAAACCATGCCCTTATCGGGGATGTTCGCGGTCTGGGACTGTATGTGGGGGTTGAACTGGTTACCGATCGCCGGACCCTGGAGCCTGCGCCGCAGCACGCCGATTATGTCATCAACCGTATGAAAGACCATGGTATATTGATCAGCACGGACGGTCCGCTCTACAATGTGCTCAAGATGAAGCCACCGATTGTGTTCACCGAGAAAAATGCGGATGAGGTCGTTCAGGCCCTGGGTAAAGTGCTGAGTGAAGATTGTTTGCAGGTATAACCCAACCCGGAATTGAAGATTGAAGATTGAAGAGTTGTTGTATCGCTTCGCTCTGTCTTTTCAAGTTAAATCGATAGCATTCATCTCCGAGCCGGAGGCTAAAATATTCAATCCGGCTATGGCATAAATCATGCGCAAACATTATGTGATTTCAATAAATAGGCACTAAGGTGGTGAAAATTAACCTTTAACTTGATGCACATAGACTCAACTTTTTACACCGTTTAGTTCCGAGAATTTGGTTTCAGGTGTCAGGTGTCAGGAAAGGTAGACGCAATAGCATATCCTCATATGAAACTACCCCCAAATGGCACGGTTTCTTGATGATCAGACTGGCCGAAACAGTGAACATATTGAACGTCGAACATCGAACGTCGAATATTGATGACGCTACGCTTTATCGATAGAATCTCCAAGCGTAGATTCGCTTTGCTCAGTTTTTATTTTAAAATTGACAGAATACATTATTCGATGTTGGACGTTCGATGTTCGATGTTCGATGTTCATTTTTTAGTTAATCCTTGATAGGAAACTATCCAAGGCCAAAGTTTCTTTCTCGATTAGACTGGCCGCTTTTCAGGCCAGAGGCGCCGCTTGTATGAAACTTTATGGAATGACGAATTATGATTGACGAATTGTGGATGTCGTTTCGCTCTGCTATTTTAGCAAATAAAATAGAAAGAATTCCTTAATTCGACATTTGTCGTGTTGGAGTTTCTTTTTCGATCAGACCGGCCGTTTTTTTGGCCGGCGGCGGGGCTGAACGCTGACACCTGAAACCTGACGTTCCTTACAACATATTGTCAGAATTTTATGCCCACGCCGTAGTCATAAGAGTGCGTATTTTCAGGTAATGGTTTGCGCCACCTGACCTCGGCGAGGAAAGCATGAGGCCTGAAAACATCCGGCAAACCGTCTACTTTGATGTGTATTTTTCTACCCGGCCGGGGGGCGTATTTTGACTCAAAGTATCCCCCATCGGTGCTGTAGTTATACAGCGTGCCGTTATAGCAAAACCCTGTGCGAAAGTCCTCAAGCATGACGGGAGCTTCCGACTGTACGCGCTGACTGGTTCTACGGTGGGCAAATGCGTTCATTCAACACCTTAGTTCTTGTGCGCCTCGCCTTTCGGCGGATTAGACATTTTAAGCCATTTAAATCACTCTTGTCCGCTGTTACTTTGGCGGATTAGGCATTCGTATTTTCTGCTATATCAATCTGTTATATCAAGGGACGGAAGCAAAGATAAATATGATAAACTAAGACTATATTTTAAGACTGTATTTCTTAGTGTCAAAGGATAATCTCCTTTAAGGACTCGAAATCCTCAACAATATAATCCGCCCCGGCTCGCTGCAGATTTTCCTTCAGGCTGGATTTGTCCGAAGCCGATATCAAAATGCCGATGCTTTTAAAGCCGACCCGGGAACGGGCGGCTGCCAGCATATCATCGGGCATATCGCCGATGTAAAAATAGCTGCTGACGGCATTCCGGTGACTTTCCGCAATGGCATCCAGCATGTAGGGGTCGGGCTTGCTCAATGACACGGCTCTGCCTTCTTCTGCCAAAATTCGTTTTTCTTCGCTGACGCAGTCGTCAAGGGTTAACACCAGCGGGAAAAATTGTTTTAATCCAAAATGATTCAATGGATATTCGGCTTCCGATCTAGGGCGGCCGGTCGCAATAGCCAGAATATTTTCGCGTGAAAATTCCTCCAGGGTCGAAAGGTCAAGAAGTAATTTTTCTCTCAGGATGTATCCCTCATCCCGGTAAATTTCGGGTTCCATTAGATAGGTCTCCTGGAACAGCTGCGGGCCCAAATAGATTTCCTGAAAGATCTGTTTGATGATGTTGCCGCTACCGACATCGCCCTTGTAACACTCCGTGATAAAATTGTCTTGTGGTTTGCCCTTATCTTTGAGCAAGGATGACAATGGCTGATCAGATCCGTTTAAATACTCGGCAATGACGGTGGCGTCGCACCGGCCTATCGTTTGGCGGTATCTTGTCCAGGGGTTTTCGCTAATATGGACGATGGGTTTATCTGTCAAGGAATACAGCAGATTAATGACAACATTGGTGAGATCCCAGTCGTTGTTCAACCCGCCGCTCTGCTTGACAGCGGCAAGATCTGAAAGCTCGAAAAGAGGCTCCGGCAAGTGGTCTGCCGCCACTGCCGGACTGAAAAACTGTCTGGCTGTTTGCCGAACCACATCGCGATATGAATTGGAGACGTCCATAATGACGCCGTCCATGTCAAATACGATCAATTTTTTATTTTGCATATCGAAGTTCCGTTTCAATGTTTGGGAGCAATTTTCACTAAGGTTATATAAAACAATAAAATCACAAATCTCAAGCACCAAAATACAAATAAATCACAAATTTCAATATTCAATGACCAAAACATTCGCCACAGTAGTATCGCATGCGCTGCGAGCCCGTTTCCAGACCATAGGTTTGCAGGCCGGCTTCCGGCTCGACTCAGTCCCGTAGGAGACTACGCCCCGGAGGGTAGAGCTTACAGCTCGGAGAGAGGGGAGGGCAGGGCGGGCTTGAACCTTGAACCTTGAACCCTGAACCGATCACTTTAGGTTCAAGATAATTTCTCAATAAAAACAACTTGCTTTTTGGTCGAGAATGATCCATTTAAGATACAATAATCTCATAGCGAATGATAGTACATGAAACAAATCGAAGAGACATCCAGAGTTATACCGGTTATAGCAGAGACGGATGTTTTGGTGGTGGGAAGCGGGCCCGGCGGGCTTTCCGCTGGCCTGAAAAGCGGCCAGTTTGATCGGAAAAGAAACTTTGCAGTTTTGAATCTGTTGTTTTTAATTGTGGGAGCGGTTTTAACCGCGATTGCCCGGGTAAATCGCGGCTGAACGGGTAAATCGCGGCTGAAAGCCGCTCCCACCAACCATTAATCACAGCTTAAAGGACATTGAATTAAATGTAGTTTCATATGAGGTTTCGGGTGTCAGGAAGGTGAGTTGCTTAATCCTGAAACCTTCAGTTTCTGACAACATGTTGTCAGATGAGGGACCCTAAGTGCGTATTACTGCAATAGTCGTCGGTGAGCATTGGTAGAAAAAACAGCAAACAAAAAAAGGAGGAACGTAATTATGAAAAAAGCATGTGTTATTTCACTGGTCATTGTCTTGATGATGGTTTTTGGTCTCGGCAACGTAGGGGCGGCTGAGGAACTGGCGCTGCTGACCTGGAAAGGCTATGCCCCCCAGAGCCTGGTTGACAAATTTCAGAAAGAGACCGGGATTACCGTCAAAGTAACCTTTTCCAACAATGAAGAAATGATTGCCAAGCTGCGCGCCACCCGGGGCGCCGGATTCGATCTGGCTCAGCCGAGTCAGGACCGGATTGCTTCCGTTCAGGAAAAATATAAAATTTATCAGCCCATGGATCTGTCCAAAGTAGAAACCGGCCAGATTATTGAGCCCATGCTGGAAGCGGTGAAACAAAATACCATGGTCGGAGATCAACCCCATGCCGTGCCGTTTTGCTGGGGAACATCCGGATTAGTGGTCAACAAGAAGTTCGCACCCAACGCCGGTGATTACGCTGATTTGTTGAATGCCATGTACAAAGGCAGGGTCAGCTACCGCCTCAAAAGACCGACTTTGATCGCGATGGCGTTTGCCATGGGAGAAAATCCTTTTGCCAAGTACGGAGATGCCATGGCCTATCAAGCTTTGATGGATAAGGTCGAACAGGCCATGATTGCGGGGAAGCCTTTTGTCAAAAATTACTGGACCAACGGAGATGCTCTGCTGCAGTCGATGAGATCCGGCGAAGTCTACATTGCCATGGCCTGGGACGGCGCCGGCTGGAAACTGCATGCCGAAAATCCGAACATCGACTTTATTGCTCCTAGAAGCGGCGCATTGGGATGGATCGATACCTTTGCGATTCCGGCCAAGGCCAAAAACGTGGATGCCGCCTACAAATGGATCAATTTCATGCTGAAGCCCGAAAATGCGGCCCTTTTCACCAACGCTGAAAAATATGGAACTGCTTCCAAGGGCGCAGGTCAGTACTTAGATGCCGATGTGCGTGGAAATTTTGAACGCAGCTTTCCGATGGCGGCCATTGCCAATATTAAGTGGTATCCACCCGTCCCGGCCAAGCTGGAAGGAATCGAAGGTAAAATCCTGGATAAGGTCAAGGCCTCGCAATAGGCAGGCTAGATATTTGTCGCGCTAATGAGCCCTGATGTTGAAAAAGTCGAGGATGCTGTAGCTTCAAGGCGTCCAAAGCTGTAGTCGCCTACCGCAATCCCTTGGCAACGCAGAAGATGCAGCATCATCGGCTTTCCCGCAGGGTAAACAACAGGACGACTTTTTTACTGGCTATGGATGTCATATTTTTTATTTTCAGCTGGATAAGTGCATTTCAGCATGTTTAGTTCTGACTCTTCCGGGTAGGGGCGATTATGCAGATTGATCTATCTGTTCAACATGTAACCAAAAAGTTCAAAGATTTCGTTGCGGTAGACAGCGTGTCGTTTGATGTCCCGGATGGTCAATTCTTTTCTATTCTCGGCCCATCAGGCTGCGGAAAAACGACCCTGCTGCGCATGATTGCCGGCCTGACGGAACCGTCGGAAGGCAGCATCGAGATTCGCGGGAAAAGCATGATCGGCATCCCCCCGAATAAACGGCCGGTAAACCTTATATTTCAGCATCTGGCCCTGTTTCCGATGATGGACGTGGGGGGCAACATTGCCTTTGGTTTAAAGCGACGCGGGGAAGGTAAAACTGTCATTGAAGAAAAAGTGAACACCATCCTGGAACGGGTGGACCTGACCGGTTTTGGCGACAAAAAAGTTGATCAGCTTTCCGGTGGGCAAAGACAACGGGTGGCCATTGCCAGATGTCTGGTTTTGGAACCCGCTGTCTTGCTACTGGATGAACCACTGGGTGCTTTGGACCTGAAACTGCGGGAGCAGATGAAAGTCGAATTGAAGAAACTGCAGGCCAAAGTCGGTACCACTTTTGTCTATATCACCCATGACCAATCCGAAGCTTTGGTGATGTCCGATCATGTGGCGGTGATGAATCAGGGGGTATATGAACAAATTGATACCCCCCAGAATTTGTACAGTAATCCCCAAACACCCTTTGTGGCTCGGTTCGTTGGGGATAACAATGCCTGGTCCGGAAAAATCCGGCGATGCGATGATAATGCCGCCGAAATTGAAACGTCGGAAGGCAATATATTCCGAACCAAGCTTCGAGAGGTGATGCAGCCGGGAGATGAAGTCGATTTGTTTCTGCGCCCCGAAGCCATGCTGATTCAGCCCGATCCGAGCCTATCGGACCTGAATCGCTTCGAGATCATCGTCAAGGATATTCTCTTTGACGGGGCCAACAGCAGACTGCTGGCCCATCCGCTGGATGCAGACACGGAACTGCTCATCGCTTTGCCGCAAAACCGACAGTTCGATTACATCAAAGAGAATGATAAAATAGAAATCGGATGGGACGAGCAATCGGGTATCTGTTTTGCCAGAGAGCAAAACCCGAGTTGAGAATTGAGGATAATGGTTAACAGCTAGTCGGTGGAGAGGAACAGTTACAAGGTTCAGCCCAGCCGCCGGCCAAAAAAACGGCCGGTCAAATCAGACTGGAAACTTTGATGCTATTTTCTCAGCCACCAAGACACCAAGGCACCAAGATTACTGTGAAAATTATTGGTTCCATACCCACAATAGATCTAATGATTTAAAATACATATTATCACTTCGTGTCTTAGTGCCTTAGTGGCAAATCTGTTTTTTTAATGAAGTTTCATACGAGCGCAGCCGCTGGCCAAAAAACGGCCAGTTTAATCAGAAAAAAACTACATTTTTGTAATAAATGATGTAGTTTCATATGAGAGGTTCTGGGTTCAGGGTTGAGGCGATCGAGCTTCGCTGATAGTTCCAATAAAGATAACTCTGATCGGTGAACCCCAAAACATTAAACCCTCAGGTTTGAACCTCTGAACTTTAAACCCAAAACCCCTTATTTATCATGAAGAACCAAAAGCGATGGGCATTGCTCTTTTTTTTATCGCCAGTGTTGCTTTGGCTGGTTTTGATGATTGTTCTGCCTCAAATCGATTTGCTGCTCATGTCGTTTCGTTTCGAGGCGGATGATGGCCGGATGGTCTGGAGTCTCAACAACTATTTAAGTTTTTTTAAAGAACCCATTTACTGGCTGACATTCGTGCGAACGGCCATTTACTCCATTCTGGTAACATTTCTCACCTTTGTGATCGCACTTCCTTTAGCCTTTTATATTACAAAAGTTGTGACGCCAAAATTCCAGGGATTTCTTCTGGTACTGATTTTACTTCCGTTCTGGGTCAGTGAACTGGTCCGGGTTTACGGATGGATGATTCTGCTGCGGGAAAGCGGAGTAATTAATCATTTTCTGCTCAAACTGGGGATTTTTCAACGACCTGTTGAAATGCTTTACCAGGATTCCACCATGATACTCGGGTTGGTATACACGACCATGCTTTTTATGGTGGTTCCGATTGTTTCTGTACTGGAGAGCCTGGACAACAGCCTGATAGAGGCGGCCTACGATCTGGGGGCCAATATGTGGAGTATTTTATTTAAAATTATCATCCCTCACGCCGCTCCCGGCATCGTATCCGGCTCCATCGTGGTTTTTATGTTGACGCTGGGGAACTATCTGACCCCCAATTTGATGGGAGGGAAAAACTCTCTGTGGTTTACGGAACAGATTTACAACCAGTTTATTGCCAGCTTTAACTGGAACCAGGGCTCAGCCTTCGGTTTTTTGCTGCTGGCACTCTCGTCCCTGGTAGTCTGGCTGGGATTAAAGCTGACCCGACAAAACTTGAAGAAGGTTGTGCAATGATACGGACGCTGCCGACTTCCAAGACTTACAACCGGCTTTTCAAATTCTATGTGATTCTGTATTTCACATTTCTCTTTGCACCGCTGGTGGTAACCTGCGTGCTGGCGTTTAACGATTCTCAATTTCCATCTTTGCCTTGGAAAGGGTATACGCTGGACTGGTTTACGGCCAATTTACCGGATCGGGTGGGAATTTTTCACGACCGCATCAATCTGGACAGCATTTGGGTGAGTTTCCGGGTGGCATTTTTTGTTACACTGTTGTCGACAGCCATCGGTATCTGCGGCGCTTTTCTGTTTGAGCAGGAGGATTTTCGCTTTAAACAACTGCTTTATTTTCTGATGCTTGCGCCACTGGTCATTCCGGGAGTAATTCTGGGGATTTCGATCCTATTGCTCAGCAATACCCTGGGAACCTATTTTGAAACGAGCTGGGGAGTGGATATAGACCTTTTTCGTCCCGGATTCTGGCTGGTGGTGCTGGGCCAGTTTTCATTCATTGCCACACTGGTTACCCTGGTGGTTTCAGCGCGTTTGAAGAAATTTGACCGCACCCTTGAAGAAGCCGCTTTAAACCTGGGGGCTAACCGATTTGAAGTCATCTGGCATATTACCCTGAAGTTTCTGCGGCCGGCGATTTTCGGGGCTGCAGCCTTGGCATTTTTGATGTCATTTGAAAACTTCAACACCACTCTTTTTCTGGTGGGTCATGAGGCGACATTGCCGATTAATTTATACCTTCAGGTGCGAGACGGCAGCACCCCTGTCATCAATGCCATATCGTTTCTGCTGATCGTGGGCACCTCTTTGGTGGCGCTGGCGAATCTTTATTTCAGCAGAAAATCTGAGTAATTTATGTCCATAACTTGGGTTGAGTGGTTCAACGTTCAATGAAAAATATCAGTGAGACAGTCGACGTTGTTATTGCCGGCGGTGGAACGGCCGGGCATGTTGCCGCATTGCAGGCCGCCAGAGCCGGCATAACAACATCCGTCATAGAAGCGGGAACGATGCTGGGCGGCACGATGACTTCCGGTGGTGTATATATGCCGAACCATTTTTTCAGCACCGAAAAACCGGTGGTTCTTGGTATCCCGTGGGAGCTGTACACAAAATCAAAGGAAATCGAGGGACTTCCCATACCTGATTTTAAACTGAGAAGACCGGTGGAAAATCCAAGCTACTATAGCTATATCAATGTACCGATCTATGCCTCGATAGCTGAAGAAGAAGCGCTAAAGGCCGGCGTCATTCTCCATTATCATGAATTTATATCAGATGTCACGGTGGCAGGGGACTATTGGGAAATCACCTCTTTAGGCCGCGGCATCAAGCGGATTACCAAAGCCAAAGAGATAATTGATTGCACGGGAGACTCTGATGTGGTCAGAATTCTCGGCCTGGGAGTGCTTCGCGACAAGGTCAGGCAGCCGGGTGCATACCAATACAAAATAGAAGGTATCGAATATGAGCAAATATGGGACGGAGAGGTTCAAACCATATACGATGAGGCCATGGAAAACGGGATATTGCAGAAAGGTGATTTTGCCTATCTAAACTCACAGCCGTTCAGATATTATCTCGCCCATGGCGGCCATAACGCGACCCACATCTATGATGCGGATACGTCCGACGCCGACGGGCAAACCAAGGCCAACCTGGAAGGCAGGGCCCGGATGTTACGGATGTTCAAGTTTATGACTTCATCGGTTCCCGGCTGCGAAAGAGCAGTGCTCAAAACGATGTATCCGCACGGGCTTGCGCGTGAAACCTATCGGACCGAGGGAGAATATATCGTGACGAAAGAAGATTTTCTAGAAGCCACGGATTTTGAAGATAAGGTATGCAATGCCTTCAACTATATAGATATGCATAATGAAGAGACGGGCTGTGAGGTTTATTTTCATAAATCCAGGGATCTTCTCCCCAAGGTGCCGTTCCGGGCGCTGATTCCCAAAGGCAGCTCAAGGATAACCGTGGCGGGTAGGATCGTGTCGGCGGACAGAGTGGCGCTTGCAGGTATTCGCGCGCAGTGCACATGCATGGCCATGGGTCAGGCAATGGGCGCCGCTGCTGCGCTTGCCGTGGAAAAAGGCATCCCGTCGCGGGACATAGACGTCAAAGACATTGTTGCACTTACGGTCGAGCACGGTGCCGTACCCCTTTAAAAGGCATCACTAAGAAAAACTTCGTCGATAAAGGGAAGATAAAATGCTTCAAAGTCACCCTAGAAAATTTTTCGCTGATGCATGAGGTCACCTATGACGTTGATATAATCCGTGCTGCTATTCAAGAGGGGGCGGAGACATTAATTTCAGAGCTTCGATCCGATGATTTTTTCCCGATAGGATCCTGTGCGAAAATTCTCGCCGAAAGCGTGACCGGCTTCTTAGATGGCGATACGGAGCCGGTTTCTGAAGTGATTTTTGACGATCGAACCCTCCTTTCCACTTATATTGAAGAATAAGACACTGCCCTGATATAGAGAAACAGGGCTATAATAATCTATACTGATTTAAATCCCACCAGTTTTTGACTTTTTTCATCCCATAGCTTTAGTCCAATACAAGTGATATTTTTACGGTTGGTAAGTGGTTGAACATCCAGAAAAGCTCTCATATTTTCGTAGGCGCTTTGTAGATTATAATTGGGAATTCGGGATCTCAGATGATGGATATGATGTAATCAATACCCGCCACAGAGAATGGAGACGAACATGAATGACATTGTAAAACGATGGAACCTGGCGCCGGATCTGAGCATATCGCGGGTCCTGACCGGTCTCTGGCAGATCGCCGATATGGAGCGCGAAGGCCGCAAGCTGGATCCGGTTGCAACCGCAAGGGCGATGGAGCCTTACGTCCAGGCCGGTTTCACTACCTTTGACATGGCCGACCACTATGGATCGGCCGAAGAAATTGCCGGCCTTTTTGCACAGACACATGGACGGGAGGCCGTGCAGCTCCTGACCAAGTGGGTACCGGCTGCGGGGCCTGCCAGCCGCGAGGATGTGCGGGCAGCCGTACAAACGGCGCTCGAGCGTTTGCACAGCGATCGCCTCGACTTGCTGCAGTTTCACGTCTGGAACTATGCCGATCCGAGCTATCTGGATTCGCTGACTTACCTTCAGGAACTCAAGGCCGAGGGCCTCATTCGGTACCTGGGAATGACCAACGTCGACACGGCCCATTTGAGGGTGATCCTGCACAGTGGTATCGAGGTTGTCTCCAATCAGGTATGCTTCTCGTTGCTCGATCAACGCGCACGCGCAAACGGCATGCTTGAGCTGTGTGCAAAACACGGTGTCACGGTGTTGGCCTTCGGCACTATTGCGGGAGGATTCCTTACCGAGCGCTGGTTCGCCCAGCCGGAGCCGGACTGGGACGCGCTCGAAACCTGGTCCCGGATGAAGTACGGTCGCTTCATCCGGGAGGCGGGCGGCTGGCAGGTGCTGCAAGACTTGTTGGAGGTCGTGCACCGGGTGGCGGGGCGGCACAAGGTGTCGACGGCCAATGTCGCCTGCCGCTATATCCTCGATCAGCCGGCCGTGGGCGGCATTATTGTCGGAGCGCGTCTTGGCATCAGCGAACACCGCGAGGATAATTTGCAGTTATTCCGGTTCTCTCTCACCGCAGCCGATCATAGCGAGATTGATGCGGCCGTGGCGCGACTGCATGTGATTCCGGGCGATTGCGGCGATGAGTACCGGCGCCCACCCTACCTCACTGCCACAGGGGATCTTAGCGATCATCTCGACTCCTTGCCGCCGCCTTTTGAGGTCCGCATCGGGGAGGACGGTCGCACGCGGGTACTGAGCGGTACGATCTGGGAAGATCTGGCCGGGTACAGCCGGGCCGTGCAGCGGGGCGACCGCATCCTGATTTCGGGGACGACCGCGACACACGGCGACCGGGTTATCGGCGGTGACGACCCGGCCGCTCAGACACATTTTGTGATTGACAAGATCGAAGGTGCGCTGCAAAGCCTTGGGGCAAGCCTCGAGAATGTCGTGCGCACACGTGTGTATGTCAAGAACATGGCGCATTGGGAAGCGGTCGCCCAGGTCCACGGCCGGCGCTTTCGAGGCATCCTGCCGGCCAACACGCTGGTCAGCGCCGATCTCATCGGATCAAAATACCTAGTGGAGATAGACGCAGAAGCACTTCTCGGATAGCGCGGTCAGGATGCTTTGCAGTTATTGGGCTCGGCCATCGGAGCAGATCTGGTAATAATCCCTCATTCAGTTAACTCCAGATATCGTTGATTGGTTGATTAGTTGATTGGTTAAGTGGTTGTAAATATGGATATATCCCATATTTGCAAAATAATTGGACACTACATGCTTTAACAATCTTAACATTCTAAAATTATGACTATAATTTACCTAATCAACCATTCAACCAGTAAACTATTCAACGAGGTCTGAACTCACTAAATTGTAACATAAACCAATTAATTTTATTAATAATCACCAGTTTCATCTTGACAATATCCACGATTCTAAATAGACAGGATTAAACATCCATGTCCCCTCTGATTTGAAATGTTGAACCTGATCGCATTCGAACCATTGGTCTCTGTCAGAACCAGAATCTCACTCTGAGCCGAAGCTCATCCTGAAGCGTAATTCACTTACTGTAAGCTAGTTTCAAAATTCAGTCACTTCGATCTCTTAACTTCAGTGGAGAAAGTCATGACAAAGGGTTTTATGAAGTTGCCGCTACGAACCCTCCAACTGGATTATCATATCCTCTTGGGGGGATTTTTCATGGGAGAAACAAATTTATCCAACTAGTATTTTGATAACGTTCAGTCTATTTACTTTCAAATTGCAGCAAATTCTAAAAATTTGAAGCACAAAAACGAAAGAAGGAGAAATGATAATTGAGCGTTGGGAGGCAGGCGATGACACTATCAATTGAGAGTGATGAACAAGGCCCCGGTAGTAAAGAGATAAACGACATGTCTCGTCGGCAGTTTTTAGAGCTCACGGGCTCGACCATTGTAGCCGGTATGACGCTTGGTCTTGGAGGCATTCACCGATTGGCAAATGCCGGAGACTTGGTCGATTTTCTGAAATACGACGGACTTGGTCTCGCTGGCTTGGTTCGCCGAAAAGAGGTCAAACCCGAGGAACTGCTCGAGGCTGCTATCACCCGGATCGATGCGGTTAATCCACAGCTAAATGCTGTCGTAACAAAGATGTATGACGAGGCCAGTAAGACTATTGCCATGGGGCTGCCGGACGGCCCCTTCAAGGGTGTGCCATTTCTTCTGAAGGATCTGGGAGCGGCTTACGCCGGTGTACGGCTGACGATGGGAT
>CALZJV010000397.1 GCA_945787595.1 uncultured Desulfobacterales bacterium | reverse complement strand
TGATAACGCCGATAGCCATGGAGAAAGAGGTTCGATTTGCGGTGCGCGAAGGCGGTCGTACGGTGGGTGCCGGAGTCGTCAGTGATATTATCGAATAAATGCTTAAGGAGTTCTTCAGGTGAGAATTATTGTTACCCTTGCATGTACTGAATGCAAACGCAGAAATTATACCACGACCAAAAATAAGCGAACAACACCGGATAAGTTGGCGTTTAGTAAATATTGCAGGTTTTGTCGCAAACATACACCGCACAAGGAATCCAAATAGAAATGATGATTCGGATTAACCTGCTTTAAGAAAAATGCAGCGCTGATCGCCATCAAATCCGTTTGATGATGTGGGTCATTGACAATTATAAAATACGCAACGGAATATGCAGGCCAGTAGCTCTAACGGTAGAGCATCGGACTCCAAATCCGGGTGTTGGGGGTTCGAATCCCTCCTGGCCTGCCATACTTTCTTGGGCGAAGCTCAGAAGCTTAAGATTCAGTGATAGAAAGAATTCTTTGCTTTTTCTGTAATCTTTGAGTTTTTAACTTTTTAGGAGTACAATGGGACGGATACAGCGAAAAAAAACATCGGGGACCAAAAAGAAAAAATCTGGAGTTGAAAAAAAATCGACTGCCGGAGCACAGGAAGCCACTGTCTCCGGAGTGAAAAAAGCCGCTCCGGGTGAGATGCCTGCCCAAGGCAGAATGAAAAAGCTGGCTTTCCCCGCAAAGAAGCAAACAGCTGTTACGAGTCCCCTGGCGCTAAAACACAAAGATAATATAATTGGCAAAACCGCCCAATTTTTAAGGGAAGTTAAAGTTGAATTAAAAAAAGTCGCTTGGCCGTCACGCAAACAAACAATCGGCTCTACCGTGGTCGTCATTGCCCTGGTGATGATCATATCTATATTTCTTGGCGCAGTTGATTTGGGTCTTTCCAGTTTGATCAGATTCTTACTTCAATAGCATGAGGAGAGAAAACAGTGGCGTTTAAATGGTACATCGTCCATGTGTATTCGGGCTTCGAAAATAAGGTAAAAGCAGCCCTGGAGGAGAGAATTGACGCTTCCCCTCATCATGAAAAATTCGGTGAAGTACTTGTGCCAACGGAGGAGGTTGTTGAACTGGTCAAAGGAAAACGCAAGACATCGTCTCGAAAATTTTATCCGGGTTACATTTTAGTCCAAATGGAGCTCGATGATGGAACCTGGCATGTGGTTAATGATACGGCTAAGGTAACGGGGTTCTTGGGCGGGCGCAACAAACCGGCACCTATATCCGATGAAGAAGCCGATCAGATTTTGAACCGGATGGCAGCCGGTAAATTGAAACCCCAGCCGAAATATTTTTTTGATTCCGGCGATGAAATTCGTGTCATCGATGGACCTTTTACGAATTTCAACGGGACGGTGGAAGAAGTCAATCAGGAAAAGGGAAAAATCAAGGTGCTCGTGAGCATATTCGGCCGGTCAACACCGGTGGAATTGGATTTTGTCCAGGTTCAGAAACTATAGGTTAGGAGATAATAGATTAAAATGGCAAAAAAGGTGATGGCGCTAATCAAACTGCAGGTTGTAGCCGGAAAGGCCAATCCTTCTCCCCCGATCGGTCCCGCTCTGGGACAACACGGGGTTAATATTATGGACTTTTGTAAGGCGTTTAATTCCCGGACGGCTCAAGAGGAAGGCATGATCATTCCCGTGGTGATTACGGTCTATCAGGACCGATCCTTTACATTTATCACCAAAACACCTCCGGCAGCCGTTTTGCTTAAAAAGGCGGCTAAAATCGCCAAAGGTGCAGGTGATCCCAAGCGGGATCGTGTCGGCATAGTCAACAGACAGCAGCTCGAAGAGATCGCCAAACTAAAAATGGTTGACCTCAATGCGAATGATTTGGATGCTGCTTGCAAAATCATAGCCGGAACGGCCAGAAGTATGGGGATTGAAGTCGGATAGTAATACTTCCTGTAACTCGAAACACGATCTAAGGAGATGATGATAACAATGCCGAAGCGGGGTAAGAAATACATAGAATCGCGAAAAGCAATAATTGCCGGGGAATACGATGGTTTTGAAGGGGCGGTAAAGATGACTTTGGATTCATCTTTTGCCAAATTTGATGAGACCGTTGATGTGGCTGTTCGTCTGGGCGTGGACCCCAGGCATGCAGACCAGATGGTGAGGGGCAGTGTGATTTTGCCCAATGGAACCGGCAAAGGGGTCAAAGTCCTCGTTTTTGCGAAAGGCGAGAAGGAAAAAGAAGCACTGGATGCCGGTGCCGAATTTGTGGGGAATGATGACCTAGTAGAAAAGATCAAGGGTGGATGGTACGGTTTTGATAAAACAGTCGCCACTCCAGACATGATGGGCACTGTCGGGAAAATCGGAAAATTGCTGGGACCTAGAGGGCTCATGCCCAATGCTAAAACCGGTACTGTTACGTTTGATGTCGCCAGGGTCGTGAACGAACTTAAGTCCGGCAAGATCGATTTCAGAGTCGAAAAAGCTGGCATTGTTCATGCGCCCATGGGGAAGGTTTCTTTCGGAGTTGAAAAAATCCTCCAGAATATTGTTGCTTTTTTAGAAACAGTTTTACGGCTCAAACCGGCTTCCAGCAAAGGAACTTACCTGAGAAGTATCGCAATATCTACGACGATGGGGCCCGGCGTCAAAGTAGATACTGCCCTTATCAAGGATTTGATCAAATAGCCTATTTATGTTGACATATTCCGGCGTTCGATTCCGCCTACCATAAAATTCACAGGAGATTAATCTATTCACTCAACTCAGCCTTGATGGGTTGCCATGTGTGGAAATTCCAAACCAATATCATTCTGTCAAAGACCGTAGGTTCACCTTTTGAAAGGGCTGACAACGACTGTGTATAATCGGCATTGCCGGCCTACCGAGACAGATATGTGATTGTCCGTTGATTGATCGTAGAGATAGGGTCACAATCGCAAATCAGTTTTAATCGATTCCTCCCGGTTTTTGTTCGGATCAGGGAAGGAGGTGACAAAAACAAGTGAGATTAGAAGAAAAGCAAAAAATTACCGAAGATCTGCATCTACGATTTACAAAAACCGAAATCGTCGTTGTAGCCGATTACAAGGGGCTGGATGTTTCCTCGATGAATAATTTGCGGCGCAAGCTCAGAGAAGAAAATATTGAATTTCAAGTAGCCAAAAACACGCTTCTCATGCGGGCAGCAAAAGATACCGGGGTCGCTTTGATCCAGGATTATTTCAAGGGACCATGTGCTGTGGCCTTAAGCTATAAAGATCCGATCGCTCCGGCCAAGATTTTAACACAGTTTGCAAAAGACAACCAAAAGCTTGAAATCAAGGGCGGTGTGCTCAACGACAAGGTATTGGACGTCGATGCGATTAAAGCTCTGGCAAAGCTGCCTTCAAGAGAAGTCCTGCTGGGACAGTTTCTTTCAGTGCTAAATGAGGTTCCGTCATCGTTTGTCAGAACCATTGCTCAAATCCCCAGAAGCCTGTTGAATGTGCTGACGGCGATCAGGGATCAAAAAGAAGCGGCTTGATGATTGAATCATCTTTCATTAATTTTAATTAAAAATGATGAAATGATCCGTCTCTGGAGGACCCTAAATCTTCAATATTCACTTTGAGATTCCGGCTGGTCCGGATCAGATCATGACAAACGATTATCAACGGATTTATTAGAACATTATATTGGAGGAAAAAATGGCGAAAGCAGATGTTACAAAAGAGGATGTTATTGAATTTATTGCAAACATGCAAACATGTCGGTTCTGGAGCTATCCGAACTGGTCAAGGAAATGGAAGAAAAATTCGGTGTTTCAGCAGCTGCACCGGTAGCCATGATGGCAGCCGGTCCGGGAGACGCAGGCGGTGGGGCCGCAGCGGAGGAAGAAAAAACAGAGTTTGATGTTATCCTGACGGCATTCGGCGATAAAAAAATCCAGGTCATCAAGGAGGTAAGAGCGATCACTGGACTCGGCCTTAAAGATGCCAAGGCGCTCGTTGACGAAGTGCCCAAGCCAGTTAAAGAGGGAGTCGCTAAAGATGAGGCTGAAAAGATTAAGGCCCAACTTGAAGAAGCGGGTGCTCAGGTTGAAGTAAAATAATTGTTTAACGGTTGCCAGTGGTCTGTTGTCCCTTGTTAGAAGATTTCAGTAGGGATCTAATGTAGCTTCTCGCAGGGGCTCCGACCACCGGCAGATGAAATAGCCCATATGTGACCGGCGAGGGCTTTAGAGTTTAACTGTGATTAAAGATAACCCGTGGGTTTTGTTTGCAGCAATACCGGATCTGTCTTTAACGCTAGAATTAACCAAACACCAGAAAATTTTGGAGATGCCATGTCTGACATGCCTTTGGCAAATAAGCGCATACGGAAAAATTTTGGTAAAATAAAAAAAATTGTCGATATCCCCGATCTTATTGGAATGCAGCGGGAATCATTTCAACGGTTTTTGCAAATGGGTGTCCCCCCCGAAAAGCGAAAAGTAATCGGTTTGCAGGCTGTCTTCAAATCCGTGTTTCCAATTAAGGATTTTACCGGGAGTGCATCCCTTGAGTTTGTCTCTTACCGGTTCGGAGACGTAAAACATGGTATCGAAGAATGCATCCATAGGGGGATGACCTATGAGATACCTGTTCTCATCACTGCCAGACTGGTGGTCTATGATATCGATACTGAAACCGGTGTTTCCAACATCCGGGATATCAAAGAGCAGGAGATTTACTTCGGTACGATACCCCTGATGACTGATAAAGGTACTTTTATAATCAACGGAACTGAACGGGTGGTCGTCAGTCAGCTACATCGATCCTCCGGAGTATTTTTCGACCACGACAAAGGTAAAAGTCACTCCAGCGGTAAAATAATCTACAGTTCTCGAATCATTCCGGTACGCGGTTCCTGGATCGATATGGAGATCGATCCCAAGGACATTGTTTATATCCGCATCGACCGGCGACGCAAGTTTCCAGCCACAATCCTCTACAAGGCTTTCGGATACACTGTTGAGGATCTTCTGGCCTATTTTTACAAAACGGAAAAAATCATTGTTAAGGGTAAGAGATATTTTAAGAAATTCGATCAAGACTTTTTAAGAGGCAGGCGGGCCACCAAAGATGTCAAAGATCCTGAAACCGGTGATGTCCTCGTTAAAACAGGCCGTGTTTTCTCACAGCGCGCCATCAAACGGTTAATAGCGACGAAAGCAGAATTAATTCCCATCCACGCGGATGAGCTTATCGACCGCGCGTTTGCATCCACGATCTTAAATTCCCAAAACAAGAAGATCCTTGCTAAAGCGGTTGATTCCGTTGATGCTGAAATTTTGTCTGAGTTGAGTGAAGCCGGTGTCCATGAGTTTGAATTGCTTTTTATAGACGGATATACCGCCGGCGAATCCATTCGCAAAACACTGTTAACGGATAAAGTAGAATCCAAGGAAGAAGCCCTAATCGAAATCTATCGCAGACTTAGACCGGGTAATCCGGCCACACCGGAAGTGGCTCAGGATTTTGTCGACAATTTGTTTTTTAAGTCGACCTATTATGATCTTTCCGGCGTCGGACGTTTGAAAATTAACCAACGTCTGGGCATCAGCAGCGAAATTAATTTAAATATTCTCCGTAAGGAGGATATACTGCTGACCTGCAAGGCACTCATCGAACTCAGAGATACCCAGGGAGTTGTTGATGACATCGACCATCTTGGAAATCGGAGGGTACGTGCGGTTGGAGAGTTGCTGGAAAACCAGTATCGCATCGGACTGGTTCGCATGGAGCGGGCTATTAAAGAACGCATGAGTCTTCAGGAAGTTGATGCACTTATGCCCCATGACCTGGTAAATCCGAAACCGGTATCGGCGGTCGTCAAAGAATTTTTCGGAACCAGTCAATTGTCTCAATTTATGGACCAGACAAATCCCCTTTCGGAGACGACTCACAAACGACGGTTGAGTGCTCTGGGCCCTGGCGGACTTACCCGGGAACGAGCCGGGTTTGAGGTTCGGGATGTGCATCCGTCGCACTATGGACGGATTTGCCCTATTGAAACCCCGGAAGGACCCAATATCGGTCTGATTGTATCACTCAGCACATATGCACGGGTGAATGATTTCGGTTTTATTGAAACGCCTTACAGTGTTGTCAAAAATGCCAAGGTTTCCCGTGAGGTCAAATTCCTGGACGCCTTTGAAGAAAAGGAACTGCCGATAATGGTCACCTCAAGGGTAGCCGGGGAATTTATGATGGTTGATCGCGAAGACATTCAATTAATGGATATCTCTCCCAATCAGCTTGTCAGCGTATCTGCATCACTGATACCCTTTCTGGAGAACGATGACGCCAACAGGGCTTTGATGGGGTCCAACATGCAGCGCCAGGCTGTTCCTCTGTTGATGAATCAGGCACCTCTGGTGGGTACGGGTATCGAGGAGGTTGTGGCAAGGGATTCCGGTGTGGCCATTGTTGCCCGGCGTGATGGCGTGGTGGTGGATGTTGACGCCAGCCGCATTGTCCTCAAACACGATCCTTCCGAAAACTCTAATGAGAAAGATGTTACCATCTACAATCTTTCTAAATTTATCCGCTCCAATCAGAATACCTGTTTTAATCATCGACCGATTGTGAAAAAAGGCCAGCGGATATATGCCCGGCAAATTATTGCCGATGGACCCGCCACAGACCAAGGTGAGCTAGCGCTCGGTAAAAATGTGAACGTGGCCTTTATGCCGTGGGGGGGATACAATTTTGAGGATTCGATTCTGGTGAGTGAGAGGCTGGTCAGAGATGGCGTCTATACATCGGTACATATCGAGGAATTTGAAGTTGTCGCGCGGGATACGAAACTGGGCAAAGAGGAAATTACCAGGGACATTCCTAATGTTGGAGAAGAAGCATTAAAGAACCTGGATGAAAGCGGAATCATTCGGTTAGGAGCTGAAGTCTATCCGGGAGATGTTCTGGTCGGCAAGATTACGCCCAAGGGAGAAACCCAGCTTTCCCCTGAGGAAAAACTGCTACGCGCCATTTTCGGCGAAAAAGCGGGAGATGTCAAAGATACTTCCCTGAGGGTACCGCCTGGTGTGCAGGGGACCGTTATCGATGCTAAGGTGTTTTCCAGGAGGGGAATTGATAAAGACGATCGGACGCGTCTCATCGAAGATGGAGAGATTGCCGCTCTTGAAAAAGATCGGGATGATGAGCTTGCAGTGGTCGCGGATGTCGTCAGATCCCAGCTTGAGCGGCTGCTGGTCGGAGAAAAAGTATATGCTCCCTTGAAAAAGGATAAAAAGGTCCTCATTGTCAACGGAGCAAAAATCGATGCCAAAATACTGGCAAAAATTCCGATCGTGCAGCTTGAAGGTATCGTGTTAAAGGACCCCGGGCTGACCCAGGAAGTGCACGAAATCCTTGAACGCTACCGTGATCAATGTGAACTATGCCGACTGGCCTTTGAACAACAAGTCAATCGCTACGAAAAAGGGGACGACCTGCCGCCCGGAGTAATTAAAATGGTCAAAATTTATGTGGCCATGAAGCGCAAGTTGTCTGTCGGTGACAAAATGGCCGGCCGCCACGGCAACAAGGGGGTCGTTTCGAGAATCCTACCGATGGAAGACTTACCATATTTCGAGGATGGCAGCACTGTTGATATGGTTTTAAATCCTTTGGGGGTACCTTCCCGTATGAATGTAGGACAGATCTTAGAAATACATTTGGGACGGGCGGCCAAGGTGCTTGGTGACCAGCTCAACCAATTGCTGGAAGCGCAAAAAACAAAAGCCTTGCGGGAGAAAATGAAGAAAATTTTTTCAGAGCCTTCCCTGAAAAAAACAATTACCCGGATGGATGATCAGGAACTAACAGATATTGCCTCCTATTATAAAGAAGGTGTTTTCATGGCGACCCCTGTTTTTGACGGCGCCAAGGAGGAAGAAATCAAAGATCTTCTGGTTGAGGCGGGCCTTAGCAGCTCTGGACAAGCGACGCTGTTTGACGGCCGCTCCGGTGAACCCTTTGATGATAAAATTACGGTGGGTGCGATGTATGTGATGAAATTGCATCATCTCGTTGACGACAAAATTCATGCACGCTCCATCGGCCCCTATTCGCTGGTCACCCAGCAGCCCCTGGGAGGCAAAGCACAGTTCGGCGGACAGCGGCTCGGGGAAATGGAGGTCTGGGCCATGGAGGCATATGGTGCCGCCTATGCCCTGCAGGAGTTTTTAACCGTCAAATCCGATGATATGGCAGGCCGAACCCGCATGTATGAAAAAATTGTAAAAGGACAAAACGTACTGGAACCCGGCATACCCGAGTCTTTCAGGGTTATGACTAAAGAACTGCAGTCGTTGGGTCTTAATATCGCTCTGCTTGAGGAGACGAGATAGAAAAACAAATCGACTCATTATGATCTATAAAAAATTAAACATATAGGGAATACGCCATGGATACTCTTTATGATTTCTTTGCAAAACCCACGAATCCTAAACGATATTCAGCCATCCGCATTGCGCTGGCATCACCGGAGCAGATCCGAAAGTGGTCTCATGGGGAAATTAAAAAGCCGGAAACCATTAATTATCGTACTTTTAAACCGGAACGTGACGGACTTTTCTGTGCAAAGATCTTTGGTCCCACCAAAGATTATGAGTGCAACTGTGGTAAATATAAACGCATGAAACATAGGGGTGTGATCTGCGAGAAATGCGGGGTTGAAGTCATTCAATCCAAGGTTCGCAGAGAGCGTATGGCCCATATTGAGCTAGCAACCCCGGTTTCGCACATATGGTTTTTAAAAAGTCTACCCAGCAAGATCGGTAATCTGCTGGACCTGACGCTTAAAAACATGGAAAAAGTGCTTTATTTTGACAGCTATATTGTGCTGGATCCCAAAGATACCCCGTTAAGTTGGGGACAGCTGCTGTCGGATGAGAAATATCTGGAAGCCCGGGAAACCTATGGGGATAAATTCGAAGCCGGAATTGGTGCCGAAGCCGTCAAAGTATTGCTGGCAAGTTTAAACCTGGACGAATTATACGAACAACTCCGAACTGATATCCGTGAGACCGGATCCGTGGCCAAACGCCAAAAGCTGGCCAAACGACTAAAGATTGTCGATGCTTTCAGACGCTCCGGCGTTGATCCGACCTGGATGATTATGGATGTCATTCCGGTTCTGCCGCCGGACCTTCGCCCACTGGTGCCGCTTGAAGGCGGGCGGTTTGCCACCTCTGATCTCAATGACCTCTATCGCCGGGTGATTAACCGCAACAACCGCTTGAAACGTCTGATCGAACTGAAAGCTCCCGACATTATCGTTCGCAATGAAAAACGCATGTTGCAGGAATCCGTTGACGTCTTGTTTGACAATGGGCGGCACGGTCGTGTGATTACCGGGTCGAACAAGCGTCCGTTGAAATCCCTCAGTGACACACTCAAGGGCAAGCAGGGAAGGTTTCGGCAGAATCTGCTGGGGAAACGGGTGGATTACTCAGGCCGTACCGTGATCACAGTCGGACCTGATCTGCGGCTTCACCAGTGCGGGCTGCCGAAGAAGATGGCTTTAGAGCTTTTCAAACCGTTTGTTTATTATCGTCTCGAACAAAAAGGGTTGGTATCGACCGTCAAAAGCGCCAAAAAAATGGTCGAACGGGAAATCCCTGAAGTATGGGATACCTTGGACGAGGTCGTCAGAGAATACCCGGTCCTGTTAAACCGTGCTCCAACGCTTCACCGCTTGGGTATCCAGGCCTTTGAACCGATTCTCATCGAGGGCAAAGCACTGCAGCTGCATCCCCTTGTCTGCACGGCTTTCAATGCGGATTTCGACGGCGATCAAATGGCGGTGCATATTCCACTCTCCGTCGAGGCTCAAATAGAAGCTCGGGTTCTGATGTTGTCCAGCAACAATATCCTCTCTCCGGCTAACGGCAGTCCCATTATCGTACCGAGCCAGGATATCGTATTGGGGATCTATTATCTGACCCGTACTGCTGCCGATAGTCAGGGTGAAGGAAGAATTTTTGCCAATGTCGAAGAAGTCAGATCCGCATATGATGGTGATGCTTTAGATCTTCATACCAAAATCACCCTGCGGACACACGGCAAACGCTATGACACCACTGCCGGCAGGGTTTTTCTATGGGAAATCTTACCGAAGGTCGACGTCATGGAGATGCGTCGTATCAAGGTGGCGACTGAAGAAGAAGCCCGCCAGATCCTTGGACAGCTTGACGCAGGAGAGAATTTCGTTGACCTTGTTCATAAATTTTCTCAGGCACCAGACAAAGACAATGACGGAAATATCGGACGATTGTCGTTCAACGAATTCAAAGGCATCTTTGGTTGCGCGGATACCGATGTGGAAGCAGTTTATTCCCTGAATCCCGGAGAATACAGCAAGCAAGTTCTCTATGCCGATGAGAGCTACCATCTATTCGAGGTGGTGGAGAAAAATCCGTTAATTCCGTTTGATATCGTCAATCATGTCATGGACAAGAAAATGCTGCGTGAACTAGTAGATTACGTTTACCGGAATCTGGGAGCCAAAGCCACCGTCATATTGTCCGACAGGTTAAAGGATCTGGGTTATAAATATTCAACCCAGGGCGGGCTTTCCATTTCAATCGATGCGATGATCACCCCGGAGAGCAAGCAGACCATCATAAAAAGTGCCGAAAAACAGGTTGCCGAGATCGGTCGGCAATATACTGAAGGCCTTATCACCCAGGGAGAAAAATACAATAAAGTCGTCGACATTTGGGCCAAAGCTACCGATGATGTCGCTAACGAGATGATGGATGCCATGAAAAAAGCCCCGATGACCGGCAAAGACGACCAACCACTGCTGGATCAAAAAGGAAAACCGGTAATTACGGAGAGCTTCAATCCGATCTACATGATGGCCGATTCCGGCGCCAGGGGTAGCAAGGATCAGATGCGGCAGTTGGCCGGTATGCGTGGTTTGATGGCCAAGCCTTCAGGTGAGATCATTGAAACCCCCATTGTGGCTAATTTCCGTGAAGGGCTCTCTGTGCTGCAATATTTTATTTCAACTCACGGTGCACGTAAAGGCCTGGCTGATACCGCCCTGAAGACCGCCAATTCAGGATATCTTACCCGGCGTCTGGCAGATGTTGCCCAGGATTGCGTAGTGCTTGAAGATGATTGCGGAACAATGACGGGTGTCGAAGTCGAGCCCCTGATGGAAGGCGGTGAGATTATCCAGCGATTAGGGGAGCGGGTTTTAGGACGTGTGGCGATTGAAGATATTATTGACCCCTTTACCGAAGAAGTCATTTGCCACAAAGGAGACGAAATCGACGAGCATGTAGTTGAACAAATCGAGGAAGCCGGTTTAACGAGCATGAATATCCGGTCGGTTTTAACGTGTCGGGCCAAAAGCGGCGTATGTGCCAAATGTTATGGCCGGGATCTTTCACACGGCCGGCAGGTGGAAACCGGTCAGGCTGTTGGAATTTTGGCAGCACAGTCCATTGGTGAACCTGGCACCCAGCTGACTATGAGAACCTTTCACATCGGTGGTACGGCCAGCAGGAGGGTGGAGCAGGCCGATATTCGGGCCAGGGTGGATGGTACCGTCAAATTCGTCGACCTTAGTGTGGCAAAGAACTCAGAGAGGCGCCATGTGGTTATGAACCGGCGCGGTGGTAAGTTCACCATCCTAAGTGATGGCGGACGTGAACTAGAAAGCTTTCCGGTCATCTACGGCGCTCACCTGCAGGTTCAAGACGGCCAGAAGGTGACAGCCGGTGAGCTCTTGGCTACCTGGGATCCCTTTACTACACCGATTCTTTCGGAAATTGATGGAAGCATTAAGTTTGGTGATATTGTCATTGGCAAGACCATGCAGGAGAAGGTGGATCCTGTTACCGGTAAATCCAGCCAGACGATTATCGAATCCAAAACCGCTGATGAACGCCCCCGAATTTCCATAAAAGATGAGGACGGCAAGACGGCAAAAATCCCGGGATCATCCGCTGTTGCTCGGTATATCCTTCCGATCAATGCGATTATGCTGGTGGAAGAAGGAAATCCCGTCAAAGCCGGAGATGTCGTGGCCAAACTGCCCAGAGCAACTACCAAAACCAAGGACATTACCGGCGGTCTGCCGAGGGTGGCGGAGCTGTTTGAAGTACGAAAACCAAAGGAAATCGCGGTGCTCAGTCAAATTGACGGCTATGTA
>CALZJV010000396.1 GCA_945787595.1 uncultured Desulfobacterales bacterium | reverse complement strand
CTCTGATAAGGAGCTGTACCAGAAATTAACAAACCTGGAAAGTGCTCTCAACCAGGCTCTGGGCGCGGTTCAATCCTTAGGTCCTGTGGCTGAAAAGAAGACCATTGCGAGCAGCAAAGATGTAAAGGTCTCGGTACCTCCCGAGCAATTAAAAAAGGTGACTGAAAGCATCAAAGAGGCTACTGAAATGGGGGATGTGACACAAATTAAATCAATTGCCGCCAAGCTGCTGGCCGAATCAGATACTGTGGCACCTTTTTGTGACGAATTAATCCGATTAGCTGATGATTTTGATTTCGATGGCATTCAAAAATTAGTGCTCAAGCTAGACGGATAAAATTAGGTTAATTGGTCTTTTTTTTCCTGAATTTTAGCGTTTTCCACCCTTTTGCATTAGCAAACGCTATTCACACTGAAGCAAAATTGGAGGCAACGGCTATAAATTAAATCTTTTCGCACTGGCAAAAAACTGTGGATTTGCAGTTCCAATCCTTTCTTCACTGATTTCCACTAAAAAATTAGCGGACACAACATATTGTGGTCCGCCATTTATTTTATTTTTAAGATATCTCGGAATATCCTAAAGTAAAACGATGAATTTCAGTGCTGTGTTGATTACATAAAAATTTGATTTGCAGACTTTTAATATAACTTGCCACTATCATAACTTACTGAAAATGTTAGATATCAAGTGGATATCATAAAATTTTAGGTGATGTCAAAAGCTAAGATTTATAGCAGAAAGCACCAGCTCAAGTCTGAAAAATATGGATCCAACAGGCAGGGCCTAGGATGACCCTGCCTATTGATTTATAAGAGTTGATAACCAAATTTATGATTTGTACTAGTTTATCTCAGTAGAATCATAGATCTGACCATCATCAATTGCCTCTTTTTTCTTATCATGAGGAACAGAAACGTTAACAGAGCCAACGCACTCTGCACTCGAATTATCTACAGCGACAAAACTTATCTCATAGACACGCCCGTTTCCGGTACCCGATCTCTCGGCTCGAACTTGGGCAGTTGAAGTGCCAACTCCCATACCATCCGGGGATGTATCACCATCTCCTAAGCCATTCACAGGCTCATCCTGGGTAATTCCAATAATGGTGATCTCGGCCGGCTCACCTTGAGCATTGGTCACACCTAAAACATCGATCGATACCATTTTATGATTCGGTGGCCAGAGCTTTGAAATGCTCGGTATTGCCTGACTACAATCCGGCCCCTCACCCACGGCAATAAGAATCGTCGTCTCATCAGTAAGGTTTGGTTGTCCGCCACATTCACTGGCCCAAGATCCGTCGTCCGTCACTCGGAGCGTCACAGTATGGATGCTACCTGATTCCCAATCTCCCGGGATTTGAAACTGAAGAGTCTCCCCTGATGCTTCAAAAATTCCGTCATTGTTTAAGTCCCATTCCCACATTGTAATGAAATCACCATGAGTTTCATCGGGATCATAGGATTGCGTTGCATCAAGAAGAATAGCTCCGCCAGCCAGAACATAATAATTGGGATATGAATCTGTGGGATCCCCATCTGCCACCGGTGGATGATTATTCAGATTTATTCGAATTATAACGGTTTCGTCATCCACATCGGTGTTACCCACATCGTCCTCCACCTCTAATACAGCCAAGTGGATAACCTCACCCCCACAGCCAATTTGATCATCATAAATCCACGTCGGTCTGGCATTAATGTCATCGGTTTCAAAGTCCCAAACACTATTTTCGTCAAAATCCCAGCTAAAAGCAACCAGCGTTCTAGAAGGATCCCTGTGGAACGAACCGGAATGATCAAAGGTGATTACAGTCCCGGGTGTTGCTTCAGTAGGTTGGGCCTTGGCTACAGCCACAGGCGGCGATAGAAAAACCTCAGGGGTGAGGATTAAAACCCCAGAAGCGGTCGACAGGTCCCTTCCATACCAGACTTCGCTTGTCCAAGACCCATCACTATACTGATTTTGAATGAGAAAATCGGCATACTCCGAATACCAATCGTGGCTTCCCAGTATCTCAATATCCGGTTCAAAGCCACGCATTCCCTTCATGACCGCATACATGGCATAAAGATTCCCCATATTGTCATATGGCCAATTTAGACTAATAAAATCCATGGCGGAAGTCACGCGCGGATCGCTGGCCGCAGCACCGATCCAGGCCAAACAGGCAATGCCTGCGCCGGTACGCGCAACGTTCCCGCCTGGAGAGGTATAGCCGAATCCGCCGTTCGGATCCTGATCGGCGGTCAAATAGATCTCCAACTCGCTTTTAACATAGTCAGGAACTGTTGTACTGAAATTAGATTCAACCGCTTCAAGTCCGATCACCGGCCACTGGGTGACGGACATGTCGGATTGGCTATAGTTCGGTCCATAGCGCCATCCGCCCCGCCAGACACCCACATTGGGTTCGTTCTGGGCAAAAGCCAGAAAGTCAGCCATATCCTGCGCGATGTCACCATAGGTTCGCCCCAGCATACCGAACCCACCAACTTCAGAAACCAGATTCCGATCACCGGAGCTTGCCAGCGCCATAATTACGATTCCGGTTTCGTACAGCTGGGATTCGTGAATGCTGTGCAAACCATAACCATTGACAAGTGTATCGGGATTGCGGCCATCTTCAGTATGAATGGGATAGGGGTGGGTCTTGGAGAGAATGTAATTCATCCCCCGGCGGACATCTTCAACATAGGGATTTGTATTGTAGTCCCCACCCGGTTTATGACCCTGATTTTCCCATGCCTGAACCGCTGCACCGGTCGAACCTAAGATCTGATCCGTTAAGGCTCCGTACTGGACCGGACCACTATCATATCTGAGCATTTTCTGGTGAATCCACCAGAGGGCTTCATCAATGGCTACGTTTACCTTAACACTTTGCGTTGCGGAGGCATGAACCCTGACGGGATACTCGGCGGTAGCCGTCTGGTTCCCGCTAGACACCTGAATGCGTGCAATATAAATTCTATCAAATTGCTGATCGGGATACGTGTGTCTCACCGAGAGGTCATAAGAATTCTGAGTGATATCTGCAAAGTCATAGGTGCCGTCACCATCGAAATCCCATTCGTAATCGTAAGTTCCATTTCCACCCCTGGCAATGGCTTTGAAGGTGATTTCTCTGCCGTTGAAGGTGTCATGCGGAATGAGAGGATTATTGGCAACCCATGGCACGGTAACCACCTCTAAAGGACCGCTGGGCGGAGCGGGAAGATCTCCGGTGGTGAACTGCTTTCGTTCTCCGGTGGATCGGTTTTGTAACATATCATATGAAAAGCTGTCGTGAATTTCCACTCTTATATCATAGGTGGTTAGAGCTTGCAGCTCTCCCGGGAAAACAGTGTAGGCCGTACCCCCCAACCTCTGCGAGCTAATTACCATGTTGTTGCTTGAATCAAAAACTCTTATGCGATAAAAAAGAACTCGACCGGTCACTTCCGGCCATCTGAATGTTGGCGTGGCCCCGTCTCCACCAATGATCTCAATGTCATTCGATCCGATTATTGGTAGAAGTTCGACGGTATCCTGAGTATCGGTTTTCGATTGTAAAGTCCTATTTTGTAATTCAACCGTGAACGTATAATCACCCAAAGCTGGAGGGCCATCTAATTCCTTAAAATAACCTTCCCCATACCAGTCGATGCCCTGGTACTCGTAATAAAACCCGCCAGGTCCGTTGACATAGGCCGTGACCACCTCGCTTTGTCGGACATTGATTCCTAAATCAAGCCAGGTTTTTTGACCCGAGTCAGTATTGACATGGTAAACCTGGGCCCACGGGATAAGGATTGTGTCTAAATAAAGATTGTCCCCATTGGCTCTATTATTTAGAGTGAGATAACTATCGCTATCATGGACTTCCACCCGGGCCCGGATATCAATGCCGACAGGCAATGAACCGGGAGGAACAGCAGCTGTTGTGGCAGACATTCGAGCGGTCCGATAAAGCGTATTATAGAATTCATCAAAAATTACTAAGCGATAGAAATTACCGGGGGCGACATCCGGCCAAGTAAATGTCGGAGTTGTCGTGTGATTCCCGTTAACATCAACCTGCCAGGCCTTAATAACAGGCAACTCCACCAGTGGTCCCTGGGTATCTGTCGCCGTATCAGTGCTTCCATCCGTAAAATCCACAGTGAATGTGTAAGTGCCTGTTTTTGGAGGGCCTGGAAGGCTAATCCAATAGTATAAATCACTGCCTTCTTCCCGAAATTCGGCATCTGAATAATTGTGAACGACAACACCATCAGGGTCCGTCACATAAGCAGAGACCACCGACGGGGGGTAAACATTGATTCCCAATCCGAGATTGGTTCGCACATCTCGTGGTGCTACCAGGTGAGTAACTCCTGCGAATGTGATTTCAGGTCCTTGACTCCAACTTACTTTTCCTGTGGTAAAGAGCATTAAAAGAGCCAGGAAGAAAATAATGAATATTTTCGAATGTGATTGCATAATTACCTCCACTACCTAATTATAAATTATTTTATTATTTACGCATAGATATAAGCGATCTCCTGTTAGAGACAGTCGTTTGAGATTAAATTGCTCCACAGCTCAGACTTCAGACTATTAAAAAAGAAAAGCCTCCGTAGGTTTTACAATAAAACCCTGGAGGCTTTAAGTCGGCAATTTCAGAACATCCTTCCTCACAGCTTACCTCAACGACTATAAGCAGCCTTTTAGTTAATAAGAATTGATAAAGAATGAGCCTGAATATTGCTGTAGTACGTTATTCGGGGACATTTTTATGCCAACTTGCCGCATAGAAAATTCCCTTTGGATTGAACGTTTACCTTATAGCTTTGAATCTCCCAAAAGAGATTAACTAAAATCTACCTGTCAACCAGAAACACGAAGAGATTCCTATAGATTAAATAACAACAAGTTTGACCAATGTTTTCACTATAATTCTTGGCTATCTTAGTCATGGGAAAAAATACTAAAGAAGCACTACAATGTAGTAATAAAAAATACTTAAATTGGTTTATTTTATGAAATATTAGGCATAAATGGTTGTCCACCAGTAAAACAGGTAAGTAAGCTCGGTTAATTTTCCCCAAATGCTTCTTAGAGCCCCGTGAGGGCGTGAACTGCGATATTATGAACTATAGATCCGGTGATGCTAACTTAAAAATTTTGCTAACTTTATATTCCTCAGGCAGACAGTTGACCATTTGCTAACTTTTACCCAGTCCTCTCTTCTTTCGGTTTGCGATCTTCGTTCTGCCAAACTCCTCTTTTCTGAGCCTTTGTATAAAAAGTAATTGAGTTTGATTTTTCTGCGCCTGTCTTTTCCAGAGCGTCGGTCCAAAAAAATCACGTTCTATTGTATGCATGTTCTGCCTCCTTCTGCCGAAGAGGGGACGAGCCGCATCCAAAAGGCGGAGGGAGACGAACCCAGCCGTCGTCCTGATGGGACTATGGCGAGCAGGTAAAAAGCGAACATAAAAAGAGCTGCCGGTGATGTGAAATTAAAAAAGCCTCCGAAGGGTGTAAGAATCCTTGGAGGCTTTCATATTGGCACCTTCTTGAAACCCTTTGTCATGGCTTTTCTCTACTAAAATTAAGGATTAAAAGGAACTGATTTTAGAAAGTAGCTAACAGTAGGTGAATTTCGATTCTGGATGAGACTCAGATCAGAATGAGATTCCGAATGAGATCAATAGTCGGAAAGAGGTGGAGCTTCGAGTTTCGCTTCTGGATAACACGAAATGATCAGATAAAATTATATCCTAAATATACATCCACTTAAAAAATTGTCAATAAAATTAATGGGATATCACTACAATGTGGTAATTAAAGAGGCGGGTGCATGGTGATGCTGGGGTTACGATAGCTTGCCAATAGCATAAATTCTGTAATAATTCAGATATGTTAATATTATCTGAGAGAAACGCAGGCTTAAATTTTTCGCCATTTATAGCAGTGTTCCACACAATCTCAGATGGGGCATCTAACAAGGCTTAAATTAACAATCAGAGCGTTAACTGCCGGCCA
>CALZJV010000395.1 GCA_945787595.1 uncultured Desulfobacterales bacterium | reverse complement strand
AGGATGCGTTGAAATTCACCGATGTGGAGTTAACGCTTAATCCTGTCCGTAAAGTACAGGACGCTCGTGGTGTGCACGGTATCATGGACATTCTGGATTTAAAAAACATGCCGATGGATCGTTTGAGGTACAAGGAAGTAACCGCCGAGCAGGGCAAGGCATCCTTTGAATACGTGGCCAAAGTCATTGAGCTTGCCATGCAAAGAAAAATTGACGGAACGGTTACCGGTCCGATCAATAAGGCCGCAATTCATGCCGCCGGGCATCGATATGCCGGGCACACCGAAATTTACGCCACCCTGACCGGCACCCGCGACTATTCCATGATGCTGACCCATGGTAACTTCCGCGTCACCCACGTTTCCACCCATGTCAGCCTGCGAGAAGCCTGTAACCGGGTTAAAAAAGATCGGGTTATGCGCGTCATCGATCTGACCTGGGATGCTTTACAAAATTTCGGGATATCCCAGCCGCGTATTGCCGTGGCAGGCCTGAATCCGCATTGCGGGGAAGGGGGAATATTCGGCCGGGAAGATGATGAAGAAGTCTCGCCGGCGGTGGAATCCGCCCGCCGCAAAGGGTATGAGGTCGCAGGACCGATTCCGGCGGATACGGTATTTTCAAAGATGAGGGGCGGTCTGTATGATGCCGTGGTCGTCATGTACCACGATCAGGGGCACATCCCGATGAAATTTCTCGGCTTTCAGTATAATCAAAAAACCGGTCAATGGGGGGAGATGTCAGGGGTAAATATTACGCTGGGACTTCCCATTGTCCGCACTTCAGTAGATCACGGCACTGCCTTCGGCAAAGCAGGCGAGGGTAGGGCCAATCCGCAATCCATGATCGAGGCGATTCAGCTCGGAGCGATGCTATCTAGACGAATGACGATTGACGAGTGAAGAATTGAGTCAGGTGCCAGGTTTCGGGTGTCAGGAAATCGAATCGCTAAATCCTGAAACCTGAACACTGACACCTGAAACCCGAAACCTTAAGTTACCAAAGGAAACACAGCAATGGTTAATCCACCGCTCCATTATCAAACCATCACCGACCTTGCCGACGGTATCCGCAAGGGTGAGATTACTTCAACCCAGCTCGTGCAGGATTTGCTCAACCGCATCAAATCACTGGATGGTCAATTGAATGCTTTCAGGTTGACGTGCCCTGAGCGGGCGCTGGAGCAGGCAGATGCCGCGGACCGACAAATAAGAGATGGAAAAGATACTGGGATGCTGTGCGGTATCCCTTACGCCGCCAAAGATTTATTTGATGTCAAGGGGTTGCCGACCACCGCCGGATCTAGCCTTCTCGAAAAAAATATTGCCGCCTCAGATGCCCATGCGGTCCGGCAGCTTAAGCGGGCCGGAATGATACTGCTGGGCAAAACCAATACGGTCCAGTTTGCGTATGGCGGTGTCGGCATTAATCACGATCACGGCACTCCCCACAATCCCTGGAACCTAACCCATCATGTTCCGGGGGGGTCCAGCAGCGGGTCGGCAGTGGCCGTGTCTGCCGGAATGGTTCCTGTGGCTTTGGGGACCGACACCGGGGGATCGGTGCGCATCCCCGCCTCCCTTTGCGGAACGGCGGGTTTGAAGACCACCGTCGGCCGGATCGGTCGTGGGGGCGTTTATCCGCTGAGCTGGAGCCTGGATTCGGTTGGTGCCCTAACGCGCTCGGTGGAAGATGCCGCCATAGTCTACCAATGCCTGCAGGGCGTCGATGACAGCGACGAAACCACCTTGGGCCTGACGGTTCAGGACGTATTGCAGGGCCTAAAAGATGGTGTACGGGGGATGCGACTGGCCTTTGCCGAAACCGTATTCTGGGAAGATGCCGACCCTGAAATTGAAACAGCGGTGCGGGAATGCGGCAGGGTGTTTAAAGAACTGGGGGCTAAGGTAAGCAGTATCGAATTTCATGAAGCCCAACAGGCCAGGCAGCTCAACGCCAAAGGTTTGATTATCGCCGCGGAGGCCTATACGCTTAACAAAAAATGGTTGGAAGAGCATTTCGACCGCTTGGATCCGATTGTGGCCCATCGGATGATCAAGGGCAAAGAAGTCGAGGCTATCGAATATCTGCAAAACAATATAGCCTGGAGGAACCTGAGGGCCAAAACCATCAAGACTTTGAGTGACATTGACGCTTTGCTCGTCCCTACCACCGCCATTCCTGCCTTGCCGACAGCCGAACTTGACGCTGATATGGAAACCTATGCCGAACGAAACCTAAGCTATCTACGCAACACTGCCATCGGAAATGTTTTAAATATGTGCGGCGTGAGCGTGCCCTGCGGCTTTACAGAACAGGGTCTTCCCATCGGCCTCATGATTTATGCCAAACCGTTTCAAGAAAATATCGTACTTCGCGCCGGATATGCATTTCAAGAGGTTACCGATTGGCACCGACGCATGCCGGATCTTTCCTGGGTTGTTTAGTGACCATGGCGACTGAAGACGATGGTTTGCTCTCTAATATCGTTTAATTAGTGTTACGTTTAAATGATCAATATAATTAAATATATAATTGATTACATTACCTTATGTATCATGCAGTCAGGCTCCTCGAGGACTTGGGGGTGATCCACGATGTCTGAGTTGATCAAAATTTAGAATCGCGATTGATTCTCCGGTGTGTTTCATGTAGCGAGATTCTATCTGAAATATTCTCGGTTAATTTGATATTTGGACATCTCTCAATGTATCACAATATGCCATGCCCCAGATTGACTAAGATGAGGAGCTGAATATTATGCGTCAATCCTTGGGATATGCGTAATTAGAAAAGATGAGATATTATTCATAAAAACTATAATGATTGCATCAAAAAGGGTTACCAATGACACCAGATATGGCAACACAAAGAATTATATTAAATACTGTCGGGTGTGTGAGATTGCTTGCCCCATTGGAAGTTGATAGGCTTGGGGCAGCGTTGGATCTTCTTATGGCCTCACAAGAAAACAGCCTTTATAAAAATCCTGATTACTCCAACGATTATAAAATTGGAATTTTGTAATCAGCGCTACAAATATACACCAGAGAATCCCTGATGCCTTTTATGTTAAATATTTTTGATTACGATGGGGCGTTGATCGACTCGCTGGATGATGTGATCAATGTCAGTCGGACCTTTTGCCGATCAATCTCCCACGGACGTATACCTAGCAAAGGAACATTATCTGTACTCGAAAACATGACTTACCCGGGACTGGCACATTCAGTCGGGTTGATGCATGAACAAGCCAAATTGTTCACTGAGTATGTCATTGAAAGATGTCAGGTTTAGAAAAGCAAAATTTTTTTTGTCAGACCGTTACATCTCGAAGATTTCCCCCCAAACTGCGGTATTCTCAAAATTTCTGTTTTAAATAGGAGATTTAAATGAGAAAAATTCAGTTCTATAAAATTATATTTCTTATTTGTTTTTGGCTTTTCTGTGCCATTTTCATTACATTTTACGATGCATCTGTTTTAGGTTTTAAATCTGAAATTGAAGGGGAGCATTATAGTTTTTTGCGTAATCTAATTATTACTATTATAAATTGTATTATCGGTGCAACCCTACTTGGATCATTAGAGGTATTGTATTTAAGTAAATTATTTCGCAAGAAACCTTTTGGTATTACCTTATTGATTAAGACGACAATCTACTTAATGTTTATGTTATTTTTTATCTCTATGGGTACACTGTTTTTGTACAGCTCCGAAATTAATAAGCCGTTGCTGAGCGGAGATGTTCTCAAATTGTACATTGATTTTTTATTTAGCGCCAAGGTGGTGATGGCGTTTATCTATTGGGGTATTGCTTGTATGTCAGCACTCTTTATTCTTCAAGTCAGTGATAAATTCGGTCAAGGGGTTCTAATAAGTTTTTTGCTTGGAAAGTATCATCGACCTAAAGAGGACGATCGTATTTTTATGTTTATGGATTTGAAATCTTCAACGACCTATGCAGAAAAACTCGGACATATTAAATACAGTCAGTTTATACAGGACTGTTTTTTCGATATAACAGATGTAATTACCAAATACGATGCGAAAATATATCAATATGTGGGCGATGAAGTGGTTCTTTCATGGAGCATTAAGGAAGGATTAGAACACGGCCATTGCATCAATTCCTTTTTCGCATATGATACTCTGATAAAGAGTAAAAGACATTATTATAAAGAGAAATACGGAATAATCCCTGAATTCAAAGCTGGCTTACATTTAGGAAAAGTTACAGTTGCTGAAGTTGGTGAAATTAAAAAAGAACTTGCTTATCACGGTGATGTTTTGAATACTGCAGCACGCATTCAAGGTAAATGTAATGACTTCCAAAAGAGACTATTGATATCGGAATCAATGAAAATAAAATTAGAAAACCAACATCTTTTTGATTTTTCAGGCATCGGAGATGTCAGCTTGAAAGGAAAAACGAAATCACTCAACCTTTATGAAGTTAAACCAGTATGAAAACCTGATGAGGGTTCAAGTGCATTGCAGATATCTAATCGAAGGAGTTTCAAATGAAGGTACTCATCATTTCCAATGGCACAGAGCATATGGATTAACATAGGTATTTACCTGTGGACTCACCACCAGAAAGTAATTGACGTTGCACGACGGGATGGGCAGTTAAAAGATAATCGAGAGCTTTTTAACGGCGCATACTATACTTCGCCTGAACTTCCGAAAAACTATATGATCGATCTCATAGAATCCCTGCAATCAAGAAAAAAGTTCAATGTGCAGGTGAATAAACCTTATGCAGGTTATAATAAGCAGGTGAATGTCATAGATTAACGAAGCTTGCCACCTGATTCAGTATGTCGTTTTTCGTTTTACAATAGCATCACTATTCTTGAGTATTGTTGGGTTGACCATTCTGGCTGGAATTGCCCAATTTGCATTTTTCATAGCTCTATTAATTTGTGTGACAGTTCTTTCCCTCCATGCTGGTTTTAAATTCTCAGGTTATAGGAGACCAGTATCATGACAAGATTTAAACTTTTCCATCTCAAAAACGAAATGCTCGTTGCTAACGGTATTGCCAACTTCATCGGTCTTTTATTGGCAAACGCTTTGGCGTTAACAACCCAAGAGCCGTATCCGAAAGAATTTTTGGAATATCCCATCGTCCATTGGACGGATGCACTTTTTAGTCCATTTGCATTTTCTTTCGTTACGGTAATGACATTACTCTATGAAAAACCTATCCGCCATTACCTAAATGCCCTATTTAGGCGTACATCCATACCTCAGAATCTTAAATTAAAAGCTCGCCAGCGGTTGTTAAACGAGCCATTTGTTTTAATCGCACTTGATTTTAGTATGTGGGTCCTGTCGGCAATTGTTTGGTCCACAATTCATTGGGCTTATGATTCTGGAGCACAGCTGGTTCAACGCGCCTTGTATAATAGCCTAAGTATCGGCCTGATCACAATCACTGTCGCTTTTTTTCTACTCGAACACTTGTTGCAAAAGCAGCTGGCGCCGCATTTCTTTCCAGGCGGCGGTCTTTCTGCTATTCCGAAAACACTGCGAATTAGAATCCGAACCCGCTTGGTAGCACTACTATTTGCATGTAACTTGATTCCCCTGATCAGCATAATCCTGAAAATGAACAGAATTTCGGAAAGTCAACACGAACCTGCCGTGGCGCTTGCAAAGTTACAATCGGCGATCAATATCGGTGCAATGATTTTTATCGGGGTCGGGATTTGTTTGACTATGTTGGTGAGTCGCAACCTAAGCATCCCTTTCCGGGACATTATTCAGACGCTTCG
Source organism: uncultured Desulfobacterales bacterium (assembly GCA_945787595.1). The sequence goes on along the minus strand of CALZJV010000395.1, from coordinate 238 downwards.
ACGGATAAGAAACGGTCGCTTTGACAAACGGGTGCAGGTTTTTTCCAATGATGAAATTGGGTATACAGGTGATGCAATCAATGAAATGACCAAAGGCCTGATTGAACGCGAAAGAATGCAGCAATCGTTGAATTTAGCAAGGGAAGTTCAACAGAATCTTCTTCCAAAAAGAAATCTGAAAGTCAATGGATTTGATATTGCCGGTAAAAGCATCTACTGCGATGAAACCGGAGGAGAT
>CALZJV010000394.1 GCA_945787595.1 uncultured Desulfobacterales bacterium | reverse complement strand
TATCGACCAACTAATAGACGACCTCGCCAAGGCGATCGAACTAAAGAGCTCCGAGCCAAAGTAGGACCTAACCTTTCAGCTGGAGCAGACGGCCGGTACCTATGCTTTGACCAATGATTGAGTACTATTTCGTCTTCAAGGTTGCCGGCCGCAGCTTAGCAGTACGATACAAATATCTGCTATAAATCTTAACAGTTGACAGTCTTGAAAACCGAGTGATATCTAAATGTTATATGAAATTTTTCCAAATTCCAGATATTTGTTACCCGTAGAGAGAACCCTTCGAAGTGAGCAACAAAATTATTTAAGCTGGCGGTTGACACTAAGGTGTGCGTTAATGATTTTTAGTATACTCTAAATTCACTTCCCGTTGAGATGCGGATTTAGACTTCGCTCAGATTATTTATCGGGCATCATATTTGAAGAAGATTGATTTACCTTTTTGACATACGCAAATATATCATACTGCGTTTTTGCCCACTCCAGATATTCAATACCTCTTGAAGTGGGGGTCCGTTTATCATCCATAAGGCCAAGTCTGATAGCCTACATTTTTGCCTTGGAAATAAATGATTTATTTATATCTAATGCCTGTGTAATTAATTTTTGACTCCAATGTGGTTGTAACATCAGCAATGCGGTAACTATCACACGATTTTCAGCGAAATCAGTCCGATTGCCGGTTTGATTGTTTGTCATCTGCTGTCTCCGTAATTTTATTGTTTCAAATATTACTATCGTCCAAAAGGGACCGGAGTTTAGCATCTTGCCATCGATTGATTTTGAACCTGCAGAATAAAAATCACCTAAACTATAACATGCCAATAAACCGACAATAGGTGCGAGCTGGAAATAGTTTCCGGTTCGTCATTAAATAAGTTCCTTTCTCAAAACCCCGCCCTGCGACGGCAAGGCGGGGTTACATTATCTAATCCCACTATCCCAGGCAGATCAAAACACATGTATTTCTGAATTTTTTGCTGGAAAATATAATAACGGGGTCATCGAAAAATATATTTTTACCGGAATAGGCTTATGAAACTTCTCAAAAAATTAGATATACGCGGGAACAAAGCCGGCACTTATAAAAGTCAATGGGGTTTGTTTCTATGCGATTATTGCAATCAGAAAGTTGAAAAAAGATTGTCTGATGGTTGTAAAATCAAATCCTGTGGGTGTGCTCGGTACGAAATAATCTCAAAAACACTAACTATTCACGGACAGAGCCCAAAAAACCTGTATCGGAGTTGGCTTAACATGAGAAACCGTTGCTATAATCCAAATGTTCCTAGCTATAAATCTAACGGATCTAAAGGGGTAAAAGTATGCGCCGAGTGGCGAAACGGTTATATATCATTTAGAAAATGGGCATTAAAAAACGGTTACCGTGAAGGGCTTGCTTTATGCCGTAAAGATGTTAAGAAAAATTACACCCCGGAAAACTGTTTTTTCGGTAAATTTGCTCATGTCACATTTAACCGAACAACAACAAAAATGAGCTGGGATAAAGTTAGGAATATCCGGAAACTTTACAAAGATGGGATTATGTATCAAGATCAACTGAGCAAAAAGTTCAAGATATCGCAATCATCAATAAACAGGATTGTAAATAATATAAGTTGGGTTGAAAAATAAATCACTGTGGACCATGGCACAAAAACTAAATACGGTTGATGCCGTTGTTAATGAAATTATTGCCGAACTAACTTTAGCAGAAAGGGTAGGAACGGCCGATCTGGATGAGGATGAGTTCCGCGTGGTTGAATTAACCCTGGGAAAATTCATCCGCTATAAACTCGAACACTTGGATTTTGGTGTAAACACAGAGCTTATGAAAGATTGCCTTGCGAAGGCCGGGGAACCATTAAATGAAGTTGACGCAGCCACCGTTATTTTAAGGAAACTCTGGAAACGGTTACGAGAAACCCATAGATTGAGCGCTGTCAAATGATTGAAATTAATACCTGTCATAACTATCCGTCATCTGCTTGATGTTTCATACAAAGTGTGCCATTGTGGGAGAAATGTAAAATTATTGGGTTTAACTATCCGTCATCTGCTTGAGTTTTCATACAAAGTGTGCCATTGTGGGAGAAATGTAAAATTATTGGGTTCAACCTTTAATTAAAAGGGAGAGCAAATGGATGGATCATAAGACCCTTTTTCCGGTATTGGAGATGGGGTTTTCTCTTTGGATATCCTGATAAAAACTGCAATTTGCTTTGATTGCAGATTATGGCAAGAACTGAACCGCCGGTAATCTGTCAAATTTGGTACAAATTTTGAGCATATCATTAATTTTGCCGGCATACGGATAACTCAGCAAACCAAAGATTTACATTACGTGGAACATCAAGTAATCCCGTGTTGGATCCCTCGAAAGGATGTTTGGTGATGATTAAAGGTCTAAGGATAATTCAGGAGGAAGCATACATTCGCTTCGATTACACTGGTGAATTTAGCGAAGTATTGGGGAAACAGTGTATTGATGCCATGGTTGAAGCATGCAGTCAGGTTCAAATATCCAAAGCCTTGCTCGACTGCAGGAACATGACCGGTGAAATTCAGATATTTAGTAGCTTCATGGTTGCAGAATATGGTGTGAAAATGATTGGTATCATCTCTAAAACAGCACTCGTTGGTAGAGAGGATCAAATGCTTCCTGACAAATTCGTTGAAAACGTTGCAGTCAATCGCGGTGTTAATCTCAAAATATTCACCGACGCCGATGAAGCTATAGATTGGTTGAAAGAATAGTCATCCAACTAATTGATTTATCAGATTCTCAAAAGACGCGCTTTGGGTGCGCCCTGAGAACTGGTGATCTTGACTGTTAACAACCTTTATTATTACCAACATAGCCCAAAAAAATAGTCCTCAAAGCCTGTGATAGCATAAATCCGTTTCTTTATTGTCCGGTTCAGATTGCTGCAACTATGTCAGGTCTGAGAGAACGTGATTTTATTGAAATACTATTAACATATTGGAATTATAACGAAAATTTGGATATTGGCAAGCTATCTATAAACGGCACTACGCCAAATTTAGGGATAATTTTAGAGCATATCATTAATTTAGCCGAGGTTAAGTTAAGAGAATCTCAATCTATCCAAATTTGACTTTTAGTCCCAAAATCAATCATACCTAAACAGATTAAGGAGGCTTTAAATGTCAGCGCTCTTCTCTCCTATGAAAATTGGAAATGTTGAGATACCAAATAGATTTGTCAATTCAGCAACATACGAATGTATGGCCAAGGAAACCGGTGAAGTCAGTGATGATCTTATTAAAAGATACGAGAGACTGACCAAAGGAGGCGTGGGATTGATCATCACAGGGCTTATGTTTGTTCATTCCTCTGGACGCGGTTATAAATACCAGACCGGAATACATCATGACAGTATGATACGGGGCTTAAAGAGATTGGTAACTGCCGTGCATCAAGCAGGTGGCAAGATTGCATTCCAATTAGCCCATGGTGGAAGGCAAACCACCAAGGATATTATTGGTCAGACTCCATTAGCACCGTCAAGCCGGGGTCGGGATCCGATAAACTTCGTAAAGCCCAAAGAAATGACTGAAGACGAAATTATGGGTGTCATTAAAGCATTCGGAACTGCTGCTAAGCGGGCAGTGGGGGCTGGCGCAGACGGTATTCAACTCCATGGAGCTCACGGGTATTTAATCAGCGAATTTTTATCTCCATTTTTTAATATCAGAACAGATTCATGGGGCGGCAGCGATGAAAATCGATTTCGGTTTTTAAAGGAGATATACCAGGAGGTCAGAAAGGTAGTGCCTGTTAGTTTTCCTGTTTTGGTAAAACTCAATACCAATGATTACACTCCAAAAGAAGGAATTACCCCCTCTCTGGCAGCAACATATTCCGGGTGGTTGGCAGAATTGGGAATCGACGCGGTGGAAGTGAGCTGCGGAGCAACGAACTATTCGTACATGAATATGTGCCGGGGTGATGTACCAACGGCCGAACTGGTCAAAAGTCTTTCTTGGTGGGAGAAACCTATCGGGCGCCTAATGATCGGCAAATTGGAAGGCAAATATGACCTCGAAGAAGGCTATAATCTTGAAGCCGCTAAGAAAGTCAAACCGGTTATCGGTGATATTCCATTATTGCTGGTTGGAGGGATGCGCACAGTCTCCCACATGGAAGAAGTATTGGAAAATAATTATGCAGATTTTATATCCATGTCGCGACCATTCATAAGGGAGCCTTTTCTTGTTAATAAGATAAAAGAGAACAAGATGGATAAGGTTTCCTGTGTTTCCTGCAATCGCTGCCTGGCGGCTGTACCCAATGAACTTCCAGTATACTGTTATAATAAAGGGTTTCCGGCGAGATGATTATAACAGGAAGGTCTCATAATTAAATAGTATCCCAGCATTTGGCAGCCCTTAAAAAACTGTTATACTTGAATTTTATATCCATAGCTTTTGATAACTGTCGAATTGCAAAGAATGGAAAGATTCGCGGCATTTTGTATAGACTCAGAATACCATCAAAACCGGTAAGTATCACAATGTTCTCTCAACGTTGTTTAGTCTCAAATATCAGTTTTAATGTTTAAGGGCTGGTAACCTAATCCATGAACCAAACAAAGCATACGTGCTGATCACCAGACAACCGCAATGAATCCATATGTCCGTGGAGGGGTGGCGGAACCCTTTGGAAATAACAAAAGCCTTAGAAAAAATAGATGCAGTCTCCATGAGTCGCCCCTTTATCAGGGAACCGAATTTGGTCAATCGATGGTTGAGCGGCGACCTTTCTCCTGCTCGCTGCATCTCCTGCAATAAGTGTCTTGATTTAATCGTGGAGTCAGGATTGGGTTGTATCTTTCATAACCGCAACAAAGATGGAAACGCTTAAATTCTCGATTGGGTGTCCGAAAGGAATTCTAACAATTTACCAGTAATCAGCTGATATTTATATTTCTTCCGAGTTATCGATAAAATCCTTTTAAAAAACTTTATTATGAGACCAAAATCTTATTTAAAAAATAGCAAAAATAAACCGCTCAAAGTTATCGTCTATTTAATTGAGAATAAGATAAACCCGTTGAAGAGCCAGCTATGCGGAGAAGGGGGCATGATTAACCAAGTAAAATCCGTTTGGTAGAGGGATAAAGAAATGGCAAAGGTCAGCATTATTAAGGCAACATATTCAGATCCAGGGATTGAAACCCTCCTTGCGCCCCTCGGGGGGATGGAGCAGTTTGTAAAAAAGAACGAGAAAGTCCTCCTCAAGGTTAATCTATTATCAGCCAAAGAGCCGGAAAAGGCCGTGACCACGCACCCTGAATTTGTAAGGGCTGTGGCCAAGGCTGTAAGAGAGGCAGGAGGAGAACCGTATATTGGAGACTCCCCTGCGGGACCCTTTTCCAAAAGAAATCTTAACAAGGCCTATCGGCGTTCAGGGCTCGAGAATTTGGCAGGAGAAGAAGAGATTTCTCTGAACTTTGATACAGGCGTCAAGAAACTTGATATCCCCAATGGCAAACGATTGCAAAGGTCTCCGATCTGTGATTATGTGTTAAATGCCGATAAGGTCATTGCGCTGCCGAAACTTAAAACCCACTCCTTTCAGTATATGACACTGGCCTGCAAGATTATGTATGGAGTTGTTCCCGGTCTTACCAAGGCAAAATACCATGCTCAGTTCCCAAGAAGAGTTAGTTTTGCGGACATGATGCTGGATATTCTTACCATCGTAAAGCCACACCTATATATCATGGACGGTATAATGGGAATGCAGGGCCAGGGGCCTGGAAGCGGAGATCCCGTAAAAATGGATCTGGTACTTGCATCAACAGATTATGTGGCCATGGACATTTCCGTATGCAAAATTTTGGGCGTCGAGCCCGTGGGCATACCGGCACTTAAAAGGGCTAAAGTTCGCGGTTTGTGGCCTGAGAGGATTGACTATCCGATCCAGGGACCCGAGGAAGTTGCCTATAAAGGATTCAGACTACCAAACACGGCCGGTCATCTATTAACCGGCAAAAAACCTCCCCGAAAAAGCCCCGTTATTACTGATAAATGCACAGCGTGTGGAGATTGCGAAAGCATTTGTCCTAAAGATGCAGTCAAGGTGCAAGGCCGGATGGCAGAGGTAACCTATTCAAAGTGCATAAGGTGTTTCTGCTGCCATGAGGTCTGTCCTGAAGATGCCATCATGTTGCGTAGTGTGAAGTTAAATTGAAATGATCGAGAGCTTTCACCCGAATACCATATCTTGGGGTTGAACATTCTCGTTTGTAATTCAATGTATCTGCTTAGATGTTTAAAATTGGCAGCCCTAAAAACCAAATGATATTAGAAACTTACCATCATAAATGTCGATAACCTCCGAATCGTAGAGAATGTTATCTGTAACCTGATCTCCGTCTAATTTGGGGCTAATCTTCGAGCATATCATCAATTTAGCCGAAGTTCAGATAACACTTATCATGTATCTATACTTTCAATGGCCATCGCTCAGCTTAGCGCTCGAAAACCTGATGCCTTAAAACCTTCCAAAGAAAAAACTCGAAGAATTAGGTCTTTCATTCCGGTTCTAACATCTAAAAGCCGAGTAGTTATATCAGATGGACCATAATTCGATGACGATAAATGTTGACGCAGAAGCACTATGGCTGATATGAGCAAATCCTGCTTGACCTCATACATTTGATGTGGTTGCTATCGACCAGGCCGCAAGGCCTTCACCCCAAAAATCCATCGATGGGGATGATAACTAAGGAGGAGATGATATGGGCAAAATTATGACACGCATGGGCAGCGGTTTTGCGGTTGAGATGAGCGAAAGCCAGCTCATGGAAGACTTAACAGGGGGGAGTGAAGATGCAGCCGACCGCGGCAAGATACCCCCACTTTCCGAAGAAGAATTAAAATATTTATTCGATCTTTTTACTTCCCCCGACCGTTTTCTCAGCGTAGAGTCCGGCAAAGAAATCGTGCTTTCCTATGATGGCTCCCCCCTCAAGATGATACGTACCGCGGTGGATGTTCATCGGGTTCAAACGGTGCAAATTTACGAAAAACTTCTGGGCGCGGATACCCTTGAGCTGGGGCATGTTGACTACAGTTTCAAAGCCGTCAAACCGATTGTGGGCACCGAACAGACCGTGCTGGAACAAATCCTAATGGTAACACACCCCCCGCTTTTTTATGGCGCTATGCCGAATCTAGGCCTGTATAGCCAACCGGACGGTCCCTTTCCCAACCCCTCGGAATTGATGCCGTTGGGCAAGATTGCCGAGGCCAGAGACGCTTATGAAAGGGCGGTTGAAGATGCGATCAAAGACATTGTATATGTGTCCAGCGCCATGTATGAATCCGGAGCAGACGGCATCAACATGGACACCACCGGTGCTGCCGGGGATGCTGATTTTTTAGCCGCTCTGAGGGCGACGGAAGTACTGAAACAAAAATATCCGGATATATGCATCGAGCTTGGCATGGCCGGTGAGTTCGTCCTCGGATTACACGGTGAATTGGAGTACAACGGCAAGCGACTGGCAGGGCTGTATGCCCATGATCAGGTAAAGCTGGCGCAAAAGGCCGGCGCAACCATTTTCGGTCCGGTGGTGAATATGAAAACCAGCCGATCCTGTCCTTGGAATCTGTCGCGGGCCATCGCGTTCATCAAAGCGTGTTGCGAGCAGGCCGGCATACCGATCCATGCGAACATGGGCATGGGTGTCGGCGGCGTGCCTTTGGCGAATCACCCGCCGGTGGACATTACCTCGCGGGCCTCCAAAGCGATGGTTGAAATCTGCAGGCTGGACGGATTGTAGGTGGGCGTAGGTGATCCACTTGGTATGGCCATCTCTCATGCAATTGCTTCGGGCATGGGCGGAATGCGGACTGCCGGAGATCTGGTGGCACGCATGCAAATGACCCGCGGCATGAAGATTGATGAGGCTAAAAAGTATGTGGCCGATAAGCTGAATGTGTCAGTTACCGACTTGGCCGATCCGGTAGTAATGACCGAAGTTCGGGAAGATTTGGAAATCGGATCCATATCGCCGCTTCCGGGATGCAACAAGGGCATCGAGGCCAAACT
>CALZJV010000393.1 GCA_945787595.1 uncultured Desulfobacterales bacterium | reverse complement strand
GAACAGCCTGGGGTGATGGTGCAGATGCAGTGGTTACAAAAATGAGGCAGCGCAAAATTACCAAAGATACGTTTGCGAGGGTTCTTCTCAAACCAGGGGACTGGCCGATTCCAAAAGAGTAAACCCCTTGAAAATCCTCAACGATTTGGTTTCGAGTTAAAATATGCAGATGCCCCCGATCGGCGCTGTTCGATGCTGATCGCCCAGGAAGATCTGCAACTGTCCCACCTGGGGGTGGTTTATCCCGGCGATCAGGCCTACGATCTTGACGACAGAATTTCCGTCATTCCCATGGCAGATCTCACCCGTCTGATGACCCTCATCGGTTAAATTAAATTTATCCCAAAAAGTAAACTATTATGGACCAAATACTTCAGTTCTTAGCCTGTTGGGCGATAAGTAATATATTGGTCGGTTAATACCTGAATCATGCTTGAAAACCATTAAAAATACGAAAGTCTCCAACTCGAGTAAAAATAAAATAATGGGTGTTTTTCTTAAAGTTCTCCCCTTCTTGGAGGCAAATCATGACACATCATGAAATAGTGCAGACCCCTTTGTATCAGGCAAGTCCAGATTCGAATAAGATGCCCGGTCCATGGTCGTGGTATGTTTTTCTTTTCATCGGATATGCCGTCAGCGGTTTCTTCCCATGGCTCATGATAGCCTGGGGGCTTTATAACAGAGGTAGAAAAGCAACAGCCGGATGGGTGCTTGCTATCAATATTACAATCCTCATTGGCAGCGGCTGGCTGATGCTGACGGTCAAAATGGTTTGGTGGTGGTTGTCAATTTTAACCTTCGGTTTTAATCTAACCTGGACTGTCGGGGCCATTGTATACCAGAGATTCATCATCGGTAGCGCCAGTCGGCGATATCATTTTAAGGATTGGCAATCATGGATTAGACCAATAGTCATCGGGTTGATCCTTGGATTCTGCGTTGGTACTATTTTTTCGATCATACCCGCCTTTGAAAATAGAATTCCCATGCAGGAAACCCTGGATTCATTGGACCGGCAAACGGTCCTCTGGGATTTTTTTACCTATTCACATTTTGGTCTAATGGCCGGTCTGTTCATTGGCTTGTGGTGGGCAGGTGAAGGCAGGCGGTTCCGGGTGAATCATGTCCTAACTTTTCTGGGCGGCTTCATCCTGACTATTTTCTGCTGGTATCTGCTCTGGTCTCTTCTGGTGCTCATACTTCACAAAGGTGCCGTCAAAGAATTTCTTCTCCTGGATCACTCAAACTGGGCGATCATTCCACCATGGTGTTCGGGGCTGCAAAAATTTTTGTCTGAATTAGAAGGAGTAAATATATTGCCATTGGTTATCATCCCGCTGCTTTTCGGGGCTCCGACCCGCATCCGGGATTTCGGCAAACGTGCCCTTTTAATCCCACTGCTGTTTGTATGCAGCATTCCGATGGTCTTCACGTCCAATTCCTGGTGGCTGACGGTTCAAGATCAAATCACATATGAAATGGACTCCGCCGACGCTGAGACACGAGCATCAGCTCATGGATGGGCTGAGATTTTACTTGAGAGATATCCCAATCACCTTCAATGGCCACGCATCGCAGAAAAATCGGCTCAGTATCACTATCAAAACCAACGCTTTGAGCAATCCAAACGAACCTATCAAAACCTCATTGACCGGTATCAGAACTCTGGTCGGTGGCATTGGATCATACAGCGTGCCCAGGCCGCCATGAATACACCCAATTCCGTCAATCCCAACCGCACTCCACGGCTTCAAATACCGATGGTGGATTACCAACGTTATCTTACCCATAACTGGATGGCACTGTTGTCCGTCATGAGATATTGGGAAGGATCAGAAGTATCTGAATCCAAAGTAGTGATAAAACTCAAAGACCTGTCAAAGAGCCCGGACAAACTCAAGTTAAATCCCCTGGTGAACCTGGCTGAACTTGACGATGCCGCTCGAAGCCTGGGTTATGAAACGGTGCTGTTTCGCTCCGATATAGATCGGGTTCAGGCGCTAATCGGTGCCGGGATCCCGGTGATTCATCAACACTACAAATCCTTTAATGTTATATTCGGTTTAGAGCCCGGTCGCTCGGCTATTTGTGCCTATTCGTTCTCCAAACTTTCCAAAAGGCTGAGAAATGAAAAGCGCAAGGAAGCTGAAGAAATTTTAGATATTGAAAGAGAGGGCCATGGCGAAGGCCGCAAACGATTGCTGCGAATTGCCAATGAATCCTACATGGAATACAGCTCCGACTACTGGCAAAACCCTTCATTAGGATATATGGGTCCTTTATCGGTCATCGTGTTTCCAGCTGACAGGACCCAAGCGGTAAGTGACGCCTTTGAAATGCCTTACCTTGAGCTTAAGGAACAAAGCAACGGATATTTAGCCACGCTTATTGCGCTTTCCTATCTGGATCACGGGGATCCGAAACAGGCGATAGAATGGGCAAAAATTGGTGCCGCAAAAATCGCCGATCCTCTGCCAATGTATATCGCTCATCTTGCCAGGATTTGGTGGGAATCCCGCGATAAAATAATTCACAGTTCTCTCAATTTACAAAACCAGTTTCCGGATTTAGGTCAAATTTTCAACTTCTTTAATTTACCGCAAAATGAAAAATTTCTGCAGGATGCCCGGCACAGCTTTAGAGAGGGTTTTGCCCAAAACACCCTGCCATGGATGATCAGCCAGAAATATCTTCACCTCATGGACCGCAGTGATATTTCGGAACTAAGCCGCATATTGAAGCTTATAAAGGCACGCTCAATTTATGATCCTACGGGCACTCCGGATTGGATTTTGTTGGCAAATACCTGTGAATGGTCCGGCGACACCTCAGGTACAATTAATGCCTTGGAGGGTGCCGTATCTGCCGACCCGCTAAATGCAAAAGCTAAACTCCGTTTATCAGTGGCGTATGTTGGTCAAAAGCTCTATGAAAAAGCAGAACACACCCTGGCACAAATTGATCCTAATCAGGTCAGATATGATGCGGATTATCAGTTTTGCCTGGCAGCCCTGGCCGAATGGAAGGGCCATCCGGCTAGAGCCTTAAAATATTATGCAGCTGCTATTGATATGAGACGCTACAAACCAATCTATCATCTAAAATATGGTAAATTGCTTATGGCACAGGGTTTTGATGAAAAGGCCAAACTATATCTTGATTGGGCCGCACGAACAGATGCCGAAAATACACTCAAAAATGAGTCCGTCAACCCCCTGGCGAAAAATAAATAAATCCATCACTGGAGACCGAACCTTGATGTATAATGACCATCAAATCATGCTGAATGAGACGGACGCAGAGCCGCTATGGAATGCAGATACCAAGCCGGGATCCGATCCATATATCGATCAGCCGCTGAACCCACTGTGGTTGATTCTGATCACCATCGTGGCGGGGCTTCCGGCATCCGCTCCGTTAGCAGGGGCTATTGCGGTTCGCTGTGGGTATCGCAAACTGGGTTGGGTATGCGGTATTCTTTTAACAGTCTTCGGGACTCTGGCTCTTTTATTAGCGGTGCTCTGGGGCGTTGAATGGTACTGGACAGCTTTGTCACTGGTCGCTTTTCACATCGTGTGCGGGACCGGTCTGTGTCTGCTGCTGCGAAAACCGCATCGCGTGTTTAAGGAAAATCATCCCATACCACCCGGAAAAAAGGGCGGTTATCGGCAAATAATTACCGGTATGATTGGTGGTGCAATGGTCAGCCTGCTTTTAAGTATGGTAGGGATGATACTCTATGTTCTCTTCGTTGACAGGATTTTTTCAACCTTGATGCCGGTGACCTTTGAAGACGGCTTTGCAGCCTATAAAGTGTTTATGGGCGTGTTGTTTCTGATCCTTTCCGGCGCGATTGCCGGCGGTTTCATCGGTCGAGCAAAGCCCAAGATTTCGCCCGGTCAAATTATCTTTTACGGATTCGGCTTATTATGGGCTTACCTCACGTGGTCCTTTGCACTGGAACTGTTTATCGCCATTCCAGGTTTTCAGGCCGGCGCTGCAACAGGCTTTGGCTGGCAATCATTAATTTCGCCAACCCTGCTAGGCCACGCATTGGTTGGATTTTGGTGGTCCGTTTTCTGGCTGTTTTATATGTTTACTCCAAGAGCCGGCTTAATAAAATTCGGCCGTGCCGCCCAGTTGTCAGGTATTAACTTGGCGGCAGGCCTGACACTGTGCATTTACTTTGGCTACAGTGCGAACATATTCCTCGCCATGGGTCGTTATCTCGAACGCGAGGCAATGACTTACAAAGCCATGAAGTTCTATGAAATAGGCCTTAAGAAAGAACCTCAGCCAAGGATTGCTTCATATCTGCAATATCGTGTCGCCCTTGCCCAACACCGTTTGGGCGCCCGTGAAAAAGCCATCCATGGTTTTCGTAAAGTTGTAGCGAAATATACCGCCAATACTGAGCTTGTGACCAAGGCCAACAGGTTTCTGGATAGTCTGGAGCGGTCTGCAGGAAAAAAACGGGTAGTATTGGCGGGTGTAGATACCCGCACTGAGTATAAGGGCGGTTATTGCGTGCCCAACTCTCTGGCATTGGCAATGCGGTATTGGGGCTCAGATGCAACGGCCAGGGGTATCGGCCGGCAGATTACCGGCCTTGGAAGCGGCACCTTTATTGTCAATCAGAGTTGGTATGCCGAGCAGGCCGGATTCCGCCACGACTTTCTGCCGATGGCCAGCCTTGAGGATATCAAACAGTGCATTGATGCCGGATTTCCGGTTTTGGTTTACGTGCCGGCCCATGCGTTTGCGATTGTGGGATATGACGAAGCGTTGGAAACATTTGTGACCTATGATGTCGCCACGTATGATGTTTGGGTTGAGTATATTCAGAAGGACTTTGTTAAAGCCTGGAAAAAACAGTCAACAACTCTGGTTTTAGCCTATCCGCCGGAGAAGGAATCACTGATACCGGATCAGATCCGTGGTCGCCTCAAAAGGCTCAGCGACAAGTACCTTCATTACCAATTGCATTACGTTGATGCACCCGAAAATTCCATTTCCGTGCCGCACTTGATAAAAGCAGCCGGTGACAATGGAGAATTCTTTTTCCCACTCACCATCCTGTACAACAATTTCCCTGGCTTGAGAAAACAGATCTCGCAAAACTATGATTCCGAATTGGTGGCTTCTTCCATTTACACCTATTTCGATGACAACTTTGACGAGGCGATACATCAAGCCGGCCAATATCATAATGATAGCGTGAGTGAATCGGATGGGAATTTAAAATATAGTATTGAATATTTAGTCGGCCTGCAGCAATTTGATATGGTTGAAGAATTGCTGACCCGCATCGACGAAAAAGGTCAAATTAGCCCTGCAATGCAGTCACAGATGGGAATGATACATCTTGCGCGAGGCGAATTTGAACCGGGTATCGATCAGCTGATTACGAATAATAACAGTGGCAATTCATTCTATGCCGGCCTGGCGAATTTAAAATTAGGAAACACTCAAGCCGCTATCCGGCAATTGTCTGAAGCAGTATCGGGATGTACATGAAAGTTTATTAAAGGGCCAGTTGGTCCTTCAGTATGGTATAAAAAAGACACATTCTCCGAAGATCAAGTCTTTTTTTATGATTCCAAAGGCAAACTGTATCTGGATAAATTCGGATTTCCTGAATTAGCGGTGGCTAATTCAATATTGCTGAACTTGGATAATTATGGCGAAAGCCGGGAGGAAATAGAAGAAAGTTGGGAAAAATGGATTCATCACATTCCCTTTGATTCCCCGGTTTCCCGGACCCTTGCAAAACTTTATAATCAGCGATTGGAAAAGCTAAACCAGGAGGAAAACGCCGCCGCCTATCAGCGCCTGACACGCAAACTTGATCTGGTTCAACGTCGAGCTGACCGCTATACGATCGATATGTTTGATAGAACGAATTAGTCTAACAGTGTCTACTATACTAGGATTGTCAAGTTTTAGCATACTTTTTGCTCATACTAAATTACCACTTTGCAAAAAATAATATTACTCACCATATTTTTGGGTTGGATTGCTGTCATGATCTGGACGGGTCTTGAATTGGAGAAAATATCTTTTTTCGATTCATTTATTGCCGGACTAATGCATTAGCTTCCCTCTAATTGTGCGACGGGTCGGGGAGTTTTCAGCATAAGCCTATATTTATAGCGGAGTGGATGATCGCCACCGAAATCGGATGCTGTCTGAGACCATTAGGGATCGTTATGGATGAACAGCCTGGCTCTGCGGCTTTTATTCGACATCCAATCCCGGCATTGCGTATAATCTTCCGTTTTCATTTTGGTTACTGTTCATTCATTACGATGACTTAGGGTCGAGTTCATTCGGTTTCGGTGGTGATTATCCATGCAGCGGATCGGCTTTGAGAAACTCACCAACCCGAGCCCTCAATTATGTACCATCATTCTCCACCGGCTTGGCGGCGCGTTTTTTCATTGTCAGACAAATCTCAAGGTCACACTGCAGGCAGCGGTGGGTTTCTGCTTTAACCTGCTCGTCACTGAAACATAATTCAACTTCGTTAAATCCGCCATGCCTGTCGGAAAGGGGCAGAGATGGTGCCTCAACCCTTGTCAACTCCGCAAATCCGCTTTCTCGTCCACCATCATAACCATTTCCACATTCATTAATTCCGCCTTCCCTCCGGGGTATTGGCCCCTCCGGGCCGGAGGCCGCATTCCGCATTCC
>CALZJV010000392.1 GCA_945787595.1 uncultured Desulfobacterales bacterium | reverse complement strand
AGCCCAATGCCGGCTCCGATCCATCGAGGCAGACCACCAAAGCGGTTTTCGAGGGTGACAGTTATGTCCTAAACGGCACCAAACGGTTCACGACCACCGGCAAACATGCCGGCCTCATTATCGTTACCGCTAAAACAGATGAAACAGCACGCCACAAAGGAATCAGTGCCTTTTTAATTGAACGGGATACAGCGGGCCTGACCGTGGGTCCCCTGGAAGATAAAATGGGTTTGCGGGCGTCCGACACGGCAGATCTCATATTTGAAGATTGCCGCATCCCGGCCGAAAACCGACTGGGAAATGAAGGCGACGGATTTTTAATTGCCATGACGGGTCTAGACGGGGGCCGTATCGGTATTGCTGCGCAATCTCTAGGAGTCGCCCGGGCGGCCTTTGACGCCGCTGTCAACTATGCCCGCGAAAGAGAGCAATTCGGCCGCACCATATCCAAGTTTCAAGGATTGCGCTGGATGATCGCAGACATGGCAACAGAGATCGAAGCCGCCAGGCTGATGATGCTTTCTGCGGCGGAGATGAAGGACAACAGAGAGAATTACACCCTGCAAGCCTCAATGGCCAAGCTTTTTGCTTCGGAGATGGTCAACCGCATCACTGCAAAAGCCATCCAAATCCATGGTGGCTATGGTTTTACCAAAGAATACCCGGTGGAGCGTTATTACCGAGATGCCCGGGTCTTTACCATATATGAAGGAACCTCCGAAATCCAACGGGTGGTGATTTCCAATCTTATTTTTCGGGATAAGCGCAAACCGTAAGTCAAAGGGCAGATGACAGAAGTCAGAAATCAGAGGACAGAAGACGGATGTCAGAGGATGGATGTCAGATAACAGAAATCAGAGGACAGAGAATTTGGAGGTCGGAATTTAAAAGTAAAAGGCATAGCGCATAGAGCATTGAGTTAGAACTGAGTGCTGAGGACTGAGAACAGAGTTCGGACTTCAGTCGAAAAATAGGAGATGCCAGAATATTAATATATGCAAATCAAGAAATGATCTGGGAGCGGCTTTTAGCCGCGAAAGTCGCTAATTTGTCCTGACTTACATTTGATTTGACAGTACCAGAAAGCCAATTAAAACTTTGATTGACAATTAGATATCACAACTTTTCAAGAGCCTCGGAAAGTTTGGCTATGTTGGAGTTATCTGTATATTTTACATTGATTTTAAGGTGAAGATATGTCAGCAAATTAGCAACTTTTGCTTGATCAGGAGCTACTACAAGATATGGTCATGGAGTTATATCCTTTTATAACCTTGATAATATTTCCTGCGTCTTAGACAAATAGTAGTCAATTCCTATCTCCTGGAAAATCGATTCGGCTTTTCTTAGATTGTTCAGGGCATTTTCTTTATTCCCGGTGCTGGCGTAAAGCTCTCCTAAATAAAGATAGCCTTCAGCGCACCATGATTTGATTTTCATCTCATCCAGTATCTTGATTCCTTTTAGTATATACTTCGCCGCCGTATCGCTTTGTGACAGATCCGCTTTTCCCACTATCCTCCCCAAAAAGGCCCATGATGCTCCCTCAAAGTGTTTTTCACTATTATTTTGGGATATCCTCAGTGCCTCCTCGATAGCGCTTCGCGAACTTTTTTGATCGCCCAAGTCGAAGTGTATCTTACTAAGGTAAAAATAATGAAATGATTTCCACCATTCACTTCCGCCACGATTTGTGAGCTCAATGCCCCTGCTTATGTGCTTTCTAGCAGCTTCCAGCTCTCCCAAATAATAATATCCACTCCCTAAACCACTCCAAGTCACCGCGAATATGAGAACAGTTTTACTATCTTCAAAGTATCGGATGCTATTTTGGAAATGCTTGATCGAATTTGTTCCATCCCCCTTAATGCTGAACATTAAGCCAAACATCGCCTCTAGAACGCCTAAACTGGCCAAATGATTGATCGATGAGGCCGCATGTAAGCCTTTTTTTAAATACTCAGTTGCTTTTTCAAAATTCCCAAGCATTGCAAGACTGAGTGCATAGTAAGCGCAAAGCAATGAATACGTGTGAAAAGGTGCACCAAACAAATCAGATTCTCTATGTGCTTTCTCAAGTAAATCAATCACCCTGGGTGCAAAATCAGATGCCTTCTGAAATTTACCTGCTGCAAGGTAAGAAACGCAAAGCCCCCTGGCTATCGGAGCCATCAACTCGAGGTCTTGAAGCTTGCGGGGCTCTTCAAAACCAATCTCGGAGTATTTTATCGCTTCCAGGGGTTTTCCCCGATGCATGTAATAAATACCTAATAGACTGTATATTGTCGCAAGGCTTTTTTTATCATTCAATTTTTTGCAGAGCCGAACCCCTTCCTCAAGGATTCTCAGGGAATCTTCCGGATAAGTCAAAAACATCATGGGCCCGGACATTAAAAGAATGACTTCAATTTGTTTTCTTTTATTATCTGGGGAATCAGAGAGTTGATTGAGTACTTCCAGTGCGTCTTTGTAAAAACGAAAGGCTTCCCAGTTGGAATAATTTCTGGTGGTTTTATTACCGGATAACTTCAGATATTGATAAGCCTTCTCAAAACTATCGCCTTTGGAATAATGATAGGCCAGGATTTCATAAAACTCGTCTAACCGCTGGGCATTGAGCGATTCTATGGCTTTTCCGATGGCCGCGTGAATCCCCTTTCTTCTTTTGGACAACAAGCTGTTATAGGCCACCTCTTGTGTGAGGGCATGTATGAAGATATAGCTTGACTGGGGATAGATGCCTCTCTCATATAAAAATTCGGAGTCCTTTAAAACTGATAGATCAGATAACAATTTTCGTTCAGGCAACCCTGTAACCGCTTGGATTAAATCCTGATTAAACTCGCGGCCTACAACAGATCCTGTCTGAAGAACTTCCTTAGCGCTCTCGGCCAACGAATCAATTCGTGCCATTAATACATCCTGGACTGTGGAAGGAACAATCATACCCTCGATGTCTTTTACCAAGCAGTACCTATCACCGCATTTGTCGATTATTTTTTGCTCCAGAAGTGACTTTATAAACTCCTCAATGAAAAATGGGACTCCTTCCGTCTTCTCCAGGACCAACTCCACAAGACCGTTATCGATGTCTTCTGTCCTCAAAAGGTAAGCCACCATGGCAAGGCTCTCACGGTTTGAGAGTCGGTTCAAAGTCACCTGGTTATGATATGATTTTCCGCTCCAGATGGGCACAAATTCAGGCCGATAGGTAAATATTAAAAAGATCCGGGAACCTGAGATATTTTCCAATAGATCCTTCATGAAATCCTCGGAGCTTTTATCAATCCAGTGAAGGTCCTCAAAAGCCATAATCAGTGGTCTGGTCTCCGAGCCTTTCAAAGCCATTCGCCGCACCGCTTCAATTATGCGGTCTTTCCGAGCCTCTGGGCTTATGGGTATCTTGTCGATACCGCTGTCCGTGGCCGATAATAGCTCCAGTAAATAGGGAAGTGTGGAGGCTTCATCGGTATCCAACACTTTCAAGCCTCGTGAAACCTTTTCCCTGATTTCAGAATCCCTATCATCCTCACGGATATCGAAGTTTGACTTCAGAATATCTATAACCGGATGGTAGGCTACCCCACGACTGTAAGAGAGACATTTGCCCTCCAAGAAGATCAAGTCCTCATTGGCCACGGCTTTTCTGAACTCAAATAGAAGTCTGGACTTTCCCACGCCAGCCTCTCCCATGATGGAAAAGGCCTGGCCACGACCGGATTTGGTTCTTTCAAAGCCATCGAGCATGAGCTCGAGCTCACGCTCCCTTCCAACAAACGCGGTCAGTCCCCGCTCAGCATTCACATCAAATCGTGTCCTCCTGGTGCTGGGCGCGATCACACGGTAGACCCTGATCGGCTTTTCTTTGCCCTTAATATCCTTATCTCCGAGGGATTCAAATCGAAAAAATCCCTCGGAGAGTTTGAAGGTATCATCAGTCACATAGGTTGTTCCTGGTTCGGCCAACCCTTCCACTCTGGAAGCCAAGTTCACCGTATCTCCCACGGCCTTGAACTCTACTCTTAGATCATTGCCCAATGTGCCTACTACCACAGGACCTGTATGGATTCCAATCCGCATCTTGATTGGCGGTATGTTCACTTGATCCTGCTTTTTCTTATCGCTTAACCTTGTCATTTCACGGTGAATCGCTAGCGCCGAACGGATCGCTCGTTGATTTGCGTCCTCCAATGCAATTGGGGCCCCAAAAAGTGCCATAATTCCGTCGCCAGTCATTTCGTTAACCGTACCCTCGTAGTCATGAACCTTATGGATGAGGATTTCGTAGATTTGATCCATGATCGAATATGCTTCTTCGATACCCAGCTTTTCGGATAGAGCAGTAAACCCCTCCATATCGCAAAACATAACTGTGACCTGCTTGCGCTCACCTTCAATTCTGTCTCTCTGGGATAGGATTTTCTCTGTGAGGCCTTTAGGAAGGTACTTTTGAATTTTGGTTAGTTTTTCATCAAAGGACAGTTCTTTAAAGGCGGGAGCGGAAGAAATGATTAAATCGGAACCACATTTGCCGCAGAATTTAAATTGAGGTGGGTTTGAAAAATTGCAGCTTGGACAAACTCTTTCTAATTTCGCTCCACATTGGCCACAAAAAGTCATTCCCTCAGGATTCTCAAACTGGCACTTGGGGCATTTCATTTTATGCCCTCCTTTTTAAATTTGGACAGTTTGAATTTTAATGAAGGTAGTTTGGATTTTTAGATGATAAATATCGCAATTAGGGTTAAGTGTCAATTAAATGGATATCCAATATTTTGTGGTTAGGTGTTTGCAGAAATTATTGGGGTATCTTAACAAAAAAACAAATATCACCCGCTTACAGATTTATTGAGAATATCCAAAATTCTCCCAAAATACGGATAGCATAATTGTTGGTTGTCAAGTCAAATAAATTCTGTATTAGGGTATTGTCAAATCATCATCGTACTACGGCATGGAAGAGGGCAGCCTGTTTGGCCACATTTGTCGCGGCTAAAAGCCGCTCCCACAATCACGAAACTATAGTTTCAGGACAAATGGAAAAGCCGGCAGTATTAAGCCGGTTTAATGCTTTATATATTCAAAGAATTCAGACAAACATAGATAATTGCTTTCAATTCTTTCTTTCCGACTTCCGCATTCCCACTTCCGCCTTCAAATAATTCTTTCTTTCCGCCTTCCCGCCGGGGCGTAGGCCCTATGGCCCCTATGGGCCGGAGGCCGCATTCCCACTTCCGCCCTCAAATAATTCTTTCTTTCCGACTTCCGCATTCAATTAATTCCGCAATCTGAATTCCTGATTCAAACAAATTCCGCATTCCGCATTCCGAATTCCGAATTCTCTTTTATCCCTTGAATATCTTCGCAGCCCGTTCAATATCTTCCGGACAAAAGACAAACAAATACTTTTCATCGGATGATGAGGCCGAGCCGTAAACATAATTAATATTAATACCCTCTTCACCGAATTTGCTGGCAATCTTCGCCAGCTCGCCCGGGTTGTTTTCCAGCTCAAGGGCGATCACCGGCATGATGTCAAAGACATAGTCGTTATTAGACAACAGGTCAACGGCTTTATCCGTATCACTCACCAGCAGCCGAATGAGTGCAAACTCCACTGAATCCTTGCGCATTGAGTTGTAACTGGCAGCCGATGCGACCCGTTTCAAAGACTTGCCTCTGGCCTTAAAAAGCTCCAGCACATACGCCGAGGCGTCCTGAATCGTGAGTGCATCAATATTAATTCCGGATTCACCCAATAAATTTGCAAATTTACCGAGCTCCCCCGGCGCATTTTTCATGAAAAGGGAAATTTCTGTTCTAACCATTTTTCTCTCCTTATAAAATCATTCCCCGATAAAATCGCTTCACGATTTTATTGTATACGGCTCTGCCGCTAATGAAGCTCCGCGCCGCAAGCGGGCGAGGTATTATAAAATGTAATAAAATAAGTTACATCCAGGTTGAGATATATAGGCGATATAAAAGGCGAAGTCAACGTCAAAGAAATGAGCGGTGGGGAAACGCCAAGATAGGCTCAAATTGACTCGAAAGAAGTGATTTTCTTTTCCGGATATGGTACTAAAATCCCAAATGACAATACCCAAATTCCAAAAAATATCAAAATTCCAACATCAAATGACCAAAACATTTCAAATACTTATTCTATGTCTCGCTGTCATTTTATCTGTTTTGAATTTTGAATTTCGGTCATTCGTGTTTGTTTGGGATTTGTGGTTTGATGCTTGGAATTTTCATAATTTTCATTAAGCAAGTAACTTTGTAAGGGTATTACGCCGGCATTGAGCGCTAGGCACTATGCTCTATGCTGGACCAAATCCAGTATCCAGCACCCCGCAACCCGTATCCGGTCACTCCTGCGGCCCCCCGAAAAGCTCCTTAACCCTGGCTCTATCCGGTGATCCATCCTTTAGCAGCGGTAGCTCGGATACAAATTCGACATACTGGGGTTTTTTGAAGCTGGCAATGTGGCTGCCCACAAATTCAATCAACTCCCGGGATTCAAGTGTTTGTCCGGCCTTTAGCTGGCAAACCGCTTTGATGCCCTCTTTCCACTTCGGGTCGGGCACACCGAAAACCACGGTTTTCTCGACAGCG
>CALZJV010000391.1 GCA_945787595.1 uncultured Desulfobacterales bacterium | reverse complement strand
GTAGCGTCATCAATATTCAACGTTCGATGTTGGACGTTCGATGTTCGACGTTCAATCTGTTCGCTGTTCCGGCCAGGCGGAATCTCATACTTGCATAATGAAGTTTCATACAAGTAAATACCGAAACCGGCAACCTGACCCCTGATTTAGTTGCAACTGAAGGCCAACACCGGTGAAAGAAAGTCCATTTCATGAGCGAATCCGACACAGCTGGTCGAATTCGGTTGCTGAAACCTGACACCCGAAACCTGAACACTGCTTGTAAAGGTTGTCACCCATATCACCCCTCTCTCCGCGCTGTAGGTTCTACGAGCCGGAAGCCGGGGTGGACCAAAGCCGGGCCCTCTGGACCCGGATCTTTACTGAATACCCGTTGGTCGAAACAATCAAACACTCGTGCGAATGCCGCCGCCAGTCCTCTTGCGGGCTATTTTCAAATGCGCCCGCATCAACCGGCCCCTTCAGGACTTGCCGAGCGTTTTAGAAAAAGTCCCATAATGCCGTTGGGAAGCGCCAACACCAGAATTACCACCAATGCACCCATGGTCACGGCCCGGTAGGCGCCCAATGGCGCCATCAGTTCACTACCGGCGACCACCAGAAAAGCACCTATGATGGAGCCTGGGAAATGGCCCAGGCCACCCACCAACATCATGACCATCAGTATACTGAACAGGTCCAGATCGAGCATGCGAAAAGAGAGCACGCCGTAGAAATGGCCGTAAAATCCGCCGATGATACCGGTTAAAAAAGAGGTCAGGGCAAAGACCATCAGTTTATATTTATAGGCACTGATGCCCAGGCTCATGGCGAAGTCCTGGGAATCTTTAAGCGCCAGAAAGGCAACGCCCCAGTATGATTTAATCACAAACATAATGATCAGTGCGCAGCCGAGGGATATGAAAAGTGTTAAATAAAATGTGGGCACGATGTTAGCTGAACTGAAGTTATAGCCGAAAATGCTGATGGGGGGAATGGTCAGAAGGCCAACGGAACCACCGGAGCCCAGCGCGAGGCCGATTTCACCCCTTAAGGTCGGTTGCAAGGCCATATGCACACCAAAGGTCACCAGGGCAACATAGGGCCCGGCCAGCTTAAGACAGGGCAGTCCCACAAGAACGCCCATGCCGGCGGCAAACAGACCGGCGATCAGGATGGACAACACCGGGGTCACATGATAGTCGATGGCAAGAATACCGGAACAGTAGCCACCCATGACGAAAAAGGCCACCTGGCCGAATGAAAAGATGCCGGCAAATCCCATCATGACATCCCAGCAAGAGGCCACCACGGCCCAAATGAGACACATGATCATGATGTTCATGATGAATTTAGTGTCTCCCACAAAGATTGGCAAAACAGCCATGATCCCATAGGCAACGCCAATGATTATCGCCATGTGCTTTAAACGCATACCTTAATCGCCCTTTCCCATCAGCCCCTGAGGCCGCAGTGCCAGTGTGGCCAACAACAGAATAAAAAGTGCTATGATGCCGTAGCTCATGCCGAACAACCAGCCCACAAACGCTTCCATCATGCCGATGATGAAGGCGGCATAAAGACCGCCGCGGATGGAGCCCATGCCGCCGAATGCCGTGACCACCCAGGCCTTGATCATGATGGTACCGCCGGACATGGGATTGATGAACCACTTCTGACTCAACAGAATTCCGCCGAAGCCCACCATGACCGTCGAGATGGCAAAGGTGGAGGCAAAAATCCGCTCTTTGGGAATACCCACAATTTTTGCCCCGATCGGGTTCTGGGCTACGGCCTTTACAGCCATGCCGGTGCGGGTGTTGTTGAGCAGCCAGCCAAAAAGCAGGATGCCGCCCAGAGACATCACAAAAATCATGATGTCCTGGTAGCCAAACACCAGCTGGCCAACCTCGAGCGTCCCCTCCAGAATGGGAGGTAAAGATTTCATTTGAACACCGAAGACCACCGTATACAAACTGGTTAGAAAAAGCGCCAGTCCCAGGGTCAGCATCATGACCTTGTTTTCCCAGTCCGCGCGCTTCCTTAAGGGCGCTATCATGAGTTTTTCCAACCCATACCCTACAGCGAACATCAGCGGCAACACAATGAGCAGGATCATCAGGTAACCACCGAATTGAAAGCCGATTCCGAAAATGAGTATCCAGGCAAAATATCCGCCCATGTTAAAAAAATCCCCATAAGCGAAATTAAAAGCCTTGGTCACACCGTAGACCAGGGTCATGCCCACGGCCATGAGGGCATATACGGAACCGGTGGATAGCCCGGCGATAATTACGTCGGTGATCTCATATAATAATAGGATGGTATCTTCGCTAAACATAGGTGTTTGAACCTTTACCAGACACATCCGGCCAAAGCACGACCCGGATGCCGGTCTTGTTTTACCTAATGCAGATGAATCCGAAATAACAAATTACAATTACCAAACTACAAACAATCTTGAAATTTCAATATCCAAATCACAAAAAGCCAAAAGCTAATCGTCCAAAGCTTACTGCTTTAGCGAATTGAAATGTCCTCTCTTCAAGATCATAAGGTTTGGAATTTCGAATTTTGGTCATTGAGATTTGTTTGTTATTTGTCTTTTGAATATTGTTATTTCACATAAAAACGTAAAAGTTCAGGAATTGGGCCAAAAGACATTTTTGTGATGGCTTATCGTTACATGCCTAAGAATATCTCCTTCAGATCCTCATTGCCAAGCGCTTCGTCTTTGCTTCCCTCAAAGGTAATCCGCCCTTCTTCCATGACATAGATTCTGTCCGCCAGCTCTGCTATTTGAGGGATATTTTGCTCCACCAAAAGGACGGTTTTACCCTGTTCGTTGATCTGCTTGATAGTTGAAAAAATCTCATGCCGCAAGCTGGGTTGAAGACCTAAGGAGGGCTCATCAATACACAAAAAATCCGGGTTGGACATCAACCCCCTGGCCACGGCCAGCATCCGGGCCTCGCCGCCGCTCATGGTGGAAGCGATCTGTTTTTGGCGTTCCACCAACCGGGGGAAAAGAGTGAATACCCGCTCCAGATTTTTCTTTTCATGACTCCGGGCATTTTTGGTATAGGCTCCCAGTTTCAGGTTTTCCAAAACCGTCATATAAGGAAAAAGTTCCCGGTTTTCAGATATGTAGATAACTCCCAGGTCGACGAGCTTTTCAGTAACCAAACCATTGATGTCTCGATTCTGATAGGTGATCTTACCTTCCTTTTTATCCACTAACCCACAAATGGATTTTAACAGCGTGCTTTTGCCATGGCCGTTGGGCCCCAACATGACGACTACCTCGCCCTCTTTGACGGCAATGGAGACGTCCTTTAAGACATGCGATTCACCGTAATAGGCGTTCAAATTATTCACGTTCAGCATCAGCGCCACCTAAATAACACTCAATAACCTTGGGATCGTTGACGACTTTGGCGGGCTCATCCTGCAAGACTTTGCGTCCGGACTCAATGATTAAAAGGCTCTCGGTAAGCTCGGTGAGCACCTTCATGAAGTGCTCGATGATAATGATCGTGATGCCAAGATCCTGGTTGATCTTGGCAATTAATTCCATGAGGCTTCTTATTTCCGTGGCATTGCAGCCGGCCATGGGCTCATCCAGCATCAGAACTTTGGGTTTGGTGGCCAGGGAGGCACCAATCATCAGTTTCTTTTTGCCCAATAGGGTCAATAGACCGGTACCTTGAAAACGTTCCTGCTCAAGATCGACAAAGCGGATCATCTCATCGACATAATCCGGATCGAGACCTCCGGCGGCACCGAACCGGCTACCTACGGAGATGCTTTTCTGTACAGTCAGACTGGGAAAAGTTTGTGGAATCTGAAAGGTCCGGGCAATACCTGCTTTGGCAATACGGTAGGGTGGCAGGCCTGCAATGTTGCGATCCTCAAATACGATGGCGCCCTCGTATTTGTAAAAACCGGTGATAAGGTTGTATACCGTCGATTTGCCGGCGCCATTGGGTCCAGCAATACCGAAGATCTGCCCTTGTTGCACCTCAAAACTCAGATCGTTGACCGCTTTTAGCTCACCGAATTTTTTCGTAACATTAATCGCCTTAAGTATCACAAACCCCTCCGTCTATATCAAGACCTTTTGCAGGGCCAAAGCATCCGGTATCGCATTCATAGCAGAACCTTATAGCTAATCTATAGGATAAGTGTCAAGATATATGCCATAAATTACTAAGCTTTTTCACAGACTAGGTTTAGAAAAAGTGGCCCCTGCGGGGCAGATTTTCTGACAGGATCAACAGGATGGACAGGATAAATATACTAAACCAAAAAAATCCTGATAATCCTGTAAATCCTGTCGAAATAAATGAAGTTTCATACAAGGTTTCAGTATCTAACATCTCCTTTCCCTGACACCCGACACCTGTAACCTGACACCTCAATTTTCTGACAACATGTTGTCAGATAAAAGCCGTTAAGGGACTAATTGGCCTGCGCCCCGGAGGGAATCATGGGTTCTGGCCTCCGGTTCCGCTTCCAGCCCATAGGGCTTTCAGGCCGGAGGCCACCATTCCATTATTCCACCCGTTTGTTCTTTTCAACCTCGGCAATGCAGTCCTCGATGCTGTTCAGCGCGGCATCCATTTCCTCCTTGGTGATGGTCAGTGCCGGTGTGAGCGTCAAAATGTTTCCCATGGTAAGCTTAAAACTGACACCTTTGGAAAGTGCGGCATACATCACCGCTTCGGCCTCATCCGCGGCACGTTCGCGGGTTTGCTGATCCTTGACCAGCTCGATCCCTAAAAACAGACCCAGGCCGCGGACATCGCCGATCAACGCATGGCGCTGCTTCATATCGTTCAGACGTTTAAGGGCATACCGGCCCAGCTGGCGGGCATGGTCCACTAACCTGTGTTTTTCGATGTAGTCAATGGTTGCCAGGGCAGCTGCGCAGGACACCGGGTTTTTCTCATGGGTATAGTGCCCCAAAGCCCGCTCACCGGCTATATCCAGATATTCCCGTGCAATCATCGCAGCTAGAGGGAGTACACCGCCCCCCAATCCTTTTCCGATAACCACAATATCGGGGATCACAGCGAAATGCTCAAACGTAAACATCTTACCGGTGCGGCCCAGGGAATGAGGGATTTCATCAAATATCAGCAAAGCACCGTGGCGGTCACAGGCCTGACGAATTTTTTGCCAATATTCGGGCCGGGGAATATAGGGCGTGCTTCGAATCGGTTCGGAAATTACGGCTGCAATGTCGCCTTCTTTCTCCAGGATGTATTCGACATAGCCGGCGCAGATCAGATCACAGCCACCCCGGTCCGAGCAGCCGAATACGCAGCGATATTCGTCCGGCGGTGGGACGTGTTCGGTACCCGCCAATAGAGGTCCCATGCCCTGCCTGAAGACGGCCTCGCCGCCGATGGATATGGTATCCAGCGTAGCCCCGTGAAAGGAATCCCACATGGAAATCGTCTTATGCCGGCCGGTTGCCAGCCTGGCCAGTTTGATTGCCATGCCGATGGCTTCCGCACCGCCAGGGCAAAACAATGATTTGTTCAGATCAGCGGGAGCGATTTCAGACAGCTTTTTGGCCAGATCCACTGCAACGCGGTTGGTGTAACGGCGGGTGCAAAAGGACAGTGTATCCAGTTGCTTTTTGATAGCGGCAATCACATCCGGGTTGGAAAATCCGACCTGATGGACATTGTTGCCGTGAAAATCCATATAGTGGCGTCCCTGCAGGTCTTCAATGTAAATCCCCTCGCAGGCACGCATGGTATTTAGACATGGGGTGGAAAGGGACTGTTTTAAAAAGTAGCGCGCGTCCTCATCCAACAGGGCTCGGCTTTCAGCATTGATGTGTGTTTGTTGCCAAGCATTTCGCCGGGCGGAGATATTAATATCTCCTTCCGATTTGTCGAGTTTTGTCATCGTCAACACCGTTTTTGGTAATTTCAACTATGGATCAATATCTTTAACTGTTGAAGGGTGTTTAAGTCAAACAAATATTTTTAGCTTGATTTGATCCGCCTTGGATTGTCATAATGACTCAAACACTGAAGTATAAGCCCTATTGAGATTTCTGTTCAGGAGACCCGCAATGAAGAAGGATAAAAGAATTGAAAGAGAACAGGGGGATGTCAATACGACAGAAAACCGCCGAAAATACTGGGAGCGTAATTTATCCGATCCTGCCAAAAAGTGGTTTGATGAGGACGCCAAATATTTTTTGCATCAAAGTCTGTCAACCCCGGTGTTAAACGTGCTCTCCAGGGCCCGCGGCATATACATCGAGGATATGGACAGCAAAAAATATATCGATATGCACGGCAATGGCGTTCATAACGCCGGGTTTAACAATCCGGCCGTCATAGAAGCCGTCAAGAAACAACTGGACGAAGACATGACGTTTTGCCCGCGTCGATATACAAATGTTGCCGCCGTCAAACTGGCAAAAAAACTGGCGGAGATCACCCCCGCCGGGCTGTGTCGTTCACTTTTCTGTCCGGGCGGTTCGGAAGCGATCGAGATGGCGCTAATGCTGGCCAAACAGGTAACCGGCCGCTTTAAGACCATTTCCTTTTGGGATTCGTTTCACGGTGCGGGATTCGGGGCGGCAAGCCTGGGGGGTGAAGAACATTTCAGTGGCGGATTCGGCCCCATGGTTCCGGGCGCATTTCGGGTTGAATTTCCCAACTACTACCGCAATCCCTGGGGATTTTCGAGGCAGGAAGAGGTGGATGCGGAATGCTTGCGCCAGATCGAACTGGTCCTAAAGCGGGAACCTGAAACGGCGGTCGTTATCGGTGAGCCGATTTCAGCCACGCCTGTCATACCTTCCAGAGGATACTGGAAGGGAGTCAAGCAGCTTTGTGAAGATTACGGCACCATGCTAATCTTCGATGAAATCATCGAGGGTTTCGGTCGCACCGGCAAGATGTTTGCCTGTGAGCATTTTGTGACGCCGGACGTTCTGGTGCTGGGTAAATCATTCGGGGGCGGGCTGGTGCCCTTTGCCGGGATCGTCACCCATGAAAAATTTAATGTTTGCCCGCATCGGTCCATTGGTCACTTCACCCACGAGAAAAACGCATTGTGCTCAGCAGCCGCGCTGGCTGAGATTGCTTATATCGAAGAAAATAATTTGCCCGATCATGCGGCCGAACTGGGTGGATATGCTCTGAGAAGATTAACTAAATTGACAGAAAAGCACCGTCTAATGGGCCAGGTTGCCGGCCTGGGACTGCATATCGGTATCGATCTGGTGACTGACCGCAAAACAAAGGCAAGGGCTGTAGATGAAGCTGAAATCATAATGTTTAAGTGCCTTGAAAAAGGTCTTTCCGCAAAAACCATCGAGGGCAATATTCTGACCCTGCGACCGGCCCTGGTCATCACTCGGGATCAAATGGACCATGCCATCGATATCATCGATGAAGCTATTGGCGAAGTCGAGCAAGGGAAAAAATACTAGCAGATCCGCTGCATGGATAATCACCACCGAAACCGCATGAACTCGACCTTAAGGCATCCTAATGAATGAACAGCAATCAAAATTATTCATTATAAGTGGAAAGAAGAGTTCGATCGTCAAAATACACTTCAGAGACTGGTTCAGTGTCGCCATCTAAGAAGCCGGTCACTTTCTCGGCGATAATTTTCGCACAGGATCCAATAGGGAAAAAATCACCGGACCGAAGCTCTGAAATCAATGCGACCGACCCCTCTTGAACAGCGGAACGAATTATATCAACGTCGAATGAAACCTCGTGAATCAGGGTATAATCGGTTTTAAGGGGTTCGAATTTATCACGTGAACGTGATTTTGTCTCGAGAACAGCAAATTCCTTAATTGAAAGGCGATTCGTTTGGTCAATCATAGTTATGTCGTATCTTTGTAGCATGATAGTCTCCCTGCTATTGTTCTGATATTTCTTGTGGTCCAAAGAAACGCGAATGCCCGCACTTTTTAATTGCGGATGAAGGCCATCGTGCGTCGTGTCGAAAGACGGCTATTGTCTGCTAACATCATTGTAACTATGCTTGACTGTATTTATACAGTGCAAGTTCTATGAGGATATTATCAGAAGAAGGTCTAAAACAGGCGAGTTGATAACGGATGCTGAATTAAATCTAATTCCAACCAAGTTCTATACAGATCCGCAAGTAAGAATTAACTCTTAACCTATGATTATAATCACTTTGTGCCGGGTTGTCAATTCAATCACTGAATGCTGGATCCTGCCTGCCTTACCGAAAGGTACCGTTTCGAGACCATTCATTTTCAGTCGGCAATCTATCGATTTTAAGCATGCATCGCTTGTGGATCATTTGATTGGCTTTATACTATCAGGATTTTACTTGTGTGAATGGCTATGCCTACACCTTTATTATCTTGGTAGACTTATACGAGTAAAATTTTTGCTGCTAGTCGATAATTCCACTACCATTTTAAGGTGGGCCGAAAGGAGTTTTATTTATTAACGGTTAGTTGGATAGAAAGGGCATGATGAAATTAAAATGAAAACAAGCATTCAAAAAAATTATTGATTTTCTAATTGAAATTAGACTATCATGGCCGGTTTTCAATTAAAGCTCTGATGCTCAGACAATTGGTTACAGCTCAAACGGAGATGGTCTAAATTTTTTGATGGCGAAATGAGGAGGAAGACTATGAACTTACATAAACCGAATGCAAACGATGCACTTCAGACAAGGAACCGCTCGCGCGACATTGCACCTCAATCAGGTATCTGCAGTAGGTGTTTGGATGGTTGCAAGGGAAACTGCGACATGTTCCAGGCAACGTTTCGGGGACGAGAGCTACTTTACCCCCAGCCGTTTGGCAGCGTCACTGCCGGCGCCGACAAAGATTATCCGGTGGATTACTCTCATTTGAATATTATGGGGTATGCCCTGGGTGCCAAAGGGGTCGAACCTGATCCCGATCAAGCCACTTTTCCCAATGTCAATACTGAAACTTCCTATGGCGTTACCGATAAGGTCAAGATGAAAGTGCCGATCTTCACGGGTGCCCTCGGAAGTACGGACATTGCACGTAAAAATTGGGAACATTTTGCCATCGGAGCTGCCATCAGCGGCATCAGTCTGGTATGTGGTGAAAATGTCTGTGGGATTGATCCTGAATTGGAGTTTGATAACCATGGCAAGATAAAAAATTCACCGGAGATGGATCGGCGTGTGGCAGATTATCGCCGCTACCATGAAGGCTATGGTGATATCCTGGTTCAAATGAATGTGGAAGATACCCGCAATGGTGTTGCGGAATATGTCATCGAGAAGCTTGGGGTGGAGACCATCGAGCTAAAATGGGGACAGGGCGCCAAATGTATCGGCGGAGAAATCAAGGTCAACTCCCTGGACCGGGCCATTCAATTAAAAAAACGCGGTTATATCGTCACCCCGGACCCGGAAGAACCCGCACACCAGGCCGCTTTTAAAGCTGGCCCTTTAAAACAGTTCGAAAGACACTCGCGTCTCGGATTCGTAGACCAGGAAGAGTTCATGAACGAGGTGGAACGGCTGCGCAAATTGGGAGCCAAACGGGTTACCTTGAAGACCGGTGCTTATCCGATGAGAGAACTGGCCATGGCCATCCGCTGGTCCTCGGATGCCAAAATTGATCTGCTCACCATTGACGGAGCGCCGGGCGGCACGGGAATGAGTCCCTGGCGCATGATGACCGAATGGGGCATACCTTCTATCTACCTTCATTCCATGGCCTATGAATTGAGCGATCGCCTGACACAAAGCGGCAAACGCGTCCCTGACCTGGCCTTTGCCGGAGGTTTTTCAGCCGAAGACCATGTCTTCAAGGCCCTGGCCCTGGGCGCACCTTACTGCAAGGCTGTGTGTATGGGCCGGGCGCTGATGATCCCGGGCATGGTCGGCAAAAATGCTGAAAAGTGGCTGCGCGACGAAAACGGCGGTCTGCCGCCCAACGTCTCGAAATTCGGCTTTACCAAAGAGGAAATTTTCATGAACTATGAAGTCTTGAAGGAAAAATACGGATCGGAAGTGGACAATTTGCCCCTGGGCGCGGTCGGACTCTATAACGTGGCCGACAAAATCAAAGTCGGCCTCCAACAGTTGATGGCCGGATCACGCAATTGGAAGGTGGAATATATCAGTCGGGACGACCTTTTTTCCCTGACGGAGGAATGTGCCAAAATCACCGGTATCAAGTACGTCATGGATGCATTTCGGGAGGAAGCCTTGGAGATAATTGACGCCTAAGATCTCAATACATAATTGACGCCTAAGATCTCAATACATATATCGTTAATTGGTTGATTAGTTGATTGGTAAGTGGTTGTAAATATGGATTTATCCCATATTTGCAAAATAACTGGACACTTCATGTTTTAACAATCGTAACATTCTAAAATTATGACTATAATTTACCTAATAAACCATTCAACCAGTAAACTATTCAACGAGGCTGCAATAACAGATACTTTCAGTTTTAAGGGCTCACTCAAAAATGACTTCACATTCTATACGCCGATGCATCCCGCCCGGCTGCGTTGCGAAAGCTCGGAATATCCAGATATTCCTGCGTTTTCGCGCCTTGCCGGACGGGCGCCTCAACGCCTAAAATTGTGAACTTATTTTTTCATGAACCCTAAGCCGAATTGAGGGAGGTATGATATGTCAGATAAGATTTTAAAGCCGATTTTCGCACGAGATCCGGGAGAAAAAGAATTTCATCAGGCCGTTCAAGAAATGATAGAAACGGTCATGCCGGTATTGGAACGCCACCCGGAATATCGCCGCCTGGGTGTTCTTGAGCGAATCACGGAACCGGAACGCGTAATTTCATTTCGGGTTCCCTGGATGGATGACGAAGGCTGGGTGCGTGTCAACCGCGGCCACCGCATCGAAATGAATTGCGCCATCGGCCCTTTCAAAGGCGGGCTGCGATTTCATCCCTCGGTGAATCTCAGCATCCTTAAATTTCTAGCATTTGAGCAGGTATTCAAAAACGCGCTGACCACGCTGCCCATGGGCGGCGCCCAGGGGGGGGGCGATTTTGAACCCAAGGGAAAATCAGATGACGAAGTCATGCGGTTTTGCCAGAGTTTTATGACCGAACTGAGCCGTCACATCGGCCAGGACACCGACATCCCGGATGGCGGTCTCGGCGTGGGCGCCAGGGAAATTGGCTATCTCTTCGGTATGTATAAAAAGCAACGCAATGAATTCACCGGAGTCCTGACCGGCAAAGGTCTTCAATGGGGCGGCAGCCATATTCGCCAGCAGGCGACCGGATACGGTGTCGGCTATTTTGCGGCCGAGATGCTGGCGGCCCGCAATGACACCCTGGAGGGCAAAACCTGTCTGATTTCCGGTTCCGGAAACGTCGCGCAGCACACGGCGGAAAAAATCACCGAGCTGGGCGGCAAGGTGCTGACCCTTTCCGACTCATCCGGCTATATCTATGACCCGGAGGGCATCGACAGCAAAAAGCTGGCTTTTGTCAAGCGCTTAAAAAATCTTAAACGCGGCAGAATCCAGGAGTATGTCGATAAATATTCTGAGACCGTTTACACCGAAGCCGATACCTCGCTGGATTACAATCCCTTGTGGACCCACCGGGCTGATTGCGCCGTTCCCTGTGCGTTTGAAAACGAAATCGGCGAAAAAGATGCCTATAATCTGATCAACAATGGTATCAAGATGATCTGCGAGGGCGCCGATATGCCGTCATCTCCGGAAGCCGTCAAGATTTTTCTGGATAAAAAATTGTTGTTTGCTCCGGCCAAGGCTGCCAATGCCGGTGGTGTGGCGGTGTCCGGCTTGGAGATGGCGCAGAACCGAATGCTTCTCAACTGGTCCGCCGAGGAAGTCGATCAACGACTGAAGTCGATCATGA
Source organism: uncultured Desulfobacterales bacterium (assembly GCA_945787595.1). The sequence goes on along the minus strand of CALZJV010000391.1, from coordinate 7,501 downwards.
AGAACATTCACCAGACCTGTCTAGATGTGGCGGCGGAATATGGTGAACCCGATAACTATTTGGCCGGCGCCAATATTGCCGGATTTGTGCGTGTGGTCAATGCCATGCTGGACCAGGGATTGGTGTGACTGTCGTTATCCAATATTTATAAAGTTTACACCTTTGCTAACTAGTTTCCATCCATAAATGGTCTTTTTGCCCAATCTCGGCGTCAATCGGCGCGATTGTTTGTGCGACGTAGCCAGCTACGTCTCCGCACAACCGCTTGATTTCCTTGACCTTGGACAAAAATCCGCATTTCTGGATTGGAAACACGATTGCGTGCCCAAACTGATTTTAACCGATTTATGGATGGGCACTAACTAAAATTCCGAGAGATTTTGTACCACCGGTCTTCTTACTGCGGAGACCGCATCCGTACATGGGGGTGAAGCTGCTATCGAGCCAATTTTCATTTTATTGCTGGGCGCCGGTGCATATGTCGGCTGGAATATCGGCGCAAATGATACGGCCAACTGCATCGGCACGGCGGTGGGCTGCGGATTATTAAGCTTCAAGAAAGCAGCTGCTCTGGTTGCCGTCTTTGTGATTATCGGTGCCATGCTCCAGGGCGAGCACGTCATGAAAACCATCGGCAAAGGTATCGTCAAAACGGATTTAAACTATCTGGCCGTCTGTGTGGCCTTGATCTGTTCCGGATTTTTTGTGACCCTGGCCACATTCTATAGAATTCCAACATCGACTTCCCAGGCAATTGTCGGCGGAGTTGTCGGAATCGGCCTGGCGGTGGGTGCTGAAATAGATTATGCCAAATTAATTCTCATTGCGGAAAGCTGGCTTGTTTGCCCCATCCTGGTCATGGCGCTTTCTTTTGGATTAATGGCGCTGGTGAAATTTATACTGAACAAATTTGGAAGCAGGTCTCTTCTTTTCCAGCAGGCATTCGGCTGGTTGGCAATACTTTCAGCGTGTTACGTCGCCTATTCCATGGGAGCCAACAATGCCGGCAACGCTGTGGGTCCCATCGCCAATCTCAATATTTTGCCGCCCAAGGTGCTGTTGCTGATCGGCGGGGTGAGCATTGCCGTGGGCGCCATAACATACGGGGAAAAGGTCGCGGATACCGTCGGCAAGGGAATTACGCCCCTTGACATCCCGAGCGCATTTGTTGCCCAGATCTCTTCTGCCTTCGGCATGCATCTTTTTTCTTTATTCGGTATCCCGGTTTCCACCTCTTCCGCCATTGTGGGTGCCGTGGTAGGCGTCGGCCTGAAAAAAGGTGCGAAATCGATCAGCAAAAAAACCATTATGACGATCCTGATCGGATGGGTCTTGACACCGACCCTGGCGGGAGCGGTTTCGTTTGTTTTATACCGGGTGATAAATTATGTGACCGGCTGATTCGTGGTTGAATATCGGTCAATTTAACCACAATTGAGTTAAAACCAATTGGGAGTCATTCGTTTGGTAGGCTTGAAGCTGGGAGGTAATAAGCTTGGAAGCTCAAAAGTTCCACATTCTCTTAGCATCCCAGCATTCCGGCTTTCTGGCTTCCCAGCCAATAACCTTATAGGGCCATCGTCAAATTCTAATAACGAATAACAAATAACAATTAACGCCTGATTGAGCGTTTATTGCTCAATCAGGGTTGTAATGTCGGCCAAAGGGTTCTTGACGTTCTCGACTTGAAATAGCATGCGTGCTGTGTTAGATGAACCCTGTTATTTTAATACTCCCGAAAAAATTGAAGGAGAATGTACTGTGTTCTTCAAAAAAGAAAAAGAGGTCATCAAGCTGATTTTAAAGCATCTCGACCTGGTGGAGGATTCCCTGAAGACCGGTATCCAAACCATTGAGTTGTATCTTGACGACAATATCAGCGAGGCCAAGGTGTTAGGCCGCAAGGTAAGAAGTGAAGAATCAGAGGCGGATATCGTCCGTTATGAAATCCGGGATAAACTTTATTCCGGAGCCTATTTGCCTTTGCTGCGCGAGGACATCTATAAGCTGATCGAAAGTATTGACAAAGTGGGTAATGCCGGTGAAGCCTGCTGCGACTTTTTTCTGAACCAGCGCCCGCTGATTCCTGCAGAAATGAAATCCCATTTTGTTGCCGTTGCACAAGAATCATTAGGCATTATTGATAACCTCAAACTCGCGGTACTATGTTACTTCAAGGGTGAGTGCAAAATCGAAGTCGTGCGGGAACACACCAAGGAGGTCAGTCTCCAGGAATCCAGGGTGGACAAGCTCGAGTGGGATTTAACCAAGGTAATCTTTACATCTTCTCAGGATTTCGCCCACCAGCTCCATCTGAAGCATTGCCTCGATTACATTGTTGAAGTTTCAGACCGGGCGGAGGATGCCGGAGATCAGTTGGAGGTGGCGACATTGAAATCCATGGTGTAGGAGGGGAATGCGGAAGGCGGAATTGGGATGGTCGGATGCTGTAATTAAATGGGTTTCTTGTATGAAACCACATGGAATGACGAATGAAGATTGACGAATTGTGGATGTCGCTTCGCTCTGCTTTTTTTAACAAATAAAATAGAAAGAATTCCTTAATTTGACATTTGTTATGTTGGAGTTTCTTTTTTGACCAACGGGCCGTTTTTTTTTGGCCGGTGGCTATGCTGACACCTGAAACCCGACACCTGAAACCAAAAATTCGGATGAATAGTAAGGGTGCAGAAATGTTTGTCTCATCGGCGATTAGCCATATACTCACAAGATGATGGACTAAATTACACCTTCTTCTTCAAACCCCTGTATGTCTTTTTCCGAATAGCCCAGCTCTCGGAGTATATCCGGTGTACTTTCACCAAAACCCACCGGCGGGGTACGAACGGCCCCCGGAGTTTCACTCAGTTTGACCGGCACACCGAGGGTCTTTGACGTTTTGCCATCGTTTCCCTCGATCTCAACCACCATTTCCCGTTTTCGAAAAAGCGGATCTTCCAGCACCTCTGACAATGACTGGACCCGTCCCCAGCAGATATCCAAATCGCCGAGGATAGCATCCCAGTTATCCAGAGTTTTTTGCTTAAACGCATTGCGCACAAAATCGAGGATCTCTTGGCGGTGCTGATCATCATATTGCAGTTCTGCGTACTCAGGAACACCGAGAACATCGCATAGTTGCCTCCAGAAACGGTTTTCGACGGCACCTATGGAAATAAATCGTCCATCAGCCGTTTCATAAGTATTGTAGCAGGCATAGCGATGGGATAAAAATGCGTCGGCACGCATGGGTTCCTGTCCGGTGAGCTGGCGGAAGAACAGTGCGGCGGGAAGAAACCCCACCATACCGTCGGTCATGGAAATATCAATATATTGTCCTTGACCGGTTTTTTCCCGGGCAAAGAGGGCTAGAAGGATTCCGATGGCCGCATTCATGCCACCGCCGGCAATATCGGCGATTTGAACGCCCGGGATGGACGGGGGACGATCCGCTTCACCGATAAGGTCGAGAACGCCGGCATAGCTCAGATAATTTGCATCGTGTCCGACACGGTCGCGAAACGGTCCTTGCTGACCGTATCCGGTAATCGAACAGTAGATAATTTTCGGATTGACCTCGCGAACCGTCTGGTAGCCAACTCCCAGTCTGTCAACAACACCGGGCCTGAAACCTTCCAGCACAACATCGGTGTTTTGGATCAAACGAAAAAAGATTTCCTTGCCTTTCTCGGTTTTCAGGTTCAACGACATATGCTCTTTGTTTCGATTGATCAAATTAAAAAAGAGCTCGTCCGCCAAAAAACGCTTGTCTTCGACAGCGATCACCCGGGCTCCGTGATCGGCCAGAATCATCGAACAGTAAGGACCGGGAATTTGCTTTTGCACGGGATACTTCTCCTTAAGTTTACATGAATTATGCGCGCAGAATTCATTTGCCCCTAAACACCGGTTTTCTCTTTTCCATAAACGCGCTAAACGCTTCGACCACATCCTCGGATGGCAACGCCGCGGCATTTTTCTGGGCCACGTACTGCAAGCCGGCATGGACGCCATGATCCCGGCTGTGCAAGATGACTTCTTTGGTTCCCTGGACCGTCAACGGCGGGCATTCAGCAATCAGGCCGGCTAGTTTACGGGCCTCTGCAACCAATGCTTGACGATCTTGGCAGATCCGCGTAATCAGCCCCATCTGCAGGGCTTCCTCGGCATTGAAGTCCCGACCTGTCAAGGCCAGTTCCCTGAACCAGCCATGCCCGATGATGTACGGTAAACGCTGCAGGGTTCCCAGATCGGCGATGATGCCCATGCGGGTTTCCCGGATGCTGAAGATTGCATCTTTGGTGGCCAGGCGGATATCGCAGGCGCTGATCAAGTCGATCCCGCCACCGATGCAATGGCTGTGAATGGCTGCAATCACCGGCTTGCGGCATTGTTCAATTTTATTGAGAGCCCCCTGGAGCTCCAATATCGCTTTGCGGGCGTCTTCGCGTTGATCGGCAGCTTTGCCGCTGAGCAAAGATGCGGCCTCCGTAAGATCGGTCCCGGCCGTAAAGCTTTTGCCTTCAGCCTTGATGACCACCGCACAGATGGTTGTATCCTGATCCAATTGGTCTAAATGCTGCGACAGCTCCTTAAAAAAAGCAGTTCCCATGGTATTGCGTTTTTCGGGGCGATCCAGTGTCAACCAGGCAATATGTTTATCTGTTTCAACTTTGAAGTGGGCGGTTGCACTCATGTGATGTCCTTTCTTTGATGATTCGCATAGTTGATTCATAGGCATCGAAAATAGTTGAATCCACAGTTAAAGTCAAATGGGATATGAACAGTGACAAAAGATAATTGATCTGAATCGGCGTCCGGGCTATGGTGCTTTGTCTGTTGTTGGTAATAGTTCAGCCACTAGTGCACTAAGATTTTTCCGAGACTACGCTCGGAAAAAGTGGCCCCTGCGGGGCAGTTGTCAATGCCAAAGTCTGAACTGCAATTGTCTAACTCGGATAAACCTGAAATAACAAATGACAAGCACCAAATTACAATATCCAAATCTCAAATAAGATCAAACGCCAATTGTTTGGAATTTTGAATTGCAGTCATTGTGATTTGCCCTTCGACCTAGCTCAGGGTGGTGGTGAGCTTGTCGAACCATTTGGTATTTGGTATTTGTTATTTGAAATTTTTTAATTGCTGAAACCTGAATACCGGCACCTGAAACCTGGAAACTTCATTAATGGCCACCAACTCACTCAAAACACAATCAGAATCCCTGATCGGCGTGATATATGCCGGTTCGGCCTTTTTAATCTGGGGACTGAGCCCCGTCTACTGGAAGGCCCTCAGTGCCGTTTCGGCTCTGGAGATTACCATGCACCGGGTAGTCTGGTCGTTTCTCTTCCTGATGTGTCTGATCCTGCTACAACGACGCCGCCATGAATTTGCAGGGATATTTTACAATGGCCGCATGCTTTTAACGCTCTTGTCCACCGCAATTCTTGTTTCCGCAAACTGGTTCTTGTATATCTGGGCCGTGACTAATAATTATATGCTGCAGGCAAGCCTTGGATATTATATTAATCCGCTGGTAAATGTGGTCTTGGGATTGCTTTTCCTGCGGGAGCGATTGAGAAGGCCACAAGTTTTGGCGGTATTGCTGGCTGCATGCGGTGTGCTGTATCTGACAATTTCCTATGGTGAGTTTCCCTGGATCGCGCTCACGCTGGCTGTGAGTTTCGGGGTTTATGGCCTCATCCGCAAAGTTGCCCCGGTGGGGGCCCTGGTGGGTCTGGCGGTCGAAACCATGCTGCTTTCGCCGCCGGCTGTCTTATACCTTGTCTATCTGAATTCCCAGGGAGCCGACACCATCTTGCGTTTCAGTCTCAAGCTTGATTTGCTTCTGATCGGCTGCGCCCCGCTGACAGCTGCGCCTTTACTCTTCTTTACCCTGGGCGCCAAGCGGTTAAATCTTTCGACCCTTGGTTTGATGCAGTATATCGGCCCCAGCGGCATGTTTCTGCTGGCCGTATTTATTTATAAGGAGCCATTCTCAACCACCCAGGTCTGGACATTCGCCATGATCTGGGCAGCACTTGTAATTTATTCGACGGATTCGGTGATTTACTATCGGCGGGAAAGATGACAATTTCGGGTTACGGGTTACGGGTTGCGAGTTACGGGTTGCGGGTTGCAGGTTGCAGGTTGCGGGTTGCGGGTTGCGAGTTGCGGGGAAAAAGGGCAGAGGGCAAAGGGCAAAAAGGGCAAAAAGGGCATAGAGCAAAGGGCATGGTGCATAGAGAAAGACATCGCTCAATGGAAGGTGCCGGAGAATCAAAAGAGTTGCAGGTTGCGGGCTAAAAGGGCATAGGGCGAAGGGCGAAGGGCAAAAAGGGCAGAGAGCAAAGGAATTGCTTCGGATTTGGGTATTTATTCTAAAATTGAAAACCTGGTCCTCCCTCTCTCCGAGCTTTAGGCTCTGCGAGCAGGAAGCCGGGCTGTAGGCCAACGGGCCGGAAGCTGGGCCAGGATTCTTTACTTTTGCCGCTGAAAGATCTAAATAGTTTAGATCAAAATAAAAAATCCCCCTTTAAACCCATACCGCATTTCCTGAAATTATGTTCCATTGCATTGGGTAAAGATATGAAATAGTAAGGAAACCGAATAAATTTGACATTTGAACACTTAATTCACACTCTTCATGTGATGCTGTGGATCCTTTTGAAGACTTCATTACCCATTGGGGTTGTTAGTATTTTGTTAGAAGATTCATAAATTTCAGGTTTAAGAATCTAATAGTTGATTTACATAGGACATTTTGGATATGAATATCAAAGCTGCGGTTTTTACACTATTTTATCTACCAGAATCAACCCGGCTTTGCTATTATCACCCTTGGTCAATAAAAAGAAGATTCTAATTGCCAATGGCCTCTATGCAACAAAATATTATTTATCGGGGTAACTCGGTAATTTCCCATGAAACACATCCGGAGTATCCCCAGCCGGTGGTTATCAAAAAACCTGTCAAACGCCACCCATCCCGGCGAAGCCTTCGATCCCTGATAAAAGAATACGAAATGACCCGCTCCCTCAACGCGGTCGAGGGTGTCCGCAAGGTTCTGGAGCAACAGTCGATCGAGAATCAACAGGCAATGATCCTTGAATATATCGATGGAGAGACCTTGCAGGATCATATCAAGAGCAGAACACTCAGCCTGCGAGAAAAAGTAGAAATAGCCGTCAACCTGGCCCGTATCCTTGGAAAAATCCATCAACAGAATGTGATCCATCTGGATCTCAACAGCAAAAATATTCTCATCGGAAACAGGCAGGGGGCGATCCATATCATCGATTTCGGTTCTGCTTCCCGCACCACCGGTAATGTCCATCAAAAAGTCCGGCCCGACCAGATGCTGGGGACCCTGCCCTATATCTCACCGGAACAGACCGGCAGAATCAACCGCGCTGTGGATGAACGCTCGGATCTGTATTCTCTGGGGGTGGTTTTATATGAACTTATGAGTGGGCAGCTACCGTTTGATTCAAAAGAT
>CALZJV010000390.1:1849-7927 GCA_945787595.1 uncultured Desulfobacterales bacterium | reverse complement strand
TGTCAGGGGCGAGCTGAAGATGTATTAAATTCGGCGGTTTGAAAATGTTTTATTCCTAGCCTGTATTTTCTTCCAAAAGATTAGATTTAAAAACTTTTCTTATCTTCTTCCTTTTTCATTTCTCATTTTATTCTCGAAACGACAATCCTCATCTTTTTCGTTAGCATTGGCAATCAGGAGGACGATTGTCAATGGTCGGAATACAAAGAAAAAAGTGTTGTAATTGCGATGAGTTGTTCATACCCGATCCTCGCAACGCAAAGCGCCAGAAATATTGCTCGAAACCCGAATGCCGTAAAGCCAGCAAAGCGACAAGCCAGAGGCGTTGGCTGGCAAAACCCGAGAACCAAGGATACTTTTGCGGACCAAAAAACGTCAAGCGCGTTCAGCTGTGGCGGGAAGACAACCCGGGCTACTGGCGCGGGAAGCATAAAACCGCCAAAGATGCGTTACAAGATCCCTTAAATCGCCAACCAATTGAAAACAATACCAATAATGTCGATTTTGCAAACGATGCGTTGCAAGATTTCTTAATCGCACAACCTCCCGTTTTACTTGGATTAATCGCCAATTTTACCGGAAATGCGTTGCAAGATAACATGGTAATGACCCTCCAGCGTCTGCAAAAATTGGGACAGGATATTGTCACCAATTTAACCCACAGCAAAGGAGGTCATTATGGTATCCAAGGTTCCCATCGTTGCTGAACGCATCCGCAAAGTCCCCAGGCACTTCAGTTGGATCGATCACCGCCTGGTCCGGGATCGGCACATTGAAAACTGTAGTCACGCAGCAGCCGCACTGTATCTTTTTTTGGTCACAGTCGGTGATGCAAAGGGGCTGAGCTATTATGGCGACAAATCAATCATCAAGCATCTGTCCATGGAGCCATCAGCACTGCAAGATGCGAGAGCCAATTTGATTAACATTGGGCTGATCGCATGGCAAAAACCGCTTTACCAGGTATTGTCTTTAGACAGTTCGCAACGTGAAAAAAAAGCACCACGCTCGAACATGAACAATGCGCTTTCTTTAGGCGACATCCTCAAAATAGCCAGGGAGGGCACATCATGATCGATTATGAAACCTTTGTGAAAATCAAAGTTTGCAGAGACCAGCACGGTCTTAAATGCAGTCAGATTGCAAGAGAACTCAACCTTGATTATCGGACAGTGGAAAAATGGCTCGATCAAAAGCAGTATCAGCAAAGAAAGTCGCCCCAACCTGCCAGTAAACTCGATCCATTCAAAGGGCAAATCGTACGTATGCTGCAAACCTACCCTTACACGGCGGCTCAAATCTTCCAGCGGCTAAGAGAAGACGACTTTGACGGCGGCTATACCATTGTCAAAGAGTATGTGCGAAAGGTCAGACCACCAAAGATCAAAGCGTTTTTGAAGCTATCGTTCGCACCCGGTGAATGTGCTCAGGTCGATTGGGGATCCTATGGGTCGGTCACCGTGGGCGAAACCAGACGAAGGCTGAGCTTTTTTGTCATGGTGCTTTGCTACAGCCGCATGATGTATGTCGAGTTTACCGTCAGCCAGACCATGGAACATTTTTTGGGCTGCCATCAAAATGCATTTAATTGGTTTGGTGCGCTTCCCGGCAAGATCATGGTCGACAATCTCAAATCAGCCGTGCTCAAGCGCATTGTCGGCAAAGATCCCAGCTTCAATCCCAAATACCTGGATTTTGCCAATCACCACGGGTTCACCATTGTGCCCTGTGCCGTTGGAAAGGGAAATGAAAAGGGCCGTGTGGAAAGCGGTGTTGGCTATGTCAAAAAGAACTTTCTGGCCGGTCTTGACATCCCGGATTTTAATGCGCTCAACCCGGCGGTCATCCACTGGCTTAACACCGTAGCAAATGTTCGGCTTCACGGCGAAACCGGTAAAAGGCCTGTGGACAGGTTGCCGCGAGAACGCCAATCCATGACCCAACTGCCGGCATATCCATACGACATCGCCACCATCGACCAGCTCAGGGCTTGCCGGCAGTTCCGTGTTGCGGTCGACGGCAACCGTTACAGTGTGCCGGCTGAATATGCCGGTGCTGCGCTTACATTAAAGACATACCCGGATCGACTCTGTATCTATCATCGGGAAAAACTGATTGCCCGGCATGTGCGAAGCTACGACAGAAAAAAAGATTTTGAACTGTCCGATCATCCAAAAGCGCTTTTGGCCCAGCGCAGAAAAGCCAGGGATCAGAAAATTTTCATGCGCTTTTTATCCCTGTCCGATAAGGCCGACGCTTACTACCGGCAACTTGAACAACGCCGCATGAACCCAGCACACCATATCCGACAAATTGTTGCCCTGAGCGAAATTTACGGCGAACAATGCGTACAAAGAGCCATCGAGGACGCTTTTGCCTTCCAGGCGTTTTCTTGCGAATACATCGCCAATTTGCTCGAACAGCGCACCCGCAAGATTGCCGAACCCGCTGCCCTGCACCTTACCCGCAGACAAGACCTGCTGGAAATTACCGTCGAAAAACCGGATATGGAAATCTACAACAAATCTTTAATAAAATCTGAGGAGAAATCATAATGACAACAACCGACAAGACGAAAAATGGCCTTGATGAAAAACTCAGCTACCTCAAACTATCCTATATGCGTGAAAATTATGAATCACTGGCAAAAAAGGCCGCACAAAAGCAATGGACGCATGTGAATTACTTAACTGAACTGGCCACCGCTGAAACCAATTTGCGACAGGATCGTGCTACCAAACGACGTATCCGCGCCGCACGCTTTACCCAGATCAAAACACTTGAGCAGTTCAAGTGGTCATGGCCCAATAAAATCAACCAGCTTAAGGTAAAAAACCTGTTCAGACTCAAGTTCATCGATGAAAAAAGCAATGTAATTTTCCTTGGTGGTGTAGGATTGGGTAAAACCCATTTGGCTACTGCTCTCGGCTACCATGCCTGTCTACAGGGTCACACCGTGCTTTTTTGCTCCGCTGTTGATGCCATCAATAACCTGGCAGCGGCACAATCAGCCGGTCGTCTGAAACAGGAATTGAGAAAATATCACAAACCGGCCCTAGTGATACTGGATGAGCTTGGATACTTGCCCATCGACAAAACCGGGGCGGATCTGCTCTTCCAGATCATCAGTCACCGCTATGAACAAGGCTCTTTGATCATTACTACCAATCGTGTCTTCAAGCACTGGCCGGAGATCTTTAACAACGACAGCACACTGACTTCAGCGCTGCTTGACCGACTGCTGCACTACACTGAAACTGTCGTCATTGAGGGAAAAAGCTATCGGATGAAAGAAACCATCGAGGATTGATATTTTATTGATTGGTCGCCGGGGATGGAAAGGCTCCGGCGCCTACTTTTGTAAGCCCAGAAAGACTACATTTTTAATCCGCCATTTCTATAACATTTTCACGGTGCCGCTAACAAAGGCTAAAAGGGACAAAAAAAACAATGAACAATGAAGTGTTTTACCCTGTTTTCAGGTTAGCAGCTAGTATTCTTCTCGTGGGGAGTTTAACCCGAAAAACACTGCACTATGATTCATGCTTCATTCAATAGTATTAATTAATTACCGAAAATGGATGCTAAACCCAAAAATTGGACAATAACCGCACCGCCGACACAGCTTGAAAGGACCCGGTAAGTGGTGTTTTCATCGTGCATATTTTTTAGGTAAAGCCGGGCATCCAGAATCATGCGATACGGCAAGGCATGGATGTCCGTTGAATGGCGGGTAACAATGAATGAAATGAAAAATAGCAACAACCATATCAAAGGATTTAAAACAATCATTCGATATAAACACGGCTTCAGGGTTGCAAAGGTGAACAGACGCAAAGCGATCCGGTACTTCTGCGCTGAGTGCGTTGGATGGGAAACTTACGAGATTGAAAAATGCAATGGTAAACACCTGGACGGCTATATGTGTTCATTTCACCCCTTCAGGTCCGGCCAGGGTAGTCAGGATGCTAAGAAGAGGAATACAGCCATAAAAAACCAGTGCCGGTATTGCATGCAGGGTAATTTTAATTCAATCAGTAGATGTGCATCCCGGTACTGTCCTATTTATCCATATCGAAACCACAGAACCGACCGGACATATTTTTATCCCGCTTCATGGTCTGATGATGAAATACTTAAATTCCGGTTAGCGAATTAAGGTGGTTTTATCGAGATCGGTTACCAAGAGGCGTTTTAACGCTCAAAATCGAGAGGTTTTTGTTTACAGGTCAAATCGTGTGGATGAGACGGTTTTTTAATAAAGAAACCACCTTTGCAGTCGAAATTCGATCTTTGTCATTCAAATACCCGAAAGGGCGGCGGGTGAAGACCTAGCCGGATTGCTTACTAATAATCCTAATTCACAGAAGAAATACGGGCCGATATTCGGGTAATGCAACACTGTGCCCTGCTAAGGCAGGTACGAAAGCCAACGGGAAATAGGCTACTTTTCTCTTATTGGGCGAGCACAGATATCGTTTGGATATCATAAAGTTTTGGGGTGTTGCTAACGTGTTGATATATAGCAGCTCTATTCTAAATCTTTAACCAACCCTTTTCCATTAAATAATTACCGTTTCCAGTGGTTGAAGATAGCAAGATGGTTAACTTTTTTAAGACCTCATCAATAGATTTGTCTTTCTTGATATTGCGCAATAATTCCTTTGAAAGAGATATTAACCTCTCAAATTGGTGATCATTTATCAAAACCGCATTATCCCCACCCTGTTGACTAGCCTTAAGCCTTTGAATAAAAGAATCGTGGGTTGCCTTTAAAATAAAGTGTGCAAATACAAGATGTGAATCATACTCAATATTGTAAATTCTTTGAAACATGCCAGGAATAGCACTGAAATAATAGAGCAATATCGTTGCCTCCTTGGTTTCCTCCATTTTTTTAATAGAAAAAGTAATCTCTTCTACTAGTAATTTTTTAAATGCATCGCTCAAATTCATTTTCTAACCCCTTATTAAGATTCAGCAGATATAAGCTTCTGATCTTTCAATTCAATCGAATCCTCAGTACGGGTAGGAAATTCAACTTTGATTAAATTTCCCAAACTATATTTCCGCACAGGTTTTTTAGGTGACCTGAGCAGGTATTTTCCATTGTCTTTTTCTCTAAATAACTCCACAGATTTTTTATTATAATATTTCCTATCCCCTATTTTTGCAGAATATATCAGTCCTCGCTTAACTCTTGGATGTTTGCTAAATGCCTGTTTAGTGATTTTTAATATTTCTGCGGCTTGATTTGCTGTTATAAATTCTGCAATGGACAATTTATTAATTTGTTCTTGTTCCCTATTGGTCAGATATTCAGTGACCTTGTCACTTTCTTTCGGTGTCAGTAATTTTTCTCCGCAGCCTTTGCACTCCAAGTATTTGAGGTTAGGCACGAAAACTTTCCCTAATGATCGGGTATTAAAATCTATCTCCCCTGACTTGGAAACAAGATTGCTGTTACAAAGGGCACATTTCATGATCCCACCTCATAAAGATTTTTGAAACTGCTTATTATTAAAAAGCCATTTCTCTGATCAATATAAAAATGCGTATAAATACTTTGGCCTTCCATAATTTCTCTTGCTTTATAGAAATCCATCATTGTGTGAGGAATTCTATTGTGTGGGTCTGTTTTGTAGTAATGATTTTTTCCACGATCATCGGTATGATATTTATTATTTAATTTTAGAATACATTTTTTTATTTCATCAATTCCCCAGCTAAAATCATTCCAAGCGCTTTCAACGGCATTAGAATTGATACGAATTTTGCCTGCTTTTACAAGGGCCTTTACATCTTTTATAGGATAAGCAGGTTTAGGGTATAGTCCTCTCGCCATAGAACAACCATAAATATTGTAAAGTTTAGGTTGACAGTTGTCAACCCTATTTATTAAAAAAACCCCAGCCTCTCTTAAAAAATAGGTTTCCACAATTCAACCATGGCAATCTCCACAGGGTTTACCGTTGGCTTTAATGTGAACAATCTATTTTTCAGTATCAGACCTGAGATTAAGATGTCAAACCAATTTGTACTTAATGACCGGCTGAGAGGTCGAAAGGAGCATAAGCA
>CALZJV010000390.1:0-1790 GCA_945787595.1 uncultured Desulfobacterales bacterium | reverse complement strand
AAAAAGCTAAAAATCAGCGTCCGGACTTTGAGAAAGTATGTCAAGAGTGGAAAACTGGAAGCCAAAAAAATCGGCAAAGCGTATTTTGTGACGGAGGTTAGTTTAATGACTTTTTTAGGCCCTGATAGCTAACAAAATTATTTTGAAATTATCTTAATAAATTATCAACCTTTCAAAGCGGACAAAAGAGGAATTTCCTTTTTTGTGCCTGGAGTTGTGATTAAAGTCCCTTTTTTGTGCTTTTAAGGTAAAGTCAGTCCTGTAAAATAAGGCAACTATAAAGTAGGTTTTAAGAGCGTATCCCTATATTAACCAATTGGTGATTAAATCAAGCAATTTGTCAATGTGTTTAATGTGAAGGTGTTGATGTGTTGCGTTTGTTGTATTTGCCTTTTTGTTTTTTTCGTAGACGAGAGAGGAAATATCATAATTCGGTATCTACCGTGTCCCCCGCGCCGTGCCGTCCGATTCCCTTTAGAGACTCCTTAAAACGCTATTAAAATATGTGCGACCTATTACAGATATCTTTCGACTATCTTTAACTTTAAGTCGCTGGTATTATTGCACATATATAGCAGTTATACGTAACAGTGAGATAAGCGGCAGCGCTTTTCAGCCGTCCGTTGGATTGACTGGTTCGCTGGCGTCTAGCTTTCCAAGCTCTGTCTCGAGTGTTTTCTCCAGTTTCTCCTCAAAGGCCCTCATTCCTCGAGGCGTGTATTTGTAGGTGATGCATCGGAGATGTCGCAAGTCGAAGGGGACATCATCGATGTCTTGAGTGATTAGGATTGTAGGTCGACCAACAGTGTGAGCCATCCCAATCTCGTAGAATACGTTTGGGTTCCTGCCAGTACAATCGGCGACAACAATCTGACAACTGCAGATCGCATACCAGATGTCAGTGACAATGGCCTCCGTAGCGAAGAAATCGTCGGCCCGAGCGATCTTGAGGCTATTTCGTTGCACCACGGCTCGGATATGATCTTCGTACACTGGACGCAGGTTCTCCGCGAACGGCATAAGCACGAACACGTCTGCGTGAATATGCTTGCCTTTAGGAGGTCCGAAGATGGGACTCACCTGCATTGAGTCTGGTCCCTGCTTTGAAAGCTCCGTAAGACTCAGATCGAGAGCGGATAATACAGGGTCAACAATGCCTGTTGCCGTGAAGGTGCGTCTAGATCCCATTTCGAGCAATCCTGCATGGACAAGGCGGATCAACAAACGATGGCAGCTGCTTTGGAAATCATTTATATACACCTTCCGGTGACTAAAGCTCTCGGGAATGAAATGGACCTCGAGTTCGCTCAGGGTTTTAGCCTTCCCATCTCGAATCGCCTTCAGAAGCGCCGCAGCATTGGGGTAGAGATTAAATCTCATCGAATTACCTCTCACTCTCAAGTCGGTTGTGTGTTCTCTCGCCCGCTAACTAGTGAGTAAGTGGAAATTTTTCCATAATATTAGGTAAAAACGGAAAAAATTCCGATATATTAGAACATTTTTGAATTAAAAAATAAAGAGTTTCAATTCTTGGTTTGAGAAAAAATGTTGATTCAAGATAACTTGCCTTATGTCCTCAATGGACCTATCTATCTGTTTTTATTGGAGATATTTTTGATGGGCGTGGAAGTTGAAATCTTTCATAATATCAGCATGTTATAAGATTTATTACAAATTTGTATGTTTCATTCGAGACATAATAATGTGCGTATTAGCGAACTGGTACATGTGCCTGATCTACTAGTACTACACCAATTATTTCAAAAGCACTAGTATAGTCAAATCCATAT
>CALZJV010000389.1 GCA_945787595.1 uncultured Desulfobacterales bacterium | reverse complement strand
CGCGTTTGTTTGTGCGACGTAGCCAGCTACGTCTCCGCACAAACGCTTGATTTCCTTGACCTTGGACAAAAATCCGCATTTCTGGATTGGAAACACCATTTAGTGCCCAAATCGATTTTAACCGATTTATGGATGGGCACTATTTAGACATGATTTAAAAGGCATCTATAAATATGAGTATTTTAAAGGCTGTAGATGTCTAAATATTTATGGCCTTCTCAGTAACTGTCATCAGCTGTTATCTATGACGGAGATCCTATCTAATGATGAATACACAATCGCCTGAAAGCCATAAGTTCAGCAGATCATTAATTTTATGCGCGTGTCTGCTTCTTTTATTGTCGTTCGGCTATCGCTCGGGATTTGGCTTGTTTGTCAAACCGATTACGGAAGCCAACGGCTGGGGACGTGAAGTCATTTCCATGGCGCTGGCCCTTCAGAATCTTTTCTGGGGAATTTTTGCTGTTTTTGCCGGCGGAATGGCGGATCGCTTCGGCAATCTAAAAGTGATCGTCGTCGGTACGCTACTCTATGCGTTTGGCATGCTGCTGATGTCTGGGGTCGATAATCCCTGGATGCTGAACGCTTCCACCGGTCTGCTGGTGGGTGCCGGGGTGGCCGGAACGTCCTTCGGAATTATTCTGCCGGCCATGGCCAGAGCTGTGGGTGAAGAACGGCGGCAATGGGCGTTGGGGCTTGGCACTGCAACCGGATCTCTTGGTCAGTTTGCCGTGGTTCCGGTTGCTCAGCTTTTGATTGATGCCTTCGGCTGGATGACCGCCCTGAATATCCTGGCCGGATCATCTCTGACGATGGTGTTGCTTGCGATGCCGCTGGCGCCATACTCCGGTAAACAGGAGACCGCCCAACAAAATAAAGGACAGACGGTCTCGCAAGCGCTGCAGGAAGCTCTAGGGTACCGATCGTTTTTGCTGTTGGTTTCCGGATTTTTTGTTTGCGGCTTTCACGTCGCCTTTATCACAGCGCACATGCCTGCATTCTTGACCGATATCGGCTTCGACGCCAACATTGGCGCGTGGAGCATCTCGATTATCGGTTTGTGTAATGTTTTTGGGGCCTACCTTTCGGGAATCCTATCCGGTAAGATATTTAAGCGTCACCTTCTGGTTTTCATATATTTAAGTCGTGCCGTGGCCATTTCACTATTTTTGCTGGTCCCGTCCAGCCTCTTATCGGTGTATGTATTCAGCGCAGTGATGGGTTTTTTGTGGCTGGCGACGGTACCTGCAACCTCGGGACTGGTTGCAGTCATGTTCGGAACCCGTTACATGGCGTTGCTTTACGGCATCGTATTTCTCGGACATCAGATCGGAAGCTTTATCGGTGTCTGGCTCGGCGGGTGGTTGTACGACCGAAGCGGAAGCTATGATGCGGTATGGTGGCTGGGCGTGGCCTTGGGCATCATGGCCGCGATCGTCCATTGGCCCATCAACGAGAGGCCGGTCAGGAGAGCTGCCGTTCACAATATTTGATGAGTCGCGTCATTTTTTCCTATGGTTTTTGAAAAAAATCGAAGAAGATTCATCCTGCATATCCTATAAGTTCTGTCTGATTTTCGCCAATATAAACTATGAATCCATTCATTTTGAACACGGTGCAAAAAATGAAAAAAATTCTGATTACCCCCAGATCTTTAACCAAAGACGGCGATCCGGCCCTGGATTTGCTGACCCGGCAAGGATTTGAGCTTGTGTTTTCAACACCCGGCAAGATGCCGCAAACAGCCGAGTTGATTGGTCTGCTGCCGGGTTGCGCCGGCTGGCTGGCGGGCGTGGAGTCGATCCCGGCGGAGGTTTTGGAAACGGCCGTTGATTTGAAAGTCATTAGTCGCAACGGTACCGGCATTAACAACATTGATATTCAAGCAGCCCGGCGGTTGAAAATTGAAATCATGCGCGCAGAGGGCGCTAACGCCCGGGGGGTGGCCGAACTGACTCTAGGAATGATTTTGGCGCTCATCCGCGCGATTCCTTTCAGTGACGCTTGCATGAAAGGAGGATCGTGGGAGCGGCGCAAGGGTCTGGAACTGCAGGGACGCACCCTGGGGGTGATCGGGTGCGGCAAGATCGGACAATTGGTGTCTCAATTGGCACTGGGATTTGGTATGGACGTGCTGGCCTTTGACGCCTTTGCGGACCACCATTTTGCTCCCGCACCGAGCTTCCGGTTCACAACCCTGGGAGAGGTCCTGGCCGACAGCGATATCATCAGCCTACACTGCCCGGAGCAAACCGATGGTCGAGCCATCCTGGACCGCAAAATACTGTGCCGGCTGAAACTTGGGGTGTTTCTCGTCAATACGGCCCGCGCCTCTTTGATTGACGAAAGCGCCATCCTCGAAGCGCTTGATGAAGGGCGGGTCGCTGGGTTGGCCCTAGATGTATACGACTGCGAGCCTCCTGCCGCGAGCCCGCTGCTGTCTGATGATCGTGTGATTGTCACCCCGCATATCGGCGGATACACCTCGGAAAGTGTTTCGCGGGCGACGATGGCGGCCGTGGATAATCTGCTGAAATTTTTAAAAGGAAATTGATGATGAATGAGATCTTGGATAAAATCGGCGCGCTGCGCCTGGTTCCCGTCGTAAAAATTGAAAACAGCGAAGATGCAGCTCCCCTGGGTCGGGCCCTGCTGGAAGCCGGCCTGCCGATTGCCGAAATTACCTTGCGGACTGCGGCCGCTGAAGCGGCCATCAGGGCTCTGACAACTAAGCTGCCTGAGCTTCTGATAGGGGCGGGAACCGTGCTGTCCGTCGACCAGGTAAAATTAGCGGTGGATGCCGGCGCCCGCTTCATGGTTGCGCCGGGATTCAATCCGACAGTGGTTGACTATTGCATCGGCCACAATATCTGTGTGGTGCCGGGTGTCAACAATCCTTCTCAAATCGAAAGGGCTCTGGCACGAAAGCTTGACGTCGTTAAATTTTTTCCGGCCGAAGCTTCCGGGGGACTGCCCTTTTTAAAAGCCGTAGCGGCGCCGTACAGCGATATGCTATTTTTGCCGACCGGCGGAATCAACCGTCAAAATCTGATGACGTATCTGTCTTTTCCGCGGGTCATCGCCTGTGGCGGCAGCTGGATGGTCGAAGCCGATCTTATTGCTGCGGGTAACTTCACACAAATAAAAAAATTGGCTCAAGAAGCTGTCGCGGATATCAAGGAAAAATTTATCTGAAAAAAGTAATGAAAATTTTGAACTTGCGGTGACCCCTGGCCATATTTTTGATGGATATGGTCAGGAATCACGCAAGAAAGTGATGAGACAATTCATACTATGGGGAGACATCATGCTATTTTGTTTGGCGACACCTTTGATGGCCAAAAGTGAGTAACCCTCGCCCTAAGCTGGGGTGTAAATGCATTTCGTGGAGAGATAAAATGTCCTATTGTTAATGAAGAAGATCTGCTGGTAGCCCTCAATGAAAGTCAGATCGCAGGAGCCGCCCTGGACGTGCTGAACCAGGAGCCGCCCTCAGCGGACCATCCCCTGGTCAATCACGAAAAGGTTATTGTCACGCCCCATACGGCCGGGATTACCAGACAATCCTTTGATGCTTTGGGCCGTACCGTGGCAGACAACATCGAGAGGCTCAAAAAAGGACAACCCCTGCGAAATCTGGCCACTATCTAGTGATAATGAAAGAAAGCAAGAAAGAAAGAAAGAAAGCACAAATTTCTGGGAGCTCTAAATATCTGTGATTAGATCTACGTATCACTAATAAACCCCAGGTGGCGATAGCTGCTATCTGTAATGCTGCTATTTTGGACCTGGAAGTCAGATCCACCAGATTTTACTGTCCGTTTTGGGAATATTTAGGGACATGATAATTGATTTGGTATCCATATGGCTCTAACATATGCCATTCTATATTCAAATTTGTCCGTTTCTCTTAAGGAAGCGGACATCAAAGGATTCGTTCCAGGTTAATGGATTTGGAGGGACTAAATTGGTTCGCGCTAAAGAAATGTATCAGCTTGGAATCATTCCAGTCGACCAAGGTGTTTATTTTTTGAACGCCGAGTGTTTTTAAATGATCCAGAAATTCATTAATCAACTGCTTACCGATACCCTTATGCTGGTAATTGGGATCAACGCCGATGGTATCCAGGGTTGCTTCTTCCTGGAAAATACCATATTCTCCCATGTATAGCACCCCCATTACAAATCCAACCACCGTTCCGTCTTCTTCCTCTGCCACAAGCGACGTAGGTAAATAATCTTTGGTCTTAAAAAGTTTTTCAAACTTCGTTTCATAGTACTCCGGCCGGGAAGCCTTGAGTACTTTATTGTCAATTCCAACCACAGCGTCAAAATCGTCAGTCTTCATGAGTCTAATTTTAATGGTGTTCTCGTTCATCGGGCCTCCTTTCAGATTAGGGTCTTATTTGAGATCCAATAAGGAAAGTTGGAAGGTTAACTGCCGTTAATCGGAAGACCTTGGCTTTAAACCTGAAACACAATTTAAATTGCCAGATTATGGCTACATTTAAAAAAAATATTGATAATGCAATACATGTCATAATTTAAGCATAGCTCAGGCGTGCCAAATTTTGCAACCCTTCATCGATATTGATAGATTAATTCATGTTTCCATACAATTGGCCGAGCCCGCCTCCCTGGCCAGCGGAACTGGCGCTGATCCGGGATTTTGCTTCCCAGAGATCCTGGACCCGGGCCCTGAAAAGTCCGCCATCGACCCCTGAATTGCGCAACTACTGTCCGATGAGTTTTTTCTTGACAGATTCCGGGGAACCTCATACAACTACTTTATAGCTAAATTATAGTTATATTATAGCTTACAACGCGACGCCTCCGCTTTGTGGGATGACGCGGGCGTCAGTAAAATAACATATAAATTAAAATACTTAACAGAATAAATCTCCCGTCATCGGAAATTCGGCCAGTGTCAATCTGGAATACCCTAGGATGCGGGCCGAAAGGAAATCAACGTGTTGCGCCAAATAGAGGAGAATATGGTCGCCCTGAAAAAAGAAACGGGCCTGAAAGAGATCAGCGGGAAGCCGGAAGATCTTGGCAAATCCCCCAAGGCCAAGTTCGGGGTTTTCGGAAAAGAGATGATCGAAAAGGAAGTCAAAAAGTCCGGAAACAGCGGCCGGGTCTATCTGCCTTCGGATTGGGTGGGCAAGCACGTCAAAATCATTCGCATCGATTGATGGAGAGAGGGATGAGGATATTTTTAAGGTCTGAGATTTTTCCGCAACATTCAAATAGGGGCGGAGCCCCAAACTTGGAAGTATGTCACGAATTCAAGTAATCTAGAAGGGAAAAAAAATGAGGTACGCAGAGACAGGGGTTAATTTAGAAGTTGATCTAACCCGAGGAAACATTGTGAGGGTGCAAACCGACCCGAGAGACACCGAGCTTTATTTGGGCGGTCTAGGTACTAACGCCAAGATATTATGGGATCGGGTTCCCCCTGAAGTTGAACCTTTTTCTCCCGATAATCTACTCATATTCAGTGCCGGTCTTTTGTGTGGCACACCTGCTACCGGTTGTAATCGTACCATTGTTTCTACCATTTCTCCTCAGACTAGGTTAATGGCATTTTCAATGATGGGGGGGTTTTGGGCACCAGAATTGAAATATGCCGGTTATGACAAAGTGATCCTTCGCGGCCAGTCCCCCGATCTGGTTTATTTGTGGATCAAAGATGACAAAGTCGAAATACGGGATGCCTCTCATTTGCAGGGTAAAGGCGCTGTTGAAACTTCAGAGCTTATTCGGCAGGAGTTGAAGGAGCCGAAAGCCCAAGTGGCTAGTATCGGCCTAGCCGGTGAAAACCGGGTCTATTTTGCTTCCATCGAGCAGACCAAATCCAGTGCCAGCCGAGGCGGAATAGGGGCTGTTATGGGAGACAAAGGGGTAAAAGCGATAGCGGTTCGCGGAACAAAGGACGTCAATATTGCCCGACCGGTTGAATTCCTGGAGCTTTGCCGGGAAGTGCTGGAATATATAAAATTCCGTGAAGATAATCCAATTCCGGGGGTAATGCCCATTTTAGCCGGGCTTGGATCACCGCAAGAGATGAAAGTCCATGATGAGAA
>CALZJV010000388.1 GCA_945787595.1 uncultured Desulfobacterales bacterium | reverse complement strand
GCCCTTCTGGGCGGACCCGACACGCTGATGATCGGCAAGGTATTGTGGGAGGAATTTTTCAATAACCGTGACTGGCCTGTGGCATCGGCGGTGGCCATCATCATGCTGCTCCTTTTGATCATACCGATGATGTGGTTCCATAAACACCAGACCCAGGAGATGGAGGAAGCGTGAGCACGACCAGACGATCCCCCTTGCTGAGTGTGTGGTTGCTGTTGGGCTATACATTCCTGTACGCACCCATTGTCATTCTGATCATTTTTTCGTTTAACGAATCAAAGCTTGTCACGGTTTGGGCAGGGTTTTCCACCAAGTGGTACGGCGAGCTGCTGCAGGACAGGCAGATGTTGTCGGCCGCTTGGCTCAGTCTGCGCCTGGCCCTGATGAGTGCCACCGCCGCCGTGTCCCTGGGGGTGCTGGCCGGTCTCGTGATGGCCCGTTTCGGTCGCTTCCGCGGCCATAACATTTTCGCGAGCATGATCACCGCACCCCTGGTGATGCCGGAGGTAATCACTGGCCTGTCGATGTTGCTGCTCTTTGTCTCCATGGAAAAAGTAATTGGCTGGCCGGAGGGTCGGGGTATGACCACCTTGTGGATCGCCCACGTCACTTTCTGCGCCGCCTTTGTGGCCGTGGTTATCACCTCTCGTTTGAGAGAGATGGATGCATCCATCGAAGAGGCCGCCATGGATCTCGGCGCACCGCCTTTCAAGGTATTTACTGCGATCACGCTGCCGATTATAATGCCGGCGATTGCCTCCGGTTGGCTGCTGGCCTTTACGCTGTCTTTGGATGATCTGGTCATATCGAGTTTTGTAGCCGGCCCCGGTGCAACAACGCTCCCCATGAAAGTATTCTCCAGTGTGCGTCTGGGAGTCAGCCCGAAAATCAATGCCCTGGCAACCATCGTCGTGCTGTTCGTCTCTGTGTGCGCCGCAGTGGCCGGTATTTTGATGTTCCGCGCCGAGAGGCGACGTAAATTTGAAATCCAAGCCGCCGTGCGCGATACGGCTTGACGACTTGCGGACGTGTATCCGTGAAACCTAGGTTGAGCGGTTCAGCGTTCACGCCCGCCCTGGTGCGACGGCAGTTATCAAGAAGATTAACCCTCTGCTATTATAAAAACATACGCCGTGGCTACATATTATTAAAATCAGGTCTGGGCCAGGGGTTCCCGGTTAAAGTGCTCTAACCCGGATAGCCCGGATAAACCTGAAAAATGAGCTAAAATTTAAGATGACTAAAATTGTGGTGACGCTTCGCTGCGTCTGATTATAAGCATGCACGCATTTTGGAACCTGGTAGGTATACGATTTGTTGAGTAAAAAACGACTTAACATGCGAGGTTCAAATAAAATAGACAGAATACCTCAATTTTAGGCACTTTAGGCAATTTTCTGAGAAACCTGAGTTACTGGTAAAATAATATCTTGCCACAAGATGCACAAAATTCATTTGTAAGAAACTAGACCAAAAATGCTGAAGGGAACAGATGGCACAAAAAAAAGCCGGCCTTTCGACAGCGAATATTCATGGCGACCCGATCGATATTGAATTCATTAACGTGACGAAACATTACGGTGATGTGGTCGCCTTGGATAACACAAATCTCAAAATCCGCCGCGGATTTTTCCATTCGCTGCTGGGTCCGTCCGGCTGCGGCAAGACGACCTCGCTGCGTCTGATCGCCGGCTTCGAACAACCTACCAGCGGTGATGTCCGACACAAAGGCGTATCGATGGTCGGCATGCCCGCCTATAAGCGCCCCGTAAACATGGTTTTCCAACACTACGCCCCGTTTCCACACTTAAACGTGGAAGAAAATATTTCCTATGGCCCACGGCAGCGTTCTCCCAGATTGCCTAAACAGGAGATCAAAAAACAGGTCGGTGAAATGTTGGAATTAGTTCGCCTGCCTGGTTTCCAAAAGCGGCGCATCTGGCAACTATCCGGCGGACAGTTGCAGCGCATCGTGCTGGCCCGGGCCCTGATCAACCGGCCGGCGGTACTGCTGCTGGATGAACCGCTGGCTGCACTCGACCGTAAGTTGAGACGAGAAATGCAGATGGAACTCCAGTCGCTGCAGCGCGAAGTTGGTATCACCTTTGTTTTGGTTACCCACGACCAGGAGGAAGCGCTGTCTATGAGCGACACCATTAGCATCATGCGTGACGGCGGCGTCGTTCAGACGGGAACACCGGGCGAGCTTTATGATACACCTGTCGATCGCTACGTAGCAGATTTCGTTGGGGAGTCGAACTTTTTTTCCGGAGACGTCAGCGCGGCGGACGCAACTCAAGCGACAATTCAGACAAAGACCGAGATGCTGCTATCGGCCCCATATCCGGAGGGTGGCAAACGCCTCAAGATAGGACAGCGTGGGGCCATTGCGATTCGGCCGGAGATGGTTCTAATGTGGCCGCCAAACCGTGCCAAACCAAAAAATATTGACTTCAGCGTTAAAGGACGTATCACAAACCGGATCTATCTGGGCCACCAGGCCGAATTTCGGGTGGTAACCGATTCTCTTGGTGAGATACTTGCGCGCATCCCCAAAACGGCCGAGGCGGTGTCCCGGGATCTCTCACCCGGAGATGCAGTTTTGCTGGGCTGGCAGTGGGACTTCGGGCTTGCCATGCTGGACGCTTGAGTGAGAATGCTTGAAAAAGCGAATATCGAATATCGAATAATGAATGTCGAATGTCGAAGTAATGAATTCTATCGATTTGAATAAAAAAGACAGAGCGAAGCCTCCGGCTCGTAGGGGTTGTACGCCTACGCCTCGGAGAGCGATACCACAAATCTTCATTCTTCATTCTTCAATCTTCAATTCCAGTTGAGAGGGAAAGGGGGTGATAAAAGCCAAGAGCGTTCGCCTGATCAGTTGAGGAGTTTAGGCCCTTTGCTGGTTTTTTCTGACAACATGTTGTAAGAAAATGAAGGTGTCAGGTGTCAGGGAAAGGAGATGTTAGATGCTGACACCTGACACCCGACACCTGAAACCTATATAAATTATCAGCGTGCTTGCCGCCCTTCATGGGCCACTTTTTCCGAGCGTCGTCTCGGAAAAAGCTTAATAACTTTAAAACGACAAAGGAGAAGAATTATGGATCCGAGAGAAAAATTTATGGAAATTTTTAATCGTTACAAGAAAGGCTCCATATCCCGCCGGGAATTTTTGGGTACGACCGGTCTGGGTGTGGCGACTGCGGTAATGGCGATGAACATGCCGGGTCTTATGGGACTGAAGCAGGCCGAGGCTGCATCGCAATTGGGTAACCGGGTGTCGCTGGCGACTTGGCCTAACTATCACGATCCTGAAAATTTCAAAAAATTCACAGAGAAGACGGGGGTACACATCCAGCATAATGTATTTGGATCAAACGAAGAGATGCTGGCTAAAGTTCAGGCGGGTGGCAGCCCTTTTGACGTTATGGTGATTACCAATTATACGATTTCAACCTATGTCGGTCTTGGACTAATTGAGCCGCTGGATCTATCAAAGCTACCGAATTTCATCGAAGCCAACCATAACCAGGTTTTCACTGGAGAGGCTAAAATAGACGGAGCTATTTACGCGGCGCCAAAGAACTGGGGCACCACCGGTTACATCGTCAACACCAAGAAGATCAAAGAGAAGATGACAACCTGGAAACAGTTCTGGGATTTGACAATGACGAAATATTCAGGCCGGACGATCGTCCATGACTACCAGCTGACCACAATCGGCAATGCCTTGAAGTATTTCGGCTATTCGTTCAATTCGGTAGATCCGAAGGAACTGGCCGAGGCAGAGAAGCTTTTGATCAAGTCCAAGCCCCATCTCTTTGCGATCAGCAGTGATTACCAACCGGCGATGCGAAACGGGGATGCCTGGATGTCGGTATGCTGGACAGGCGACGCCTCTCAACTCCACCGTGACATGCCGGAGATGCAATATGTGTTGGGTCGCGAGGGTGGCGAAATCTGGACGGACTTTTACGCCATTCCCAAAAGTGCGGAACACCGCGAGGCAGCATACGCGCTCACCAATTTCCTGTTGGATCCGGCGATCAATGCAGCCGAGGTGAAGGCCCATGGTTATCCTGCCACTGACAAACTGACGAATGAACTCCTGCCTAAGGAAATGTCGCAGGACCCGATCATGTATCCTGCAAAAGAGTTGCTTGACCCGCTGGAGTTCGGTGCAGCAGCTACGCTGACAAGCCCCTTACGGGCAGAGGTCATGGCTCGTTTCAAGGCGGCCTAAGTAGTGACCGGTTGGCCCGTTGAGCCGGTTTGGCCGGTTAATGGAGAACACAAAAGGTTAATTGGCCTAATTTAGGCTTAAAAATTACATTAAGCTTGGTTTGCCTCTTGTTTGGATACGACAGTTTTACGCACAAGCGTGGCCGATGGAAACATTCGAACGAGCAAAACCGGACAACTGGCAAAACAGGCTCAACCTGTCACGGTTAATCTCTTATGGCATAGCCATTTATCTCTGACCTGGCTCCAAGTACCAGGTTTTAAATGTTGAAATAAAGATGGCCGGAAAATATAGTTCTCATCTAACAACTTTATTGCTAGCGCCAATGGCGATTTGGATGGTGGTACTTCTCATCTTGCCGATTCTGGTTGTCCTCGTCTATAGTTTCGGCGAACTCGCTGAGATGGGAGGCTATAAGCCCGCCTTTACGTTTGCACAATATGCCAACCTGCCGGCACGCTTGACCGCTTTTAAAAATACCTTGATGCTGGCTCCGGTCGGGACTTTAGCCGCTTTCCTCATCGCCTACCCGCTCGCATATTATTTGGCGAGGAAGGTCAGGGCTCGCAGAAGGTTAATATTGCTGACCCTTGTCATCGTTCCGTTTTGGACGAGCTTTCTGATTCGCACTTACGCCTGGATGTTTATACTCGGCGGACGAGGGATTCCGGCCTTACTTGAGTACTTCGGTATTGAAGGCATCCGTCTCCTGAACACACCAACGGCGGTGTTGATCGGCATCGTTTATGGATATTTGCCGCTAATGGTATTTCCGATATTTGTCAGTCTTGAAAAATTGGACGAAAGCCTGCTTGAAGCGTCCAACGATCTGGGCGCGTCACCGGTACGAACCTTCCTGCAGGTGACCCTGCCCCTTTCACTTCCGGGGGTGGCGACTGCCTGCATGGTAGTGTTCATTTTGTTGATGGGCGAGTTTTTGATTCCGGCACTGCTGGGAGGCGGTAAAGTGTTTTTTATCGGCAACGCCCTGGTCGATCTCTTTCTCCAATCCAGAAACTGGCCGTTTGGTTCGGCCGTCGCGATTACACTCGTGGTAATAATGCTAGTTATCGTCACGTTATATATGCGCCTGATATTCAGGCCGGGGAAAACCCGGGAAGTCTCGATGATTTAAGGAGAGGTCATGCGGTTTTACGCCTTGCTTGTTTATCTGTTTCTCTATATTCCCATAGGGATTATCGTGCTGTTCAGTTTTAATGCCGGACGACATGCCAGTGAATTACAGGGATTCTCCACCAAATGGTTTGGAATCGCTCTTGCCAACCCGTTTGTGATGGATGCGCTGAAGACAAGCCTGATTGTTGCCGGGACAACCGCATTACTGTCCAGTATTATGGGGACCATGGCGGCGCTTGGGCTTCAAAACGTGCGCGGGTTGCTGCGGATGATATTTGACTCCTTGATCTATATCGCGATTATGATTCCCGGGATCGTGTTCGGTATCGCAACCCTGGTGGCACTGGCAACGGCTTTGGATTTTATCAATCCACTGCTAAAAACCCTCTGGCCGATTGTGCTGGGAGAGGCACCGCGCTTAAAACTCGGGCTGATATCGATCACGTGTGCGCACACTCTTTGGACAACGGCACTGGCAACGGTCATTATCCGGGCCCGCGTTCAGGGCATGGACAGAAGCCTGATAGAAGCGTGGCGGCTGCTTTACTCAACTTTACGCTCAGCTTCGATGATTTTATTATCGCGTTTTTCGTTGCAGGCGGAAGGACGACGCTTCCGATCTATGTCTTCGCATCGATCCGGCGCGGTATCACGCCCGAGATCAATGCGATCGCGACGATGATGTTAATCGTCTCACTCACATTGTTGTTTGCCTCGCAGGGGCTTCTCCGGAAGAGGAGATAAAAGGCGGTTCATAATGACGGAGAATAAAGTAGAGCATATGATTTCTTCAATTCAATGGCAGATATTGGCAAAAACCACAAACTTTTAAAAAAGGGTGCGCGATGACGATAAAAAAAATTAGTGATGCTGTGAACATACCATCGGAAGAACTAAATGAAAACAAAACCATCAATACCTGAAAGAAAAACAATCCCTGTCAGCTGCAACAAAGACTGCGCGGCCGGGTGCCCGGTACGGGTGGAGGTAGAATTGTCTTAGACGTCAATTGGGTATAGCCGCAAAAAGGCGCAAAATGCACAAAATTCAAATTCCAGGTCTTGTAAATTCAATGTGTTACAATGAACAAACATCGAAATTCAGATTTTTTACGAGTTCATCAAATTTAAGTGGATACAGTTTATTACTTCAGACATAGTCAATAATCATCAAAAAATCGTGGCAAGCCCTTATATGGCGTTGGGTTGCCTAAAAGTTGGACATTGGCAATCAGGTTTCAGGTGTCAGTAGGGAAAAAGCGAGACCAGCCTGAAACCTGACACCTCTCTTATGAAACTTCATTCATTTAGACAGGATTAACAGGATTAACAGGATTTTTTTGTTTAGTAATGTAAAAAAAGCTATTTTCATAGATAAATACAAGATCTGTAATTGCTTATATGATATCGGATTTTGTTCTGCTGGTCACCGATTTTATTCAGAATCTGGCTGGAGATAAGCATGGAAAGTCCTGTTGTTAAACTTAACAAGAGCAACATTTGGGATAACCCGGCATAGAAATCGAGGAACTTATCGTGTCACATTTTTCTCAAATTAAAGAAGCGACATACTGGATGGACCCACACCCCACATCCAAAAACTATTCAAACAAGCCGTTGCCCCAGAAGACGGATGTATTGGTTATCGGCAGCGGATATACCGGCGTTGTGAGCGCTTTGCAGCTAAAAAAGGCCAATGTGGATGTCACGCTGGTTGATAAAGGCCGGATCGGCTCCGAGGCCAGCTCAAAAAATGGCGGTATGGCCCTGACAGGATTAAGCGTCGGCCTGCATAAGGTAAAGAAAAAATTCGGCAAAGAGAAAATGGTGTTGTTTTTCCGGGAAGCCCTGGAATCGGTTAACTGTGTGGAACGTCTGGTGGCAGAAGGCAGCATTGATTGTCATTTCGAACGCAACGGCTTTCTGGAAGCAGCGTTCAAACCGGCCCACTACAATGGTTTGAAAGAGGAGCAGGAGTTTCTGGCCAAACATCTCAACCATACCACCATTCTGGTACCTCCCGAAAAGATGCGTGAAGAAATCGGATCTGATCTGTACCATGGCGCACTGGTTGAGCCGGTAAGCGCGGGGGTACATCCGGCAAAATATATCGCGGGCCTAATACGCATGGCGGATGAGGCCGGTGTCGATATCCATGAATATGTTGCTGCCCAAAAGATATATAAAACCGGTGGTAAATTTAAGGTCTATACCAGCCGGGGCCCGATTCTGGCTGAACGCGTTGTCGTCGGTACCAATGGCTATACCTCCAACCTGACCCCCTGGCAGATGCGGCGGGTGATCCCGGTAGAAAGCCTTATGATTGCCACGGAGGAACTGCCGCCTGAGGTGGCAAAACCCCTTGTGCCGAATAATCGCATGGTTTTCGACACCAAAAAATTTCTGTATTACTTCCGCCTTTCGCCGGATGGAAAACGGATGCTCTTTGGCGGCCGGCCAAAAAAGTCCTGGAAAGCGACCATTGATAAAGCAAAAGACATGCGAAAAGACATGCTGAGGGTATATCCGCAACTTGAAAAATATGCCATTGAGTATGTCTGGTTTGGTAAGGTCTGCTTTACTGTTGATCGC
>CALZJV010000387.1 GCA_945787595.1 uncultured Desulfobacterales bacterium | reverse complement strand
CTATTCCTTGTGTTCATACACATGGACATCGCGCTGCGGATATGGGATACTGATTCCCTCGGCATCAAATTGCTTCTTAACTTTTTCCGTAGTGTCAAATTTAAATCCCCAGTAATCATCCGCAGATGTCCAGGCGCGTGCTACGAAATTCACGCTGCTGTCGGCCAGTTCCGATAACGCCACCATCGGTGCCGGATCTTTTAAAACGCGATTATCCTCTGCGATAATCCCTGCGATGACGTTGCGGGCTTTATCAATATCATCTTCGTAGCCGATACCAAAAACAAAATCCACGCGGCGGGTTCCTTTCATGGTGTAATTGGTGATATTGTCTCCCATCATTTTTGCGTTGGGCACAATGATGGTTTTGTTATCCGGGGTTTTAAGTTGCGTCGTAAAGATTTGAATTCCTTCAACGGTACCGGCAACACCCGCCCCTTCAATAAAATCACCCACCTTAAATGGTTTGAATATGATCATCAGAACGCCGGCTGCAAAATTTCCCAGTGAGCCCTGAAGCGCCAGACCGATGGCCAGGCCGGCGGCGCCTAAAATGGCAATGAAGGATGTGGTTTGGATACCCAACTGGTTCAAGGCGGCAATTACTACAAAAGCCAGTAAGGCGATATAACTTAGACTGCCGACAAACTTTACCAGCGTCTGATCCGTGTTGCTTTTGGTCATCATCTTTTTGATAAAGTTGGCAATCGCTTTTGCCACCCAGCGACCTACAATAAAAATAACAACAGCGGCAACGACTTTGATTCCGTAAACCGTCAACAATTCGTACACTTTGGCCATAAGACTGGATGCGTCCATTTCTTGATCTCCTTTTTTATATCATCTAGCGGGTTTAAATATTAAGTTTAAAAACGGCAGAATGAAAGGGCGGACATCACTTATTCTGAGCCTGGATGATGTGCGATTACAGAACCTAAATCATTTTAAACCAATTGCAAGCGATTTCTTGAAATTTTTCCATCAATGATTAGTGTCCCTAATGGCAATGCCGTTGGGACAGCGCTAAAGGCTCCCATTGGGATAGGATGCCACCGGGTTCATCAGGAGCGATCGATGCGGAAGAACTTAATTATGCAATTATGGAGCAACTCATGAGTGATATGATGTTGAACCATCTGGCCGGATATTCGGATTTTCCCGGCCCGCTGGTTACGGTGATCATGGACGGTGTCGGAATCGGCCCACAAAATGAAAGCAACGGTGTCTATCTGGCGTACACGCCGGTGCTGGACGCTCTTTTGCAGGAGCCTATGTTTACCCGGCTGAAAGCCCACGGGACCGCGGTGGGTATGCCTTCGGATGATGATATGGGAAATTCCGAAGTGGGGCACATTCGAAGGCCAGGCTTGGAAAGATGTATGTAAACATACCGACCAGGGGGGCACCTTGCATTTTATCGGCCTGGTTTCCGACGGAAATGTGCACAGTCACATCGAACAGCTCTACGCTTTACTGGGGCGTTGCGCCGTGGACAATATCAAACGGGTCCGGGTGCATGGTTTGTTAGATGGCCGGGATGTGGGTCAGAAGAGCGCGCTCACCTATTTTGAACCCCTGGAAAAAAAGCTCGCGGAATTATCAACCGATGATCGCGACTACCGCCTGGCGTCCGGTGGAGGGCGAATGGTCACCACCATGGATCGGTACGACGCTGACTGGAGCGTCGTGGAAAACGGGTGGAATGCCCATGTGCTTGGAAAAGGACGCGGTTTCTCTTCGGCGGCTGAGGCCATCCGGACCTATTACACGGAAGATCCCGAGATCACGGACCAGTACATGCAAAGTTTTGTCGTCGAAGAGAATGGCAGACCTGTCGGCACCATCGAAGACGGCGACGCGGTGGTATTTTTCAACTTCAGGGGAGACCGGGCCATCGAGATCTCCCGCGCATTCGAAGAGACGGATTTCACAGTGTTCAACCGCATACGGGTTCCCGACGTTTTCTATGCCGGTATGATGGAATATGACGGAGATGCCCACATTCCCAAAAATTACCTTGTTGAACCGCCGGCCTTCGATCGGACGCTGGGTGAATATCTCTGTTCTACCGGTACGAGCTCATTTGCTATTTCAGAGACACAGAAGTTCGGCCATGTGACCTATTTCTGGAACGGGAACAACACGGGCTACATAGACGAAAAACTCGAAAAATATGTAGAGATCCCCTCGGACAAGATTACCTTCGATCTGCGGCCCTGGATGAAGGCCGCCGAGATCACCGATGCGGTGATCGATGCTATTCGGGGCGGCAAGTACAAATTCATCCGTTTAAATTACGCCAACGGTGACATGGTTGGGCACACGGGATCACCTGTTTCCATCCGCATTGCGGTTGAGACCGTGGACCTATGCCTGGGCAGACTCCTGAAGGCCGTCAGGGACAACCGGGGTGTCGCGATGGTCACCGCCGATCACGGCAACGCGGATTGTATGTGGACTGAGAAAAAAGGCCGTCGCTCGCCCATGGTGGCCCACACGAAAAACCCGGTACCTTTGATTATCAAAGACTACTCGGAAGTGAACAAGTTCTCCCTGAGCCGGATCGATAGCCCGGGGCTGAGCAATGTGGCCGCCACGATCTGCAATCTTCTCGGTTACCGTGCTCCCGAGACGATTGAAGAATGAAGATTTGTGGTATCGCTCGCGCAGCGCAGGCAATTGCGCCGCGTGTCGCTCTGTCTTTACTATTTAAATCGATAGAATTGCTTAAATATTCAATCTGGCGATGCCATCAATCATGTGCAAATATGATGCGATTTCTATAAATTAGGGCCTAAGTTAGTATCTGCCATCTGACTTCTGCCATCTGACTTCTGATCTCTGTCCTCTGTCATCTGGCATCTGTTAAAAGGGGGAGATAATGGAAAGTATGCTGGACCATGAATTTATGCGTCTTGAAAAAGAAGGCAAACTGGCCTGGCTGACGTTTAGCCGGGAAAGTCACCTGAATGCCATGAATAATGCTTGTATCAATCAGATCGACCGGGTTGCCATGGCTTTAATGGAAGACAGCGATGTACGGGTCGTCATCATCCGGGGTGAGGGCAGAGCTTTTTCCACCGGTATCGATCTTAAAGAGCTGGCGGCCGACCGAATCGAAATGGACTATCACCGTCAATGGGAACAGGCCCTGCGTCTTTTTGAAACGATGGAGAAGCTGGCAATTGTGGGGATGCATGGCTATTGTCTGGGCGGCGCTCTCCAGTTGGCTCTGGCAGCCGACATCCGTGTCAGTACGGCCGATTGCCAAATCGGTCTGCCGGCGATTAAGGAGTCGCTTATCCCGGGCCTCGCAACGTTGCGCCTGCCCCGCTATATCGGCTGGGGTCGTGCTAAAAAAATGATTCTGGGCGGACAAAATGTCGACGGCCAAGAGGCTTTGCGGATCGGTCTGGTGGATCATATCGTCCCCCAAGAGAATTTCTTCACCCATCTCGATAAAATCGCGGACAACTACCTGGCAGCCTGCTCATTGGGAACGCGCATGAGCAAGCTGGCGAATACTATTTCGAACTTCAGCAACGCGCCCAATTCAGCCCGGATGCCGAAGAGGCCAAGCGTGCCTATTTGGAGAAGCGTGAACCCAGGTGGCAATAACTGGTTAATAACCGTTCAAGGTTCACAGCTCAAGGGTTCAAAGGTTTCTGGTTTAGAGTTTTCCGCCGAATAAGAAAGATTGATTGACAGTCTTGGAAGACAAAATCCCGTGGTGCAAAGATAAGAAGTTGCTTTTTAAAAGCGGATGAATCGAAAATGGTGAATTGTATGTCGGCTTCGGCTGCAGCCCAACATTTTGAGGCGTCAATTAAACGGAATCATTAATCATCCGATTAACCAAAGCGGCTTTGATAACGCTCGTCCCAGACGGTTTCCAGCTGTTCGAAGTGATCCTCGGCGCAGCGGTA
This sequence comes from uncultured Desulfobacterales bacterium, assembly GCA_945787595.1. The sequence goes on along the minus strand of CALZJV010000387.1, from coordinate 5,736 downwards.
ATAGGCGCTTGCTTTGGGGTTGCGCGGTTGATAAACATCAAAATCAACTGCTGTAGGGCGCGTTTAACATATATATCAATCCCACATGGTTAAATACTGGAACCCTACACGATAAATATTCAAACTGCAGAAGCGAAAATAACAGTATGGATAAAGTGGAAACCATCCAGAAAAATAGCATAATCGAATATCTTTTCGAAATAGTTTCAGCTGCCTATGTGATCATCGTTGTGTTGAGTTGTTGGAAGCTGCCCCTGATTGCAACTGTGTTACTGGGTGCTGGCCTGGGAGCCCAGCTTTTTTTCTGGAAGGAGAAGGCAGATGCGGCAACCATGATTGCAGCGGCGGCTCTCGGAACCCCTTCTGAGATGCTATGTGTAAAATATGGTGTCTGGTCGTATTCTGCACCCGGGCTGGTTGGGGGTATCCCGGTCTGGATCCCATTGGTATGGGCATATCTCTTTTGCTTTTATCGGCGTTTGTCCATCACAATTCATACAAGCATATCCAAAAAATGGCCCGACGACAGGGAACTGCCTGTAAAGCTGATCAACGGGATGATGGGTGGCATGATCATGGTCTATTACGTTACAGCCTCTTTTCTGATCAGTAAAAAATTTGCGGTGACCTATTTTGTTTTCACGCTGCCTGCAGTGATTTTTTGGCATAAACAAAGGGATATGCTTATTTTTATCATTGGCGCAGTATGCGGTACGGTGGGCGAGTATCTATGTATGAAACTTGGATTTTGGGTATACCAGTATCCCTACCTCCGATCAATTGGGTTGCCGATTTCTCTTCCGCTGGCCTGGGGATTAAGTGCAGTGATTATAAGTAATATCGCAAGAAAGTGGGAGCGCAGGTGAATGAAACCCATTGTCATGTTATACCGTCTTCAGCTCGGTCTCGTTTTTTTACCCGTTTCGCGCCCGTTATTTCGGTATTATAGGTTCGCGGTCAATGAAAAGATAAGGGTCGCATTTTAAATATTAAATATTGATAAAAGCGAAGGCAGTTGCAGATTAATCTTTGACTGCCTTTTTTTGTTTTAATTGCCAAACTAAAATGACCCAATCCTTTCAAGGGGCGTTGCGGCGGATGCCGTCATGGCTGGCAGGATGCAGGGTGAAGGCACAAGGGGCTGGCGTGATTTGTGACAGGCGACATATTACAATTTTATCGGACGGCATTTTAGCGCAGCAAAATAAGAAAGAGAAAATTCTGTCCGATAAAATTCCTTATGTATAAATGCAGTTTATCATGACAGGCGCAAACGGATAAGATAGACAAGCGGCGGTTCCTTAGTTTTAGTAATGGTACCGGCAGGCTAAGATCCTGATTTTGTCTTCTTTCAAGGCATTGATATTGTTTGCCTGATCCAAGCTACCAGAATCTACTATTTGAAAACCTCAGCTCGTTCCTAATCTCTTGATTTCATCCTGCAGCATTATGATACAATAGCGGCAAAGCTGACCGGATTTGCGGTCGACATCTTCTTCATTGCGGCAGTAATGCATGATGCAGGTCTGCTCCGGGCAGTGGCGCAGATTGAAGGTATGACCCAGCTCGTGAATGGCTTCTTTTACGATCCTATCCATGTACTTTGGGGAAATATTGATTGCCGAACGTCCCTCATTCAACCGGAACGTTGATACAATGCAGGCGGCACCACCGAGCTGAGCTTCACCGTAGACATGGGTTAAAATAGGAATGAACAGATCGACCTGGGCGATGGCCAATACCCGGACGGCATGGGGGGGGATATTGGCGGCCAGCCGATCCAGGATGGCCGTCGAGTGATATTGATTGCGGTTGTCATCCAGCGCAAAAGAAAGATCCTGCAGAATCGGGCTTGTTTCGGTTGAAAAACCGAACACCTGCTTTATTTCTCCGGCCACGGCCCCGATCACTTCGGCACTTAACTCTCCAACCGGCGAAATCAAAATGCTATGTTCAGATTGGGAAGTCAAGCTGTCTTTTGGTAAAGGTTCATAGGTTCAGGGTTCAGCCACGCCGCCGGCCAAAAAAGCGGCCAGTTTAATCGAATAAAAAACTTAACGAAATACAATTTTATTTTTCTGACAGGATCAACTGGATGGACAGGATATAGTCATCCTTAGCAAAAAAATCCTGTTAATCCTGTTAATCCTGTCTAAATGAATGAGTTTTATATAAGGGTTCAGGGTTAATTCTTCTGAAGGCCGTATCGTTTGATTTTGCTGTAGAGCGTAGATCGGTCGATGTCCAGAATTTTGGCAGAGCGGGCGATATTCCAGTCATTGTCGGTCAGTATCTGTCGGATGTGGGCTTTTTCTACTTCTTGTAAGCTATTATTTCTGGGAGCGTGTAAGGGTTCGTGGCAGAAAATGGGTAAATGCTCGGGAAGCAATTTACGCTCCTTTGTGACCACCACGGCCCGTTCGATGGCATTTTCAAGTTCGCGCACATTACCCGGCCAATCATAGAGCATGAGCTCGTCCATGGCCTCACGGTCGATCTTATCGATATTTTTATTCGTCTCCTGAATAAAGCGGTGAAGAAAATGTTCCGCCAGCAGCGGAATGTCTTCTTTACGTTTATTCAGGGGCGGCATTTGGATAGAGATCACATTGAGCCGGTAAAAGAGGTCTTCACGAAAAATACCGTCTTTAATCGCTTTTTCCAGGTTTCGATTGGTGGCGGCAATCACCCTGAAATCCGCTTCTATGGGTTGGGTGCCGCCGACGCGATAAAAAACCCGGTCTTCCAGCACACGCAGCAAATCGATTTGCATGCGCATGTTGATTTCGCCAACTTCATCCAAAAAGAGTGTGCCGTCGTGGGCCAGCTCCAATCGCCCCTTTTTAGTCTCCTTAGCGTCCGTAAAAGCCCCTTTCTGATGGCCGAACAATTCACTTTCCATCAGATGCTCAGGGATGGCGCCGCAATTGACCATCACAAACGGACCGTTACAGCGCGGGCTGTTAGTGTGGATGGCTTTGGCGGCCAATCCTTTGCCGGTGCCGGTTTCTCCGGTAATCAACACCGTGGATTCCATGGGGGCCACATCACAGATGAGATCAAAGACTTCCTGCATGGGCTTGGACTGGCCGATCATGCTCTCGAACCGGGTGCGCTCCTTGTGCTCCTCCCGCAAAAAGAGCATTTCGCGCTCCTGGTTCTGGTGTTTGATTATTTTATCGATCAACACACCCAGTTCGTTGGGGTCAAACGGTTTGAGCATGTAGTCATAGGCACCGTTTTTCATAGCTTCGATGGCGGTGGGGATGGAACCGAAGGCGGTGATCATGACGATGGCGACATCCGGATCATTTTCTTTGACATGCTGCAAAACATCAAGGCCACTCATGCCTTCCATTTTGATGTCCACCAGCATAATGTCGAAGCGTGCCTCCTTTAATTTTTCCATGGCCGCTTCTCCGCTGGGTACGGTGTCCACAGTATGTCCATCTCTCTGTAGCCAACCGGCGAGGGATTCCCGCATAATCAATTCATCATCGACGATCAGTATTTTTACGCTGCTCATGGAAATCTCCTAACTGGGTACGGCCGGCAGACTATGATTATTTTTAATCGTTCAAGTTGGCGTGATGGAGCAATGGGCTTTGAGACACTGTAAATCCCAAAAAACAAATCCCAAAAGACAGATAAAATCCAATGACTCAAATTCGAAATCTCAAACGGCTTTGAATGATTAATTCGGGGTTGATCCTAACCTCGGCCATTTTATTCAAACCACGAAACACGCGAAACATACGAAACAATCAACCCATCTTATTTCGTGTCATTTCGTGTGTTTCGTGGTTATAAAAATTTTGTTTTACCGCTATTGGCCCAATTTTAAGATCAGGTGGCGCTTGTAATTTGTAATTAATTCTACTTCATCTAATCTTCCAGATCCAATTTCCTTACTTCACGTGCCGACCGATAGCGGATTTCAAGGGCAGTTTAACCTGAAAGGTTGTGCCTTGCCCCACTTTTGATTTCACGTAAATAGATCCTTCGTGTTCCTGGATAATTCCGTAAGCGACGGATAGACCCAAGCCGACACCCTTGCCTTTTTTCTTGGTGGTGAAAAACGGTTCAAACAGTTTGGCATAATTATCTTCGGGGATACCGCAACCGGTATCCCTGAAGTTAATCTGCAGCCGGTCTTCACGCAGTATATGCCGGGTCTCAATGGTCAGCACGCCGCCACGGCCGCCTCCCATTGCTTCACTGGCATTGGACACCAGGTTCATGAAGACTTGCTGAAGCTGGTCTTCGGAGCCCAGCAGGTCCGGCAGATCGGGATCCAGCTTAGTCTCCACCTTGACGCCGTCCATTTTTAGCAGGTTTGAATTTAAAAACAAGGTTTGTTCAATGAGACGGTTGAGGTCCAAACGCTTCGGCTCCATCTTGGACTGGCGGGAGAATGCCAGCAGGTTTGATACGATGCGACTGGTTCGCCGGGTTTCGGTTTCCATAAGACTCAGGTAGCGCTGAAACTGCTCGATTTCCTTCTGGCCGAGGGTGTCCTCGGCCATAATTCGTTGCATCAGCATGATCAGATTCAAGATGCCGGCAATCGGATTATTAATTTCATGCACCACCGACGCAGACAGCTTGCCCAAAGAGGACATCTTGTCCTGGTGCAGGAGTTTTTCGTGGGTTTCCTTTACCTGGCGCGTACGATCTTCAACCATCTGTTCGAGTCGGCGCGTGATTTCCTCTTCTTCTTTTTTGTGCTGGGTGATGTCGCGGCTGATGTGAATAAATTTTTGTATTTTTCCGTCCTTTTCCCAGATCGGATAAATATAGACTTCATAATAGCGTTTTTCACCGTCCGGCATCAGGCGGGTTTGGATATTGCGAATCTGTCTTTTGTTGCTGACGACTTCACGCAGGGGACAGTCGGTTAGTCCGCCGTTACAGGGATGGCCGATTTTGTGATAGACCTCGTAGCATTTCTTGCCGATGACGTCTTTGCGGGTATAGTGCATTTTTGAAAGGAATGCGTCGTTGACCTCGATAATTTCCATCTGGGGGGTAATCACCATGATAAAATCCTGAATTCCGTTCAGAATTGTCTCCATCTCCTTGGTCCGTTCCCGCAGTTTGCGCTCTTCTAAACCGATAGCCTTCCAGAAAATTTTAAAGACATTGTAGGAAAGCAAACGGATGCGGGGGGGGCGTGTGCGCAGGATATCATCGAAAATTTCCTGCTCGGGTGTCAGCATGATAATTAGATGGATGCTGTAACGCCGATCGTATAGCTGGTGACAATCATTGAAGGTTAACAGACCCAGTTCATCCGCCAGTTTAATTCCCGGACTTTCGGAATCGGGATCCGCCACCGCTAAAATGGGCGCGTAGACCCCTTCCTGCTCATATACAGAGGTGGTTTTTTCGAGGATCTCCCTGCAAAATTCCCCGCCGCCAACCAGGGCAATGTTGGTAATGGAAGGCGTTTTTGCCGGCATACGCACAACTCCTTAATTTCAGGTCTCGGTCGCCTGTGAGTGGGTATTTCGTTTACCTTGGGTGAAAGTAGACCTCAATGTTGCAATGTTTGGGTAGATCTGGGCTGGTGAAAATCATGCTTTCTTTCGCATTGTTACTTTTAAAAGGTAATCCCACTTTATTCAAAATCGAAAACCTGGTCCTCAGGGCCAGGTCAGAGGTGATCGGCTCTGCCATAGATCAAATCTGTTCAAGGTTTCAGGTGTCAGTAAATACCGAATCCTGAAACCTGAA
>CALZJV010000386.1 GCA_945787595.1 uncultured Desulfobacterales bacterium | reverse complement strand
TAATGTTTTCCAGTTCCCTGACGTTGCCGGGAAAATCGTAGTTCAAAAGAACGTCCATGGCATTGTTGGAAAAGTTTTCCGCCCGGGAATCCCGGGTAAGCCTCAAGCGTTTTAAAATATGAGAAATCAAAAGCGGAATATCGCTGCGGCGATTCTTTAGGGGCGGTAGCTCCAGGCGCATCACATTTAAGCGGTAAAAAAGATCCTCTCGAAAACGTCTTTGTTGCACTAGCTGTCCCAAATTTTGGTTGGTTGCCGAAATAATGCGTACATCCACTTTGGTCGTTTTTCTGCTGCCCAGGGGATAAAATTCTCTGTCCTCCAGCACCCGCAGCAATTTGGCCTGTAGCGATAAAGGCAGATCTCCAATTTCATCCAGGAAAATGGTGCCTCGGTCGGCATCCTGAAACCGTCCTGGTTTATCATTGTCCGCCCCGGTAAAAGCGCCTTTAACATAACCGAACATTTCGGATTCGAGCAGGTTATCGGGCAGTGCTGCGCAGTTGACTTTGACCAGCGGGTTTTTGGAGCGCGCACTGGCATTGTGGATGACTTTGGCGAGCACATCCTTGCCGGTTCCGGTGGGACCTTCAATTAAAATGGTTGCGTCACTGGCCGCCACCACGGGAATAATTTCAAAAATTTTCTGAATGGCCGGGTCCTTACCGACCATGTCATAAAAGGTATAACGCCCCTTTATTTCACTGTTAAATTGATATTTTAGCGATAAATCGGTAATGGTTGCCAGACCACCGACGATGCGCCCGTCCTCATTTTTAAGCGCCATGAAATTGGCCCGCACCGGTATGATCTGTCCATCGCGGGTTCTTAGTTCTCCTTCGGAACTCGAACGGGGCTGACCATCGGCAATTGTTTCGGACCTCTCCCCGGCTAAACCCCGTGATGGCCTCGGCCGTGTTATTGAAAAAGGCAATATGCCCGCCGCGATCCACGGTCAGAACGCCGATATCCAGGTTGTCCAGGATGAGTTTTAAGCGGCGGTCATCATGCCGTACGCGTTCAAGCAAATCTTTTAAGGCCGAGTGGTCCTGGAAAATTTCGATACAACCCGATGGCAAGTTGTCCGGACCATAGACGGGCGAGACAATCCTGGTGATATTGCGGGTTTCATTATCCTGACCAGTTACCTCGATATCCATCCCGCCGGATTTACGGATATTTCCCGCCGCTTGCGGATAGGCGCATTTCCCGCCGCAAAGTGAATCCATCAGAAGGTCGGTACAGTTTTTACCGACAAGATCGGAGGCCTTGTATCCCGTAATTAATTCCGCCGATTGATTCAAAGCAATAATTTTGCGCTCCGGCGACAGGACTATAACCCCCATGGAGAAAAAATCGAAAATATCGCCAAGCTGGCTGTATTTAATGAGGATATTATCCATAAGTTATAGCCGCCAAGGTTACAATCCAAAGAGATATTTTAACAACTTAATTTTGAGGCGTTTTGGGTATCCTGATAATGAACCTGGATCCGGAACCCTCTTTTGATTGAGCTTCGATCACGCCGTGATGCTCGTCGATGATTTTCTTGGTGATCATCAAACCGATGCCGGTTCCGTCGGTCCCTTTGGTGCTGAAAAAACTCTGGAAAATTTTCTTTTTGACATCCGCCGTCATTCCGCAGCCAGTATCCTGAACCTGGTATTCCACTCCCCATCCGCGCCTTTTAATTGCACGAACCATCACTTTTTTTTCTTTTTTGCCGGAATCATCAATGCAGGCATCCAGCGCGTTGGTCACCAGATTGAGCAGACTATGGTGGATGAGGTCGGGATCAAAATGACAGGGAGATGCATCCTTTTCGAATTGGGTACTTAAATTAATGCCATGCTCTTTGGCGCGGGGACGCATAAGGTCGACAACTTCCCGCAGAGGTTGATTGGGATCACACTCCTGAAAATCCGGTCGGATGTCTTTGGCATAATTAAGAAGATCCATAGATAAGTTGGTTATCTTGTCTACATTGCCCTTGATCATTTCCCAACCCTGCAGCAGATACTTCTGCTCGCCCAGCTCAATACCCTTTTCCAGCACAAAGGCACCCCCTTTAAGGCCCCCGGTAATATTCTTAATGGCGTGGGACAGTCCGGCCACGGTTTGTCCGATGGCCGCCAACCGCTCGGCCTCGACCAGCTTGCGAGTCTTATCGCGGACAAGTTGCTCCAGATTGTGGGTATAGTCATTGAGCTTTTGGCGCATGGTGATCCGCTCAAGGGCCCTATTTAAGGCAATTTCCAGAACCTCATCGTTGATGGGTTTGGTCACAAAATCTGTGGCTTCATATTTCACGCTTTTGATGGCCAGATCCATATCACCGTGGCCCGTAATCATGATGACTTCGGTATCGGGGCTGATCTGTTTCAGCTTGCGCAACAGCTCAATACCGTCCATTTCGGGCATCTTTATATCGGTCAGCACAATGGGCGGCCGCAACTCTTCAAAAGTACGCAGGGCTTCCGCACCAGTGGCAGCTGTATGCACCAGATACCCCATATCCGCCAGCAAAATGCTCAATACCTTGCGAATACCCTCTTCGTCATCGACTAACAGGATCGATTTATCCATTAGTCCTCTCTGTCGATTGGAAACTTGATAATAAAGCTGGCACCGCTGTTTTTTGCGCTAACGGCCTGGATGCTGCCCTTACAATCGTTGATAATGCCGTAGCTGATGGAAAGGCCCAGACCGGTGCCCTGACCGACTTTTTTGGTGGTAAAAAAGGGCTCGAATATGCGCTCCAGCATCGACTGCGGGATGCCGGGTCCCGTGTCAGCAACTTCAACGATAATGACATTATTATCGGTGCTGGTTTTCAATGTGATTTTCTTCTCTCCTGTTAGGTGGGACTGAGATTGCCATTTTTCATCGATGGCATGTCGGGCGTTTATCAATAGATTGATAAAAACCTGCTCCAGGCGATCGGGATCGGCCAGGATCAGCGGAAGATCGGGGGCCAGATCCCATTGAACCTCGATGCCCCTGACTTTCAACTGCTGGCCCAGAATCTCGAGCGCCCTTTCGAGGATATCGTTTACCTGGACCCTTTCCAGGGTGACATCCGACTGGCGGCCGAATTGCCGCATGTGGTTAATAATTTTGGTGGCACGGTCGACATAGGAATCGATCTCGGTGGCCATGGTGGACAAAATCTCTTCCTCTATCTTTTCCTTTTTAGCGATCTTTCTTAGGAAGAAGCGACTGGCCGTCTTGATCACCGAAAGGGGCTGGTTGAGCTCATGGGCCACCCCGGTTGCCATTTCGCCCAGGGTGGCCATTTTGCTGGCCTGGATCAACTGCTGCTCGGCTTCAAGGCGTTTGGTAACATCGCTGGTTGTAACCAGAAGTACTTTACCACCGGGATATTCAGAGGGTGAAACCCGCATATTCACAAATAGGGGTTCACCGTTTGCATTAAATTGCCGGGCCTGGTTGATAACGGTCGATGTCTTTATTGATTTCTCATAGTAAATTCGTTCTTCTTTTCTGAACAGCTCCAGCAAAGATGTTTGGATGATTTCATCCTTTTTATATCCATAAACAGTTTCGACGCTGTCGTTACAGTCGAGGATCTCAAGGCTGTCCATGTTGAGAACAAACACCGGGTTGGGAATGTTGTCGAAGATGGCGGAATATTTTTTTTCCGATTTCTCCAGTTCCTTTTCCAGCAGTTTGATATGGGTCACATCAAGGCTCATCTCCATGGCGGCAACGACCTCACCGTTTTCGTTTCTGATGGGAGCGGTGTTGACAATCCAGTGGGTCAGCTTACCATCTTTGCTCAATCCCCGCTCTTCGCTAAAATGCGTCCGTCCGTCTTCAAATGTTTGCTCAACCGGGCAAATCTCACATTTTTGTTTCCGTCCCTTATAGGCGTCATAACAGTAATCACCGGGCCGGGGACTGAATTTTTCGCTGAATTCACGGTTGTAGCGGAGCAGTCGGTAATCACGATCCTGAACCGTGATAATACAGGGAACCCGTTCAAACAGTGTCTGGTATTCAATTCTTTGCTTATTGAGTTCCTGCTGCTTTTCGGCGATCTTGCTGCTCATCTTGTTGATCGCCATAGACAACTGGCCGATTTCATCTTCCTGGTCGATCTCGATTCGGGAGTCATACTCCCCATTGGCTATCAGCTTGGTCTCATTCATTATATTATTGATAGGGCGTTTAACAAATCGCAGAACAAAAAAGAGAACCGCTGTGGATGTAAATACAAATATTAGCACCGCAAATCCCAACAACCATTTTTGAAAAAGCCATATCTCCCTATCGGTTTCTTCAAGCGATACAACGACATCCAAAGCCCCCAGAACCTGCTTGTCCGCGGGGTGAACATGGCAGGTATTTGATGAACACCCGGGCTCGCTGTAAATCGGACTGAGGATTCCCAGCAGTCGGTACCCCTGTGGAGAAGAAAAGATGCGGGTCCTTTCACCCATGCTCAGCTCTGTCAGGGGCGGTTCCGAGCGATGGCAGACATAGCAGGCCTCGTCTTTAATGTTGGTGACTTGATCGACTTCCCCATGGTTGTTTGAAAATTTTATCTGGCCCTCTTTATTGTAAATCCTTAAATTTTTGATGTTTTTCTCAGAAGCAACTTTCGTTATAATCCGGGTAATATCATCTCTTAAATTATTCATCATGGCATAGTGGGCCCCGAGCTTAATCGTAGAGGTCAGGGTATCTGCACTCGAAACGATGCCATTCATCAGACTTTTTTTCTGGTATTTGATATTAAAGTAGGCCCAGACGGAAACACACAGAAACAGGCTCAAACTAACCAGGATGAGCAATTTGGAAATCAGGCTGCGGCGAATTTTTTGCAGAAATTCTAGCATGGTTAAACGCTAAAATCATGAACGATTAAAAGGTTGATAATAAATGCAACATTTCAGTCAACATTCAGATATCCTCATCAGTTCTCCTGCGGCAAAAGCGCCGCTATCAGCCTGCTGAGTTCTGCGGCATCTGGAGGTTTCTCCATGTAAGCGTCAGGTTCTGGGATCTGCCTCCCCTTCTGAGGATTCAATACTCTAATAAAATGGGAAAAAGTTTTTTTTGCAATGGCAGACAACATAATGACGGGTATGCGGGATAAGCCTTCATCCATTCTAAACTGCTGATAGGTTCGCATACCGTCTTCGATTTTAGGCATCATGACATCCAGGATCACCAGCGTTGGTAAGAGTAATCTGGCTTTTTCGAGAGCCTCAGCCCCGTCTTCGGCCACAATCGGCTCAAAACCCAAGGTTTCCACGACGGTGGAAACAAAAATTCTCATATCCGATTCGTCGTCAACAACCAAAATTTTCTTGTTGTCCATCTTTACTATTCCACCCCAGTTAAGGACTCACTCAAAAAAAATGTATATTTTCGTTTTGGAATTCAATTTTGAACCAATTTCATTAAATCTGCAAGGGGAATTCAGTCACCTCATCATGGATGCATCGCTGCCAAAAATCTCTGCGCTATCATTTTGTACCCGTCTCCGTTTGGATGAATCGGATCACTCATCAATTTGCGATTGCCCATGATATCCTTAAAAATGTTGGGAATCAAAACCGCCCCGGTCTGATCGGCCAATTCTTTATATCCCCTGGCAAAACCGCGATCCCTTAAGGGAAACTTGAGCCCGCCGATGATGACCCGGGCCCCCTGTTCTTGAATCGATTCAACAATATGCTTCAAATTTTCAAATGCGATGTCTTTGGGGACACCGTTTTTCAGGTCATTGCCCCCCAGAGTGATCAGAACCACGTCGGGTGATCTGGCCAACACATCCCGCTGAAGCCTTTTTAAGGCCCTGGCGGTCGTATCGCCTGGCACACCGGCATTAATCACCGGTTTTGCAATTATTCCAGACAGCTGAGACGGATAATCCTTGCCTTGGTCTGCCCCGGTTCCGTAGGTCAGGCTGTCGCCGAAACAGATGACGGTGTTATAGGGAATCGATCCCTCTTTGACCTGCGGCGGGGCGACGAATATCCGGTAACCCAAAAAAACAAAAACAGCAGTAAGAAAAAAAAGCAGGATTTTCTTCATCTTAAATGCCCCGCCGGATGGAATATGCCGACGCTTCCTTTTTGGGGTGCCAGTGAACCACCAAAATTCCGGACACAATAAAAGCAAGGGCCAGTAATATCTTGATGGTAATTGGCTCCCCTAAAACCAGCCCCCCCATGGCAACCCCGGCAATGGGCATGATAAACACAAATGTGTGCAATGATACCGCCCCGTATTTTTGGAGCATGGTGTTCCAGGCCACAAAACCAAAAGATGCCGTGATCAGGCTCTGGTAGAGCAAAGATCCGATGACCGGTACATCCAATCGGGTAACCATGGTACCGTCCCACAGCAGGGCTTCTAGAAAAAAGAATGGCACCGAAAACAGGGTTGAATACAACACCACCTGAAAAGGGATGAAGGTGCTGATAATACGTTTTAAGTAAATTACGGAAGAGGACCAAATGATAACAGCCAGCAGGATGATTAAATCACCCGTACGAAAACCGGCAGTCACCCCCTTCTTTTCCAAAAACATGAACACTACCCCGGCAAACCCCAGCAGGATGCCATAAAATTTTCGTCTGGTGATCCGATCTCCTGGGATGAAGAAATGAGCCAGGAACAGAATAAAAAAAGGAAGAAGATTGGCCAGCAAGGTTCCACGGGAGGCATTGGATTTGCTGAGGCCCAGATAAAACAATGATAGCTGGATTGTAAAAAGCGTGGAAAAGACCAATACTTGGTGGATTTGTCCTTTTTTCAATGCAATGGTACGTCCGGTGAATCTAGCCCAGAGAAAAATGGCGATTGCGGCAATAGCGAAGCGGATGGCCGCCGTGGTAAAAACTCCCAGCCCTGAAAAAGCAAGCTTCACGGCAACAGCGTTAGATCCAAATATCATGCACAAAAATATCGTAAACACCCCGGCGGCAAGAGAAAGTTCTTGGTTGGATGGTTGTGTCTCGGTCATTGGGCACCGATCTTTAGAATCAGGGTTCAACGTTCTAGGTTGAAGAAATATAGCAAATTCGTATCAAAGAGGTCGTGTCTTCATCTGGTTAAAAATCCGAGTTGGTAATTACACCACTGGTGAAGGTTTGGCAAGGCCTTACCATCCATAAGCCTTGATTTTTCAAGGCATGGATATTGCCGCAGACGCTCGTCGGATGTTGGAATATAATAAATTCTGTGTGATCTAAAATAACGACTAATCCGCCAAAAATGCGAGGCGCACAAGAATTCAGGACGTCAGTCTATTTTATTTTGACAAAAAAATTCGATTGTGAAACAGTCCCCCAAAAACCCGCTTATTCTCAAGCTTGCAATCGACAACAAATGAGGATGTTTATCAATAGATCCGACCGTCAAACGATTTAAGGCAAACCCGCTGGAATATTTATCGCAGGAACAACTGCGCGATATCCACTCGGCAGCGCTGGGAATCCTGGAAGATTGCGGCACCGTGATTCATCATGAAAAAAAAGAAAGGAAGTAAAAATGAATTACTGCAACAGAGATTTGGGCATAAACTACATCAAAACTCGCAAGAATCACACATGCTATGGTATGGGGCTGGGCATTATCGTTCTCGACGATGCTTACCCCGGATTTCCCGGAGATGTCAGAAACGCAAGCGCCTTTCCATATCCGATCCAGTACGAGATTGCGGAAGGAGTTGACAACTATACACTCGTTTGGGAAGAGGACAAGAGTCCATGCCGCGAACCGATCAAGTTGGCGGCCAAGACGCTCGAGAGGATGGGATGCCGCGCCATCGCCGCTGAATGCGGCTATTTTGCTTATTTCCAGAAAGATATTGCCGGCTACGTGGAAGTTCCCGTCTTTATGTCAAGTCTGCTCCAGGTGCCGTTTGTTCAGCAGGTGATAGGCCCCGAGAGAGCAGTTGGAATTGTGTGTGCTCAAAAACGGTTTTTGACGGACACCCACCTGGAGAATGTTGGTATCAACCTGGACTCCAATTACATCATCGCCGGTGCACTGGATGAGTACGGCTGCCCGGAGTTTGACAATTTGTGGGATCACGAAAGACGACCCGAATGCCCGGAAAGCAACTATGATAAAGCGGAAAAGGACATGATCAGAATTTGTTCGAAATTTTGCGACGAGAATCCTCATGTCGGAGCCCTGATGCTGGAGTGCACCGGCATGCAGCCGTTTGCACGGGCCGTCCAGCGTGTCGTGGATCTACCAGTATTCAGCTGGGGCACATTACTGGATTATGCCTATTCCGTTGTGGCACATCGGGACTACTATGGGCATGTATAAGCTCGCGGTTCCAGGTTCAGGGTTCAACGGTTACAACCGATGGGTTCTGCTCCTAATAACCTCATTAAACGGAAAAAGCCCAATTAGGCGTTATTTGACCTAAACCGAGCGATTATGTGGCGGCCATCATCGTTCAGGTAGACCAAGTCTCAGGTGGGGATAAACCCCACCCCTACCTGTTCGGTGAAACTTTCATTTGTAGTGGCGGGGTTTATCTCCGCCTGTAAGGGGCAGCTCGTCGAAGAAATCGCCCTACATAGAGTAGAGTATGATGATCCCTGCATTGTATAATTCTGTATAGATGAAATATAAGAAAGGACTTTATTCCTCCGTAACGATTAACCAATAACGAATAGCGAATAACTCACAGTTGGTTTGTTACTCAATTGGGGTATAATGACCGGTAAGTGGAAATGAAAAAATTACCTACGATCACGATCTCCCTTATTCTCTTTTTTCTTTTATTTTCTCAATCACCCGCTCAGGTCAAAAATATCAGAGAATTGACTCTCGTGGTTCCGGCAGAAAGCATCGCGAAATTCATTCAGCCCTTGTTGCCTTACAATATAAATATCGGGGAAAATTTTTCAGGATCATTTTGGGTTCAATCTATTGAGAATATAAAAATTATCAAAGACAGGATTTCATTCACGGCCCATATTTACGGTAAAGACATCGTGTACACTGCAAAAATCGGTAAGCAGACAGCCAGTATTAAGGTCGGCAATGTGAATTTACGCAACCACTGGCAGGCTTCACTGCGCTATGATAAAAGCAAAAAAAAGCTGTATATAAAACCTCACATTGAAAGCCCGCAGAATAAGAAGGATTTTAGCCAGGGAGATATTCTGATAGATACATTATTTAATGCGCTCAGTGATATAGAATATCCCATTGACGTCAATCGGATCAAACCAATAACAACCGAAATTTACGATACGGAAGTGACCATAAACACGGATATCTCTGATGTTTATGCAGATAGAAATATGTTGTTTATAGAAGTAATACCGGCTGCTCGAAAGAAAAGGGTAACTACACAGAAGTAAAGAATCCTGGCCCAGCTTCCAGCCCGGCTTCCTGCTCGTTGAGCCTACAGCTCGGAGAGAGGGAGGACCTGGCTAGGTAATAAACCTGGAAGCAATAATTTTCTAACAGACTTTGGTAGAGATGCATACGATATATTGCATCTTCAGCAACTTGCGATAATGGCAAAGAAATATGTAGTCGGAACTCTGTCAAATTTGTGGCTCATTCAAGCATATATCAAAACTATTCATTGAACAAATAAGTTTTACAGACATAAATTGTCAGTCAAGAGTAAAACAAATTATTTATGATAAAGGAGACATAATGAAAATTTTAATCGTTGGGGGAAACGGTACAATTGGTAAAAAGGTCAGTAAGCATTTCTCAAAAAAACACGAAGTGATCATTGGCGGAAGACATTCAGGGGATGTAACAGTCGATATCGCCGACAGCAAATCAATAAAATTAATGTTTGAAACAATTGGAAAGGTTGATGCGGTAGTTTGTGCAGCTGGAGAAGCAAAATGGGCGGAATTTGCCTCCATGACCGAAGAGGACTTCTATATTGGAATAAAAAGCAAACTCATGGGACAGGTGAATCTGGTAAGAATTGGCAAGGATTATGTGAACCCAGGGGGATCTTTTACGCTTTCTACAGGGATACTGGCCGACCATCCCGTGGCTTTAACCACAAGTGGAGCCATGGTCGGCGGCGCAATTCACAGTTTTGTCAAAGCCGTATCTCTGGAATTGGAAAATCATATCAGGATTAATGTCGTCTCATCCGGCCTCGTTGAGGATGCAGTGGAAATTTATGAAGACTATTTTCCAGGGCATAATCCCATACCCATGAAAAAAGTAGTTAATGGTTTTGTAAAAAGCGTTCAAGGTAGCGGCAATGGAGAAATAATCAGAATGTATGACAATTGTTGATTTTCTGAAAAGTGACGGCCCAAACTAGCCAACTATTGACGCTGCCGTGCTTGCAGTCCGGAAAATCAAGACATTCACAGGGGTCCGACGAGGCTTGATTACCATCAGGCATATATGATCAGAATATTTAAAAAAAAGGAAACCATCTCAACACTGGACGACGTTCTCAACTCGAGCTGGAGAATTCTCCATAATGGCGTTCGAAACTTCAGGCATCCGTTTTACCGACCAGTCCTTACGACCATGGATGGCAACAAGCCCGAGGTGCGAACCGTCATTCTGAGGGGGTTTTCAGAAAAAGACCGGAAATTGATATGTCACTGTGATGCCCGAACGCCCAAGGTTTCACAGATACGAGATAATCCCAAGGTAAGCTGGTTGTTTTATCATCCTGAAAAATGGATACAGCTGCGTCTTTCCGGAATAGCTGCGGTCCATACCGACGATAAAACGGCTGAATCCCAATGGGAAAAGGTGCGCCTGACCAGTCGAATCAATTACTGCGCCGAAAACCCGCCGGGGTCCCCCGCGGAAAACCCCACTTCGGGCCTGCCGGATTTTCTCCGTGATAAGGCGCCCAAACTGTTTGACCATCCGGAGGCCCGTAATAATTTTGCCGCCATTGTTTGCCGTTTCGATCAAATGGACTGGCTGCTGTTGAAACTAACGGGTCACCTCCGGGCGAGATTTCACTGGGAGGATGATCGCATAGACGCATCCTGGGTAATCCCCTGACCTATGAAGCTCGACCAGCCGTTCGACAGGCTCACGGTCCTGAGCAAAGTCGAAGGGCAACCCCTAACCTCAAATGCTCCAGGGATCTATATTCCGTTGCTTACGGCAGAATTGGCTTTCTTCACTTTCAGGTGCAAGAAATACATATCTTTTGAGTAACTAATATGGCGCCTGGCAAGCTCATCTAACAGTTCTAAGTCATTGTTTTCTAAACCATCGATGAACATTTTATGTTCTTTCTGAATTCGCTGGATGATATCCGGAGTCGTCCAAGCCTGGTAGCGGAAAATGTGGCTTCGCGCCCTGAGTTGGTTGATCATTTGAATGAGTGTCGGATTCTGGGAAAGTTCATAAATATAATCGTGAAAATTTTCATTGGCAGAAATCATCTCGCGAAAATTTCCGCTTTTAACCCTTTCCTCAAACTGAAGAGCCAGCCTCTTCAATGCAATAATATCTGTCTTTTTCGTAATTTTAGCCGCCTTACGGGTTGCCAGGGCATCCAATTCGGCACGAATTTCGAAGATGTTTTCAATTTCTTGCTCATCGAGATCGCCGACCATGGCACCTTTATACGGTACCACTTTAATTAAACTTTTGGTTTCAAGAATTTTAAATGCATCTCGGATCCAGAAACGACTTACCCCTAACTCCTTGGCCAGATGGGCTTCAATGAGCCGTTCGCGTGGTTGGAAAACGCCTGTTAAAATCATGTTCTCCAGACGTTCGATCAACTTTTGGAAATCCTTTTTTAAGTCCTTTTTTGGCGGGGCCATAGTTTTTTTTTGATCAAACTGATCTCTTCGGTGACAGGCGGCAGGGCTGACACCTTGTATGAAACTACATTTAATTCAATGTCCTTTAAGCTGTGATTAATGGTTGGTGGGAGCGGCTTTCAGCCGCGATTTACCCGGACAATCGCGGTTAAAAAC
>CALZJV010000385.1 GCA_945787595.1 uncultured Desulfobacterales bacterium | reverse complement strand
CCCGGATATCCATCGGGTCTTGCCAGGCGAAAATTCACGGATAAAATGTTTTTCATGATTAATCCATCTGATTGAAATTTGCATACAATTCATTTTAGCGAAAACACCAGCCGCAATCGCGATCAATCTAATATCAAAGTTCCAAATCGATGTAAAACCATTAAGGTGATCGATTGAAAATGGTAAAATGTGAGAAATTCGGGAGCAAGATGTTACTTGTGGATGAAACCGTCACCCATTTAGAGATTAATTGGTAACTACGCTACCTACATGCCTAAGCCCTTCAGGAAATCTTCAGCCTGGCGCTCACCATAGGCTATCATGTCTTGTATAAATTCAAGCCGGCGTTCTAGTTTTGTGGAATAATTCAAATCTCGAAGCATTCGAATCCGTCTTACTTCGATATGCTTATATTTGTCGTTTGAAAACGATTTACTTTTTACAAATTCATTGATTTTTCTTATAAAATATATCTCTTGCTCTAAAGAAATGTTGCCGGCAAGTTCATTTCGGCGGTCCCGTATTTCTTCGATGGAGGTAGGCTCTTTCGTCCTTTGCGGGGGGTTTATTTGTATGACCCATATCTCATCGGGAGAGGTCTCAGTCAAATCCCGGACAGGAGGGTTTTGCGAAAACAATCCGTCCCAATACACCTTGTCGCCAATTTTCACCGCTCTGAACAAGGTAGGAATCGCAGCGGAGGCCAGTAGTGCTTCTGCGCTGACTTCATCATTTTTAAAAACGTTAAAATAACCGCTGAGCACATCAACGGCACCGACAAGGAGCATACGGTCGGATGTTTTCCCCAGCGTCTTTGTTTTTTCAAAATTAATATGCTTATTCAACAGGCCTTTCAAATGGTCCTGTCCATGGGTAGGAAAAGAATAAGGATTAACTTCCGGCTGGGAAACAAAGTCACGTACTTTTTCAGATAAAATCAAGGTATCGTTCAACCAAATATCCCAGAATGTATCTGCAGCATTATCCTTCCAAAACGCGTCCAAAAGATCAATGGCTTTAACCTCATTACCCGTTAATAAACCATACCAGGTTAATGCGGCGCAGATCGCACCCCCGGAGGTACCACTCAAGGCAACGATGTCAAAAGTTTTATCCCGTTGACTCAAAATCTTTTTTAAAACACCTGCTGTGAAAGCCGTATGACTTCCACCCCCTTGACAGGCGATGGCAATTCGTTTTTTTATTTTTTCTGGGGCCATATTATCCTCCTCAAATCAAAATATAAAACATATCTCAATTTAATAGGTGGTATTGCTGGTGACAAGACAAAAGTGAAAAATATGTAAAATATCAGTTCCGCGATCTACCCAAGCTTTCTGATGGTATTCTGATAAATAAGCCATTAACATGGAAATCAGCCACAAAGCTCGGTGTCACATTCTGATTTATGAATTAACCCGGCTAATTTTTTTTATATCTATCAAGTCTATGTTTGACTCCTTCCCTCTTTTTCGATTGATACGCCTTGAAATAGCAATACCTTATCTCACTCCCTTATATTCCCCTGAAGCCGCTGTTAAGCTATTAATCTGAACCTGCTGATTGGTATTGTTGCTGCTATCAAACTAGTGAAAGGGGGCGTTTGGAAGCTTTTTCCCAACCTATCTTTTCGTTTGAAAATCAGCTTGACAAGTGCATGTCAAATGCCTAACTCATATGATAAGAATAATTTCGCCTCATGCCGACCAGTTAATCCGTACGGTTGACTGTTGATGGGCTCGTAACAAGTCTGAATTTCGATTTTTGTTCATTGTAACACATTGAAATTACAAGTCCTGAAATTTTATTTTTGTGCATTTTGCGCCTTTTTGCGGCCATATCACTATTGATGGCGATGAAAATGAAGGATGCATGTTCCTTAGACAGGCTTTGCTTTCAGGGAGGAAGTTGCCGTGAATGAACACCATCATTCCCATGATCTCGATCATACCGAACCGCCGTCTGATTTGGTTTTGCGTGTCCAGGCGCTCGAATCGTTGCTGATCGAGAAGGGCCTGGTTGAACCGGCGGCAATCGACGTGCTGATCGACACCTACGAAACCAAGATCGGCCCGCGCAATGGCGCGAATGTTGTCGCGCGTGCCTGGGGCGATTCAGAGTTCAAACAGTGGCTGTTGAGGGATGCGACGACGGCCATCGCTTCTCTGGGCTACACTGGACGACAGGGCGAACATATGAAAGTGGTGGAGAACACGCCGACCGCCCACAACCTGGTTGTCTGCACCCTATGCTCGTGTTATCCAGGCGAACATATGAAAGTGGTGGAGAACACGCCGACCGCCCACAACCTGGTTGTCTGCACCCTATGCTCGTGTTATCCATGGCCGGTGCTGGGCCTGCCGCCCGTTTGGTACAAATCCGCGCCATACCGGGCCCGTGCTGTTGCTGACCCACGCGGTGTGTTGGAAGAATTCGGCACGAAGTTAGCTGATGATGTAGAGATCCGGGTGTGGGATTCGACCTCGGAAATGCGCTACCTGGTTTTGCCGGAGCGCCCTGAGGGGACTGAGGGTTGGAGCGAAGCGGATCTCACCGAACTCGTAACCCGCAACGCCATGATTGGGGTCGAAAAGGCGAAAACGCCGATGAATATTAGGAGGAACAAATGAACGGCGCACACGATCTGGGTGGTACGCATGGCCTCGGCCCGATTAACCCGCAACCCGAAACCGAGGAACCGGTCTTTCACACAGATTGGGAAAAACGTGTGTTCGGCCTGGCTCTGGCAGCCGGGTTTCTAGGCAAATGGAATATCGACATGTCGCGCTATGCCCGTGAACGACAACATCCGGTAGATTATCTGCGGCATACCTACTACGAAAACTGGCTGGCGGGTCTGGAAAAGCTGTTGGTCGAAGCGGAACTTGTGAATCCGGAGGAGTTGAAGACCGGCAAAGCTGCAGGACCGGCGGATGGGTCAATACGGCAATGTATCCTCAAGGCCGAAAAGGTCGCCGAGGCTATCGCCAAAGGGAGTCCGGTGGCGATGACGATCAGTAGTCCACCGCGTTTCAAATCCGGCGAAAGTGTCCGTGCGGTCAACCGGCATCCGATCGGTCATACCCGCGAGCCCCGTTACGTTCGCGGCCGCGTGGGCGTAATTCACGAATACCACGGCCCCTATGTCTTCCCGGACCGAAACGCCGAGGGGTCAAAAGAAGGGCGGCATCTTTACAGCGTACGCTTTACGGCAGAGGCATTATGGGGCGAGAGCGCTTCCGGCCGCAACGCCGTCTATGTCGATTTGTGGCAAGATTATCTGGAGCCTGCCTGATGAGAGATACCCGCTTGTCCATCGAAAATCTCCCGGCACTGCCCCGGGACCAAGACGGTCCGGTCTTCAATCAACCTTGGGAAGCGAAGGGGCGATCCGGACCTGGGTCACACTTATTACCAGCACTGGCTCAACGCCCTTGAACGGATCTGTGCCGCAAAGGGCCTCGTCGGCAGCGAGGACATGCACCGGCGCAAGGCGACATGGCGACATGCCTATCTTAACACGCCCCACGGCCGGCCTGTCGGCCTTTCAGCTGCTATAAGCCGGGAGCGGAGCAGAGATAAGCCTTCACCCCACCAATAAAAAATCGAATTTGAATTTCCTCCGATAAATAACTCTACTTCGTCACATTATCGGAACAAAATATTTTATTTGAATTTCAAAAGGTTGTCATTTTAATTGAAAAAATGAGCTAAAATTGTGGTATTCTGTCGATTTCATAAAAAGAGATAGAGCGAAGCGTTTCCTTAATTTTAGGCATTTTAGACAATTTAGTTCATTTTAGGCATTCGTTTATTGCGCTATATCAGTCTGCTTGAACAAGGGGTTGAAGCAAAGATAAATATGACAAAATAGAAATAATAATCTTTAGTAAAGATCTCCTCCGGGTCACTGATGTGCCTTCCGGTAGTGCTCCCGCAGCAGGTCCCGACCGAAATCACCGTCGAAATCCCGCCATACGGTGTGGATGTGATTGGCACCGTTTTGCACATTGTCGTACTCGATAAGAAAAGTGGGCCCCTGAATACGATAATAATGTGGCCGGCCGGGCTCTATAGCACCGGCCCAACCGAAATAAGTGAGATCCAAATCGCTCTGGCGGATGGCATCCATGCGCTGACGGGCGATTTCAGGCGGCATGCTCGATATATATTCGTCGATCAGCCTGATCAGCAAATCCATTTGTGCTTGATTTAATTCTCCGGCAGAAATTCCCACCAACTCCAGAGGCGAAACCTTCTCATCGCTGCCGGTCACGATGTCGCGATAGGCACGATTGCGAAAAACGGCTTTTCTCTGTTGCTTCTGATCCAGAGACTTTACAAGCTTGCGAGCCAGGTATTCTTCGTTGAACAGCGTGCGCGCACCGCTCATATTCCCTTCTGCGACTTCGGCCGGATTGGCGCCCAGAAAGCGAGGCGACGTTGCGAACAGATGCCCCTCGACGATGGTGATGTTAAGGGATAGATGATGCCCCTCCACCCTCCAGCCCCATGTGTTATTTTCGGATGGCTGTCCGAAAAAGGAAAAGAAATACTTTTCCGGGTCCCGCCCTAGCCAGTTCGAGGTTTCGATCTCACGCAATACTGCCTCCAGCGCCATGATGTTGGTCGCTTTGAGATACCCGCCTTGGCTCAAGCCGACCTTTAAAAACTGCAAAGCAAGTTGGCGTTGATCATCCGTCATATCTTTAAGGGCCAAACCTGCGCGGTTCCGTGGCACATAATGCCAATCAAACCGCTCGGTGTCTTCGAATTCCAACCAGGCGCCTTTCTGCTGTCCGGGCGAGAGGGCATATAATAGGGCGTTGGCCGCCCTAACCATTTGGGCGGCTGTTGCGGGTGCGCTTATTTCATGAGCATATGCAGTCATTGGAATAAAAACACAGGCAACGGTTATGAAGAACCAGCTGTACCTGATTGCTAAGTACATGGAAACTCCTATGAAATTTTTTATCCGCTAAGATAAACTTAATGCATTATTTTAAGAATGCCAGTTATCCTGCTGTCGCCAACAGACTTTTAACTGCATCATTTTTGTGTACAATTCATTTTAACGAAAACACCAGCCGCAACCGTGATCAATTTAATATCAAAGTTCCAAATCGATCTTGACAATAAAGCCAACTTTCGTTATCCGGATGGTTATAGTTTCCGATTAATGGATGCCTCCATATGCTGGGCTGCAGCTGAAGTCGGTGTACAATTCACCATTTTCGATGGATTCGCACTGAAAACGCAATTCCTTATCTCTATCTCTTATCGTCTTTGGATGATTGACAGTTTGGACGAGGAAGCTACCTGTTGGGTTTGCGTCGATAATTCCTATCCAAGGTTTGGTTCACGGGTAGGTTGGTAAAGATTAGATTTTGACTCTGTCAGAAAAGAGAGGAGGGGATTAAGTGAAAAAATCAAGCGAAAATATAGTGTACGTAAGTGAATTTATTGATCTAGTCGGTCCGGAAACTGAAATGCTTGGCCCTGTTAAAGATGGTGGCCGAATTGTAACAGGCACAGAACCGGCGTGCTATGGTCCCATGATTACGCCGGAAGTTGAAAGTGGTCACACGATCAGCCGCCCCGTAGCGGTTGCGGGTGCAGAAGTTGGCGACGGTGTCGCCCTAAGAATTAAAAAGATCAAGATTACTTCCAAAGCTTCAGCGTCTGGAACTGAAACTCCTCGTGAAGGAAGTTTTGTTGGTGATCCATTTGTGGCAAAAAAATGTCCGGGGTGCGGAAAAGTCAATCCCAATACAGTTGTAAAGGGAGTTGGCAGAAATGCAATCTGCTGTGCCGATTGCGACACTTCGATATCTGCATTTGATGTAACTAATGGATATACCATGGTTTTTGATGATAAACGCACAGTGGGAGTCACAGTTCCCAATCACGTAGCAGAAGAAATAGCCAGAAATGCAGAAGACTATTCCGGAGCACCTGCGGGATCTACCTGCCACTCCATATTGGTTTTTGCTCTGGCAGATATGCCTGCTGGAATTGTATCGAAGATTCGGCCGATGATAGGCAATTTGGGAACTTTACCCGGCGTTACCCTGCCCTCGTCTCATAATGCCGGAGACTTTGGGGTGTTTCTTATTGGTGCCCCTCATGATCATGCCATCACTGAAGTAGATCTGGCGAAAAGAAGTGATACTCACATGGACATCGATAGTGTCGGTGAAGGTGCTATCGTTATTGCACCTGTTAAAGTTGCGCAAGCAGGCATAATCGTAGGTGATGTCCATGCGATGCAGGGGGACGGGGAGATTGCAGGTCATACGACGGACGTATCTGCGGAGGTCACTATTGAGGTCGAGGTCATCAAAAAATTAGCAAATGATGGACCGATCTTATTGCCTTTAATGGAGAATCTGCCGCCGCTGGCGAGATTACCTTCTAATGAAGAGTTGGAGGCCGCCCGATCACTAGCCAGCAGGAGCGGTTTTGATATCCAAACTGAGGTGGCCCCCATCCAGGTGGTGGGTTCAGGTGCTAATTTGAATGAGGCTACAATGAACGGTCTCGAACGAATGGCAAAGTTAGCAGATATGGATATTGATGAAGTGAAAAACCGCGTAACCATTACAGGAGGCATTGAAATCGGTCGCCTTCCCGGCATAGTTCACATCTCCATGCTCACCCCCATTAGCCGGCTGGAACAACTAGGCATTGCGCATCTGGTAAAAGAACAATACGGTTTATAACCCATAACCGCCGTTCCCATGACGCCCTCTTTTGCATTCAAAGGGGGCGTTATTGCGTCTTGTTGGATTCTATTGTAAACGATTCCGTGAATTATGAGTCACAACCAATGATGTTATCCTTTATAGACCAATAAGAAAGCGAGGATTATTTTTATATTGGAAACTATCAAAAAAACCAAGAAAGGGGTTAATGCCGCCACCTTCCACCAGGTGCTTGAGCACAAATACCATAATCCAAAATTCAAAAAAATCAGATGCAACCAATTCGCAAAATAATCCATATCGATATGGATGCGTTTTATGCCTCCGTCGAACAGAGGGATAGACCCGAGCTCAAGGGAAAGCCAGTGATTGTCGGCGGTGAGCCGAGTTCGAGAGGTGTCGTTGCGGCCTGTTCATATGAAGCCAGAAAATACGGCATCCACTCCGCGATGGCTTCATCCATTGCTTACAAACGTTGTCCCCAGGCGGTATTCATTCGGCCGAGATTTGATGCATATAGAGCGGTATCCGCTGATATAAGAGAAATTTTTTATGAATTTACCGACCTTGTTGAGCCCTTATCCCTGGATGAGGCGTTTCTCGATGTCACCGAAAATCACAAGGGGATGGCCTCAGCGACGCTGGTTGCCAAAGAAATTAAGAAAAAGATAAGTGCGGAAACCGGCAACCTGACAGCATCTGCCGGCGTCTCCTTCAATAAGTTCATTGCGAAGGTTGCATCCGACTTCAATAAGCCGGACGGGATAACGGTTATAACGCCTGAGATAGCAGACGAGTTTATCGATAAGTTGCCGATCAGAAAATTTTTTGGCGTTGGAAAAGTTACGGAAGAAAAAATGCTCAACCTCGGCATTCAAACCGGTGCGGATCTTAAAAAATTTACAAAGGAAAATTTAATTCAGCTTTTCGGGAAATCAGGCACCTATTTTTACAATATCGCCCACGGACTCGATGAAAGACCGGTTGAACCCAACAGGATCAGAAAATCTATTGGCAAGGAAACAACACTCCTTGAGGACATTGACGATATCGAGCAGATGCTACAGACTCTGGAAGACATCGCTGTGCGGTTAGAGAGTTCTTTAATCAAACGTGAAGCCAAAGGACATACAATTACACTTAAAATAAAATATTTTGATTTCCAATCCATTACAAGAAGCATCACGGTGGATGAGCCGGTGGATAATGCATCCGTTATGATGAAATACGTTAAGCCCTTACTCTCTAAAACCGAAGCAGGTCGGAAAAAGATCAGGTTGCTGGGCATCTCGATTTCAAGTTTCGAAGATCAAGAATCCGATATTGAAACCTGTGGACAGCTTCTCTTGCCTTTCAGGGGTTTTCAAAAAATTTGTTACTTACGATAAATGAGTGCAAATCCCGGCAGCCGCCGTTAATAAACCGAGGGCCAGTGGAAGGTTAAAGAAAATGAACATCGAACGTCCAACATCGAATGTTGAATGGGAAATGATGAAGAAACACAAATAGTCATTCAAGGTTTGACATCGGATTTTTTGAAAATAAATGGAATTAAATTGCGGAGCAAAGCGACATCATTATTCGACGTTCAACGTTGGACGTTCGATGTTCGACGTTCAGTCAATTCATTGTTCACCCTTCAACTCAACCCCGTACGGCATAAATATAAACTGTGGATGTTTATAAACCAACTTAGCGCCTATCAGACTCGTCCTGGAATGGCTCAGGACGCCTGCCGGCACAGCAACATATTGACAGCCTTCATGCTCATCACAACATTTTGCTTCTGATTTATGACTTCGATAAATGAAGTCAGGACCCCGCGATCCGGCTTGGAACGTGAACGCTTTGTTTCCATAACGGTCACCCGCAGCGAAAGTATATCGCCCGGACGCACGGGTTTTTTCCAGCGCAGTTCGTCCACCCCCGGCGACCCGAGGCTGGCAATAGCGGATAGATAGTGATCGACAAACAAGCGCATCATCAAGCTGGCGGTATGCCATCCACTGGCGATCAACCCACCGTAGGTCGTTTGCTTTGCGGCCTGGGGAACAGTATGAAAAACCTGCGGATCGAAGCGCCGGGCGAACGCTATGATATCCGACTCTTCGACCGAAATAGTCCCGAACTCGTGAACCGAACCGGGTTCATAATCCTCGAGGTAACGGTTTTCAACCGCAACTTTGAAAGAAGAATTGTTCATGAAACTAACTTAAGATGATAGGTTGTAAATGTCCATTTTTAATACCATTTTTATTTGCCGTGCGGCAAAGCCGATCTGGATAATCCGCCTGGAGGAATACCCCTAACCTGTGTTATTCCGTCGGCGGACCGTATTCGAATACGGCTTCATCCTTGATGCCTTGGATCTGGGGCATCCTGGGTTTTCGCTCAATTAGGGTAGAAAGTTTTTCACAATTTTAGCAAGTTTATTTCATAGTATCAATAGCTCCCTCCGCTACGAAATTTCTTATCATATTAATATCATTTCCTATTTATGAATAAATAAAACTGGCACATATTTTGCTGTGGATTACCAGTGCCTGGCCAATCGGTTATTGACCGGATGGAATGCTTTTGTCATCAAGCTTGCTTGAAAATTCTGTTTACATAACGGCCAGGTCTTCTTTTGCATGGGGGGGCGGATATTCTGACTGTGGGATTTATTTGCGGTGTTGTACCGTCCGTCTCCCCTTTAACGACGGACTCATGGGAGCATAATAATTGAGATGCTGTAGACTTTTGTAAGGTTTTATATGGGAGCATTTTGGAATCCGCACGGTGGTGTGGTATTGAGCGATAAAAAATTATCAAAAAAAGAAGTGTCTCATTTAAAA
>CALZJV010000384.1 GCA_945787595.1 uncultured Desulfobacterales bacterium | reverse complement strand
GCTGCGCTCTATCTATTGTATTTATTGTAATCGATAGAATTCCTTCCTTCGACATTCGATATTCATGATTCGATATTCGCTTTTTCAAAGTTTCTTTCTCGATTAGACTGGCCGTTTTTTGGCCAGCGGCGGCGCTTGTATGGCGAATGAACGACGGATGAACCGGCAAGTTGATGCTTGGATTTTAGCTTGTGTGTTCAGGACTGTCAAATGAAATGGTAAGAAAAGGTGTCGGCGGCAGGCAACGGAATTGGATGGGGCTTATTGGGTCTCTTCGATAATGGTTTCCGCATTGGGCATATCGCAGTTGATGACTGCTTCCCCAAAAAGAGGTGCCCATTCACTTCTGTACATATTGCTAAACACCACATTGAACATAAAGGTCAGAATGTCATATGCCGACATTTTGAGCTCCGATTGTGACAACAATTTTTGCACATAGACATGTTGTCCAAATAGAGCCTTAAGATCCGCCAGTTTGTGCAGGAAGGTGATTGCATCTGTTCTGGGCGCCGAAGGATTTTCCGAACTTTTTGATTTGATTTCTAGATCGGCTTTAAACTGACAGGTTTTGGCATATGAGGATCTCAACAGAAGGTCGCGGATATGGCCCCTTTCAAAAACATTCTGTGAATCGACACATTTTTTAATCGCTTTGACGATCGATTTTTTCTCTTTAGTCAGAGTTTTGTCGAACATGTATTTGACGTTTTCAGTAAGATCCACCACCACCGCTTTTAATGATCTTTCCGACTCAGTGATTTTTACCTGAAATTCAGAGACGGCACTATGCCAAAATATCCGGCTGGCTTCTTCAAAATTATCGGTTTTATATCCTTCTGGTTTATTGGCGTTGACCATCAGATTGCGGACTTCACTGAACAACCTGGCGGATTGGTCAAATAAGAGATCGCCTGTAATCACCCTGTAAATCATTATCAGAGTTGCATGCCAGTCCTGAAGATGCAAAATTTTTCCCAGATTTTTATATTTATAGATTATTACATCGTTTTTGATAAAATGAGACGGGGTTGCATAAAAAGGAGTTCCTCCCAGCATGGGTTGTTTGATTTTTTTATATTTGGATTTTTCAAAATCAACGGCCGTTTCGACGTCAATAATACCGATGGAAAATTCTTTCGCAGATTTCAAAAAAAGTGGGTATCTTGTGGGATCACCGGCTACAAACAAATTGTCGGGTTTGAGGTCTCTCATGGCCACTCTTTTCTCTCTAAACCATGCCAAAATATCGAGCAAGTTGGTTGCGACAGCCTCCATCTGAGGTTTGTTTTGTTCAAAAAACGATCTATAAATATAGTCTTTAATTATTTTACGGTACACTTCTATAACTTTTGAATTGTCCTGCATGGACTTCTTTAAGAATTGATTCAGTTCTATTATAAACTTACTAGGAAGGTCTTCGGTGTCGGCTGTCACAGGATTGGCTGCCAAATGTGTATAGAACCAGGACTGAATCTGATAAATCGCTACCGAAGTCTTGACTCCGGCCTTGTCCAGCAACTGACGGATGTTTACTTCATTGCGATTTAAAATATCGCGGATTTCTACAATGGCATCATTTTCAGTTCCGTAACGACCTTTAAATTTGGCGGGGTCCCATATAAAATGACCATTTTCGATAATTTCCCTGGCAATCAGATTTTTTATGTCGTGCAATTCATCGAGGATGTGGCTTAGAAAATAGTATTTTGATAAATCCATCATATACACGAAGGTTTTATTAATCTTCAAGTATTTCTGATATTCCGTCGATTTGCGCAACCAATTGATATATCTTTCTTCAAGGCGTTCAGGCGGGATATCTTCGCTGTAGGGAAAGCTGTGAATTAAACCCAGGATCACGGACACTTTGGGTATAATGCACTCCTTTGGGATAAGTTTGTTGACGATATTCACTTCCTTTTTGATGCTGTCGATGTATTCTTCAAAGTCATCGATTGGCCTTGCCGGGATTTTTAAGACCAGGTGCACATCGTAAATCACAAAGTAACATTTGCTTTTGCTGCCGCTTTCTTCTCCCAAGGGCCCAATGGTCATGCGTCGCTTGGCCCAATCTTCCATGTGTTTCACCCGCAGTTCATAAATGTGGTTGGGACCGGTGGTTTTGGACATCAGTGGCACAAATTCAGCAGGAGCATTCGGTTCCGCTCCGATTTGATATTTAAATACATTTAAGAAGAAACGAACGATATCAAGCCGGGTAGGGATCTCATTATTTGGTTCCTGGGTACATTCACTGGATGGTTGCTTTGGAATGTCCTTAGGGGCTGGTTTGACACCACGCCTCAACCAAACCATGACCAGGAGAAAAAATACCAGTGGCAGCAAGGTCAGTGGATTATTTAAATTGAGTTCAAGGGGGATATGGTTCTTTTCAAGCAGTGGATTTATCTCTTTTTCCAGTCGATTCAAATTATCATTTATGATCCATTTAATCCCCAGGAAGACGTGCTGAATATTCCTTTTGCCATAGGTTTTAATTTCGCCTCGATCAAGAAAATCGATTTGACCGTCAATTTCATAGAAAAGGAAGTCGCCTGATAACCAGGTTTCATCTACTGTTTTGAGAGTATCGTCCTTTAAAACGATGATTTGTTTGTTAGTTAGAAAAACAAATAAAGCGGCACCAATAACCATAATTACGCTGAATAATACTAATGCTTGAAAAAAATTGCGCATATGAAAAAGTCCCTTGGCGGATGGGTGGATTTATTTCGTCAATATTCCTCCGGAGTAATATAAATCGGCAAAAAATACGGGAACTTTAGTGAAGGTTTCCTGAAACGAGCGGTTCCAAGTTGGGCCTGCGACGAGTTCAGCCGGATCGGGCTCAAGGCTCAAAGGTTACAACTGATGGATACTGCTTACAATATCAATCAAAATCTGCGATACCTGTCATACCCATTGAGTGAAACGGATGTCTAACCGGATGAAGACTCAATTCCTTTGGTACGAACTGTCTGATTTTTTTTAACCCGGAACGTTGAATACTGGACCGCTCAACTTATGTATTTCTTATCCATATGACAAGAAAAAGCATCAAATGAGAAAACCGATAATAAAAGGGTTGCCATCGTTGACCCGGCATAAACTTTGATTTATACTCCATTAAGTCCGGAGCTTGGGAGTTTGGCCCCAATGCAATGCCGGAAATTCCACCTCTATTCGGGATGGAAGGATGAATTTCAGCTATGTGGAAAATTATCTTACTCATTTTGGCATTGCTTTATGTTTTGAGTCCCTATGACTTGTTTCCGGATATGGTCATCGGCTGGGGCTGGATCGATGATTTAGTGATACTGGCATTAGTATGGCGATATTATTATTTCTTGAAAAAAAAACGAAAGAGGTTTCATAAATATTATCAAAGTGATCGAAACACTCATAGTGACGAGAATTTCAAAAAGGCTGCCGGCGAAAATGGCTCCCGCTCGAAAGCCCATACGCAATTTACTAAAGTCTTTCGGGATCCCCATCAAATCCTCGAAATCGAGAAAGGTGCCTCACAGATAGAAATAAAAAGAGCCTATCGGCAGCTTGCCGGAAAATATCATCCTGACAAGGTGGAACATTTGGGTAATGAATTCAAGGCACTTGCAGAAAAACGTTTCAGGGAAATTCAACAGGCATATGAGGAATTAAAAGTTAAATAGCTTAATTTATGATGAGAAATCGATATAAAATTTGCTCCGATTTATAGCCAGATGAAGACCCGATCCCTTTGATACGATCTGTTCCGGGTTCATTCAACCCGGAACGTTGAATCCTGAGCCTCTTAACCAGGTTGTACCCATGCCCCTATATTTTGCTGCAGACAGAACCCTGGGGAAACTGGCAAAATGGCTACGTATTCTGGGCTTTGATGCCACTTTTGAACTAGATGTTCCCGCTGACCTGTTTTATGAGCATTTGGGAAAGGATCGAATTGTGCTCACACGAACAAGGACAATTAAAAAACGGTCCAGTGCCCACCGGTTGGTTTTCATTACATCAGACCTTCTGGATATGCAACTCAAACAGGTCATCGCTGAAATCGGAATCCGTCCGGCGGATACCCGGCCGTTTTCAAGATGTATTCATTGTAATATCCCGATTGTCGATGCCCTTCCAGATGATGTTTGTGGCCTGATACCTGATTACATTTATGAAACTCACAGTGAGTTTCATAAATGTCTGCGATGCAATCGAATTTTCTGGCCGGGCAGTCATGCCAAACGGGGTTTGAAAAGAATTGCGCATCTTTTTGAATAAATTGATAACGAGCATTTAAACAGACGATGACGAATACTCCAAAAGCCATTGCCTTGGAAAGTCGCCTGAGGGCATGTAAAAATGTGGTCACATTGGGTGTTAGGCCAAATTTCTCAGACTACACTTCCGAAGAGGCGGAATTAATCCGTAACGCAAACAAAATATACTACCCGTCATCATTCTACGCCGATTTATTCGATGCAATAGGCAAAAACACCTTTCCCAGTTACCATACCTATAAGTGTGTGCAGGACAAAATCAAACAAACCGCACTGTTTGAACTGCTGAACATTTCACACCCTCGCACCCGGGTATTTTACGGAAAACGACAAAAAAAAACGATAACCGATCGCTTTAAGGTCCCCTTTATCGGCAAGGTTCCAAGAGGGTCCGCCATGGGCCGCGGCGTGTATCTTATCCAAAACCAATCTGAACTTGAAGAATATCTGGCAATCACAGATGTGGCCTATATTCAGGAATATCTGCCGGTGGATCGTGATATCAGAGTGGTTGTCGTCGGAGAGCGGATCGTACATGCTTACTGGCGTATTGCACCGCAAAACGAATTTCGCAGCAATATAGCACTGGGCGGCAGGATATGTCTGGATTCCGTTCCGCGGAAAGCTCTTGAGCTGGCACTTCGCACCGCACGTTCCTGCCGGTGGGACGATGTGGGAATCGATATCTGTCTGCACGCTGGGCGTTATTATGTTTTCGAAGCGAACATGAAATATGGCAAAGAAGGTTTTCGGCGGGCAGGCATTGATTACATTCATCTGATGGAAGACATGATTCAAAATGAAGAAATATGATGATAAAACCCTTACAAAACTGAAAGAATTGCTGAACCGCCAGGAAAATGAAATTCTCTCTCCTCTGGCAGTACACAATGCAGATGGTGTCAGACGGATGCCCGATGAACGCATGGAATCCGGTTACCGTCAGGCGTTCTCGGTGGATGTCGATCGAATCCTGCATTCTCTGGCTTATGCCCGCTACATCGATAAAACTCAGGTGTTCTATCTAGTGAAAAATGACCACATTACCCACCGTGTGCTCCACGTTCAGCTGGTTTCAAAAATTGCCAGGACGATCGGCCGTTTTTTGCGTCTGAATGAAGATTTAATTGAAGCCATTGCATTAGGACATGATATCGGCCACACACCGTTCGGACATGATGGAGAACACTTTCTATCTGAGATATGCAAAAACCACGGCATTGGATACTTTCATCACAACCTGCAAAGCGTTCATTTTCTGGAAAAAGTGGAGCGTAAAGGAGAGGGCTGGAATTTGTGCCTTCAAACTCTGGATGGTATTCTAAGCCATGACGGAGAAATCCACAACGAAAGATTGCTGCCGGCTACAGATAAAACATTCGCCGAAATGGATAAGGAGATCACTGCAAAAAAAAATGATGCGGAAATTGCCCTGGTACCGATGACATTAGAGGGGTGCCTGGTTCGTATGGCCGACACAGTCAGCTATATCGGACGGGATATTGAGGATGCCATTCGACTGAAGTTAATCCATCGTTCGGATCTGCCCCATAATAGTGTAAATCTGCTCGGGGACACCAATGGTACCATCGTGTTTAACCTGGTGACGGACATCATTTGCAGCAGCCGGGGAAAACCATACATTGCGTTCAGTCCCGAGGTATCGGAAGCCTTAAAACAATTGAAGTCCTTTAACCTCGAGCACATCTATATGAATTCTCGAATTAAAAAGCACACCCACCGTATAAAGAAGCTATTCGAAATGCTTTTTGAAATCTATCTCGAGGATATGAAAAACCAGCGGGAGTCCAGTGTGATTTTCGAACAATTTTTAAAAGATATGAAACAAAACTACATAGACTGCCACCAGCCGGCTGAAATCGTCAGGGATTT
>CALZJV010000383.1 GCA_945787595.1 uncultured Desulfobacterales bacterium | reverse complement strand
CCTAATTCTGCTTCCGCTTCTTCCACGATGGCACGTATTGCGGTCAGAACATCGTCGGGCAGCGGGTCGGGTGTGTGGTTTTCCAGAATATACCGCGCCTCTTCCAATGCCCGTTGGTAGATATCCGTCCCGCCGGCCGCTAGCCAATCTTCGCGCATGCGGCGGTCGATTAATTTCGGTTGCGATTGAGTCCGCATGTGCTTGTAGGTACTTCCATGCGAGAGAAAATCCTTTCCAACCCCGATCTCTTTAATCACATCCACTGCCAGGGTTTCATCATTCACAGGAATTCCCTGCACCAGGTACTTAATCATGCGGGCGAACTCATTGTCCATCACCATTTGGCCGTAATCAATGGTCATGCCCATTTCGATCATCCCCAGGCCGTAAATCAGGTTGGCACCTGCCAACGCCGGTAAGAGGCCTGTGATGGTTTTTTCATGACCGGACTGGGCATCACAGGTTTTGCTGTCGCCCTATCCACCGGCTACCCAACTGGGTAGCAAATAGTAGGTCGACATCTGGGCCACGGCGGCATTGATCAAGGCACATTCCGGTGAGCCCACGGATGCTGCCGCCAGCCTCAGATCCATGGCGGTGGTGGAACTCCCGTAAATGAATTTGGCCCCTTTGCAGGTGAGTTGACTGAGGATCAGGCCACCCAGGATTTCCGCATTGTGATCCACCAGGGTTCCCGCCAGGGTTACCGGTGATGATCCGCCGGCCATGGCCATGGATAAAACATTTACCGCCAGGCCGGCTCGCGCGGTTTCCATGATTATTTCACAGCTTTCCCCAACCAGCTGCAGCGGGCTGATGGGGCAGGTGATAAAGGAAATAATCGGACGCTCCCGAAGCTCGTCTTTACCTCCGGTAATGGCGGCAGCCATTTCTACCAGTTTTTTGGTCAAATATCCGTTGCCGGATCCCATAAATCCGTGTTTGGAAGTATTCGGCAGCCAGGCTTCGGCATTGTGCAGCTGGACGGTTTCCGCCGGCGCATCGGCGGCGCCCACGGCCCGTTCGTAAACATCGATTTCACCCAAATAGTCGGCCAGAAGGGCCGAGGCGGCAACATCTGCTTTGGTGGTTTCCCGATGCTGGCCGGTGTAAGGGTCAATAATAAAAACCCCTTCGCCGAAATTGGTGAAACCGACCCGGTTACTCTCCATAACGTAATCGTTTTTGGGGTTGCGTCCGGCCAGTAATAACTTTGAAGGTGCCGAGCGGATGGCATCTTCCACTACATAGGGGGGAAATTTTACGATTTTGCTTTTTTTGTCAATGATTGCTCCACCGCCATCCAGGACTTCCAGCGCCTCATCTTCGTCAAAAAGAAGTCCGGTTTTTTCCAGAACTTCAAGGGTGGCCAGATGGATCTCATCGAGCTCATCATCGGTAAAAATTTTCAAATTCAGCCCCCCGCTTTGCCGTTTACCGGCATGCAAGTTGCGTCTCAAGTTTGCACCTCCTTTGAAATAAATTATAATTAATCCATATAAGGATGTCCTCGGTCATTTGAGATCGTGGCAACAACTGATCCAGTTTTTGATCACATCGAACAGTCGGTATCAACACACCAACTCTTTTTCGGCTTCTTCAACAATGGATTGAATTGTATTCAGTACATTGGCCGGCAACGGCGGGGGCTCATAGGTTTCCAGAATTTCTATCATTCTGTCATGGGCACGTTTGTATGCATCCGTGCTGCCGGCGATCTCCCAGTCCTCACGCATCCTGCGGTCGATAATTTGAGTCTGGGATTGGGATCTCATGTGTTTATATGTACTCTCATGGGACATATAGTCTTTACCGATGCCTAGCTCCCGAATGACATCCACCGAGAGCGTTTCGTCATTGACCACGATCCCGTCGAGCGAATGCAACACCATGCCGGCGATTTCGTGATCCAGCACGAGTTGAGCCAGGTCGAAGGTGATTCCCATCTCAAGCATTCCCAAACCGTAGATGACGTTGGCCCCTGCCAACGCCGGTAACATGCTTGTGATGGTTTTTTCATGACCCGACTGGGCATCAACCACTTTGCTGTCGCCCTACCCGCCGGCCACAAAGCACGGCAAACTGTAATAACGCGCCAACCTCGCCACGGCCGCGCTGATCATGGCAAGTTCTGGAGACCCCACGGTGGCCGTGGCCATTCTCAGATCCATGGGGCAGGTTGAACTACCATAGATAAACGGTGTCCCTTTGCTGGATAGCTGACTTAAAACCAGACTGGACAGGAGCTCACAATTTTGAATTACCAGCGTTCCCGCCGGATGGATCGGGCTGGAAGCTCCGGACAGGGCCATCCCGATGACATTTACCGCTAGCCCGTTTGCGGCGGCCTCCATTATGATTTCGCAGTGATGCACAGGCAATTTGAGAGGACTGATGGGACAGGTGGTAAAGGTGAGCAGGGGGCGCTCTCTGAGTTTGTCCCTGCCTCCGGCAATAGCCGCACACATTTCAATGATTTTGGGTGCTTGACTGTGGTCCACCGGACACAGCCAGTGGTGCTTGGTCGTGTTGATCAGGGATGCCTCGGCGTTATGGATGGCCTGGACCTGGGGGGGTTTATCGTGGGAACACATGGCGCGTTCATAGGTTTCGATATGCTCCAGAGCGTCGATAATTCGAGCTGCTTTCTCTATATCCGCCTTGGTGGTGTCTCTGTGTTCGCCGGTGTAAGGATCGACGAACATGATGCCTTCGCCGAAATTGGTAAACGTAACCCGGTTATCCTCCAGGGCGACGTCATCTTCGGGTCTGCGTCCACATGCGATAAAGCTTGCCGGTGCCGAGCGGATGGCATCTTCCACCACCCAGGCAGGAAATTTAACGGTTTTGGTTTTGGGGTCGATCCGGCAGCCGCCGCCGTCCAATACCTCCAGGGCCTCCTCGCTTTCAACAAAGACACCGGTTTCCTTCAGCACTTCCAGGGTGGCCAGATGAATTTCATGGGCCTCATCATCGGTCATGACATTCAGGCTGAACCCTGAATTGCGTTTTATTCCGGCCTTTCGTTTGCGTAACATACTTAAACCTCCTAACCCGGACAAGCCGGAATTGAAGATTGACGATTGATGATTGAATATCTATTGATATCCATCACGATCCGATCGTTTTCTTTTCATGAAGGCATTGGATTTTCCCTTTCTGCCCTTCATGTCCGCTTCGCTTTCTAACGAATTAGCAGAAGGGATATTCCACCTTCCCTTTGCGTCCTTTGCGACTCTGCGGTGAACTATTACGCGATACCGAGCTCTTTCTCAAATTCTTTTATGATTTCGTCCATGGTTTCCGAGGCACCTACCGGCAGCGGGTAAGGCTTATGGTTTTGGATTATGTCAATAGCGGCCTCATAGGCCCTTTCACGCATGGATGCCCCATTGGAAACTTCCATCCAGTCGCTGCGCGACCTGCGGTCAAATAACTTTGAATGGGACTGACTCCTCATGGAACGAAGACTGTGCTCATGGGTTATATAGGCGCCACCGGGTCCAACCTCATGGATCACATCCATCGCCAGCTTGTCATCGGAAATTTCTATACCGCCAATGGCAACCTGAATCATTCTGATCATTTCGGCATCCATTACCAGCTTGGCAAAATCAATTGTCAAACCCTGTTCCAGGACCCCGGATCCAAACACGATATTTCCGCCCGCCAAGGCAGTCAGTGTGGCGCTGAGGGTAAATTCATATCCGGACTGGATATCCGGTATCTTGCTGTCGGAAGCACCTCCGCCGACATAACTGGGCAGACGATAGTATTGGGCCAGCTTGGCTATGGAGGCGTTGATCATGCCGTATTCAGGCGAGCCGATGGCTGAGGTACCAAATCTTAAATCCAGGATGGTGCTGGTACTGCCATAGGTGCAGGCCACCCCCTTTTTTGTCAGTTGGGCCAGGATAATGCCGCTCAATACTTCGGTGTTGTGGGTTACGAGGGTACCGGCCAGGGTGGCGGACGATGTTCCGCCGGATAGCGCCATGGGAAGCACCAGGACGCCTAAACCCGATCTTGCGGAACTAATAATCACGTTGCAGGAATTATCCGGAAGGGTGAGCGGGCTTATGGGACAAATGCTGGGGGTAAAACTCGGTCGTTTGATGAAATTGTCCCGGCCACCTGCGGCCACTGAAGCGAGTTGTATCATTACCTCTAAGGAGCGGGGTGAATCAGCGCCTAGAAAAATATGCTTGCCGGTATTTCTTAACAGCGCCTCCAGGTTATGGACGGATAGGGCCCTTTGCGGGACATCCGTTGAGTTGACGCTTCTAGTAACCATACAAATTTCACTCAGAGAATCGCATACTCGGGCAATTTCACCGCAGTCTTTTTTGGTTGCCGGCCGAATTTTGCGGGTATGCGGGTCTACGACGTTGATGCACCCGCCAAAAGTTGTAAAACCTACGCGGTTGGGTTCGGCGACGAAATCCTTATCGGGCTCGCGGGCATCATAGACGATTGAGCGGGGCGCCCAGAAAGCACATTCTTCAACTACATAGGATGGTATCTTCACTATACCGTATCCATTGAAGCGTTCAACGTCACATCCCCCGCCGTGAAATATTTCTAGGGCTTCTTCATTCATCACCTTGATGCCGGTATCCTGGAAGATCTGAAGCGTGGCATAGTGTATGGAATCCAGCTCATCCTTGGAAAATGCCCCTAATCCAAAACCAGCGGTGGTTCCGATACCGCTTCTAGACATTCTTTTCATGTTATATCCTATTTATCATATAGTTGTTAAAGTTTATAGAATCG
Source organism: uncultured Desulfobacterales bacterium (assembly GCA_945787595.1). Next base: position 1,968 of record CALZJV010000383.1, on the reverse strand, counting down.
TATAAAAAATAATTGATTTATATTTAAATCACCCCTAGCCATATATGGCTTTTACGTCATACTCAAGAGACCGCTGCAAATCAATTAAAAAATTATTCAATTCAGGTTTTCAACCAACCGCAGAGAATGCTTTGGTGCACGATTGCGACAATAGTGGTTGACACAGGATGAGTACAATTGTAAATTGTTGACAGTTTACAATCAAGCAAAATTTAATAAAAATATGACAAAATATGCCATCACTGACATTAAAGCCCTTGAGATCATTGATAACCGCGGAATGCCCACTGTTCGGGTGAATGTTTGTGTCGATCGTAAATTCTGGGGCAGGGCAGATGTCCCCTGCGGGTCATCCACAGGTTCGCATGAAGCAAAGGAAATTCGTGACGAAGATACACGTTACCGCGGCAAAGGTGTGCGCAAGGCCATTCAAAATATCCATGAAATCCTTAGGCCGAAACTAAAGGGTTCAGACGCCACCCGTCAGGATGACATCGATTATTTAATGCTCGAACTGGATGGGACCGGGAATAAATCAAAGCTGGGTGCCAACGCCATTCTCGGTGTCTCCCTGGCGGTTGCCGCGGCCGCCGCGGCCGCCAGCCGATTAACGCTTTATAAATATTTGAATACAGATGCCCGGGTGCTGCCGGTACCTCAGGCCAGTTTGATCAATGGCGGGCTGCATGCGGGCAATGGCCTCGACATTCAGGAATTTTGCGTTATGCCTATTGGTGCAGCAACCTTTTGCGAATCTGTTCGGATATTATGTGAAATTTTTTATAATCTAAAGGATATATTGCTCGAAAAATTAGGCAAAAATGCTACCAACAGTAGCGAGGACGGTGGATTTGCACCGCCAATATCCTCCACCCGTCGTGCTATGGATCTACTGCTTGAAGCGGTGGATCGCTCGGCATATACCGACAAGGTCGTTTACGGACTTGATTTTGCGGCAACCGGGTTTTACAATCCTGAAAAGGACAATTATAACTTTGAGGGTTCTCAAAAAACGAGAGATGACCTTGTTGAGTTTATTGGGCAACTTTTAGGCGATTATCCGTCCATCGTGTCCATCGAAGATCCCCTGCATGAAAATGATTTGGAGGGCATGAAGAAATTGACCCAGGAATTCAGCGATCATCTGATCATTGGCGATGATATGTTCGCCACCAATATAAAGCGGATCCAAAAAGGGCTGACGCTGGGGGCCGCCAACGCCACTCTCTGTAAAGTAAATCAGATAGGAACATTGACGGAAGCACTGGAAACATAATTTCGCCGTGGTGATGTCGGAGCGATCAGGTGAGACTGAAGACAGCATCCTGTCTGATATCAGCGTTGCCTTTAATGCGACCTTGTTTAAGACCGGAGGTATCCGGGGCTCCGACCGGGGAACCAATTATAACCGATTTATGGAGATCGAATCGGAGCTCGGATCGGCAGCGATTTATGCCGGGGAAAACTATAAACAATAACCTAGGTTGAGCGGTTCAGCCCGCCCTGGCCTCCGGCTCGTAGCCTACGCCTCGGAGAGTGCGACTTATAAGAGCATAGTACAGTCCGTGTCAGGTTCCTAAATATGTGTTTAAGTAATTGTGCAACGTAAAGTCAGGTCTGGGCCAGGGGGATCAACGTTCGGGGTTGATTCTAACCTCGGCCATTTTATTCAAACCACGAAACAAACGAAATGACACGAAATAAAATTAGGTCGATCTTTTCGTTTGTTTTGTGTGTTTCGTGGTTATAAACATTTTGTTGTACCGCTATTGGCCCATTTTAGAACCAAGACCCAACGTTCCAGGTTAAAAAAAACAGTCGACACGTATCAAAATGATTAAAAATCGTTCGGAATTGCTTTCCCATGGTTTTATAAAAGGACGGGAAACAGCACTCGATATCGCCGAGCAGGCTCTCCAACATGTAGACCCGCTTGCTGCCGTCAAACGATACGTAACACTGGATGGC
>CALZJV010000382.1 GCA_945787595.1 uncultured Desulfobacterales bacterium | reverse complement strand
ACTAACTAGATTTAATAAAGGGTAAACCATTACAAGCTATTGCATTTTAGCGGCGGGGTTCTTTTTCAGGGGCTCTGCCGTTTTATTTTTTTTTGGACAAGGTTAATTTGAAATCGCCTTCCTATTCTATACCCATTTTACCTATCTTGTTTAATCGACCCTTTTGATGTATGGTTAAAGATCATTTTCAAGCTACACCTGACCCGATCCAGAACCATTTGGATGATATGGTTGGGTGGGTTTATCCGAAAATTCGAATTATCCTACGGTGTTTATTTTCCGACATTCTATCTTTGTGAGTTTACAGAATAGGAGGCCCTTTATGATGGAAACGATTCGTTTTAAACTGAATGGCCGTCCAGTGCGCCTAGAGGTTGACGGCGAGCGGACGCTGTTGTGGGTTTTACGCACCGATCTGGGCGTAACCGGACCGAAATACGGCTGCGGCGAAGGGTTATGCGGCGCCTGCACGGTGCTGGCCAATGATGAGGCCGTGCTTTCCTGTCAAAAAGCGATAAAAGACGTCGACGGCAGCGAGATCACAACCATTGAGGGACTCGCCCAAAACGGCAAATTGCATCCGCTTCAACAAGCGTTTATCGAGCATGTCGGTTTTCAATGTGGCTATTGTACACCCGGCATGATCCTCAAAGCGTACAGCCTGCTGGCGGATAATCCCACCCCGTCGAGGGAGGAAATCATCGACGGCATGGATGAAAACCTGTGCCGATGCGGCGCCCATACCCGGATCGTTGCGGCCATTGAAACCGTTTCCCGTGAAATGAAAGGAGGGATAAAATGATGCCGTCCTCAAACATGAATCGCCGTGAATTTCTGAAACGTCTGGGTGTTTTAGGCGGCGGGATCATTATTGGCTTCAGCACCTTTGATCGCCTTACATGGGCGCGCATGCCGCGCACCGGTTTTCTCGGCGCCGGTATCCCCACCGATTTCAACGCGTTTCTTAGAATCGGGGCCGACAACCGGGTCGCCCTTTATACCGGAAAAATAGAGATGGGTCAGGGTGTCATGACCTCTATTCCCCAATTGCTGGCGGAAGAACTTTATGTGAATTATGAGGCAGTCGATATTGTGATGGGGGATACCGAGCTTTGCCCGTGGGATGCCGGAACCTTCGGCTCCCTTTCCATCCGCTATTTCGGGATATTTCTGCGGGAGGCTGCCGGCGAAGCCAGAGGGGTATTGATGCAATTGGCTGCAGATCGTCTAAAATCCCCCATTGACCGTCTGGTTACCCGGGATGGATACATCTATGATCCCTCAAAACCCGAACGCCGGGTGAGTTACGGGGAACTCACCAAAGGCAATATTATCGAAAAGCACTTAAAAGATCTGCCGCCTTTAAAACCGTCCGCTGAGTATCAAACCATGGGGAAATCGGTCCCCCGGCGAGATGCGGTTGAAAAGGTGACCGGCGCTGCCAAATTTTCTGGTGACATACGGTTTCCGGGAATGCTTTATGCCAAAATCCTCAGGCCGCCGGCCCATGGGGCTAAATTGATTAAGGCAGATACCGCTCCGACTAAAAATATAGAGGGTCTTCAGATTGTCAAAGAAGGCGATTTTGTCGCCGTCCTTCACGAACGTCCCGATGTTGCTGAACAGGGACTGGCTCAAATCAACGCCCAATTCGACAGGCCCAAAACCGGTGTCGACGACAAGACTATTTTTGATCATTTGCTGAAATCGACCCCGAATCCTGAAATCGCTTCTCAAGGCGGAAACCTTAAAACCGGTGAAAAACTGGCTTCAACTGTCATAGAAAAAACGTATTTTAACAGTTATGTGTCGCATGCGCCCATGGAGCCGCACACGGCAGTCGCCAACTTTGATGGGAAAAAACTCACCGTTTGGGCTTCCACCCAAACCCCCTTTAGGGTCAAAGACTTAATTGCCGAGCGCTTAAGCCTGTCACCGGATCATGTTCGGGTCATCGCGCCGTATCTAGGGGGCGCGTTTGGCGGAAAATCAGCTTCCCAGCAGGCTCTGGAGGCCGCCCGTTTGGCGAAACGCCTCAGAAAACCGGTGCAGGTGGCCTGGAGTCGCGCGGAAGAGTTTTTTTTCGACACCTTTCGACCGGCAGCCATTGTTAAGATTAAATCCGGACTCAACAGCTCCGGCCGGATTACCCTTTGGGATTATAACGTATATTACGCCGGCATGCGGGGAAGTAAACAGTTCTACGAGATTCCGCATCACAAAGAGATCGTCCACGGGCGCTGGCGTGGTCTGTCCGGAGGATATCATCCCTTCGCTGTCGGGCCATGGCGGGCACCGGCCGCCAACACCAATACCTATGCCCGCGACCTGCATCTGAACCTGATGGCTTCCAAAGCGGGTTCGGATCCGCTTCAATTTCGCCTCGAGCACCTGAAGGACAAACGCATGATCAACGTCTTACGGGCGGCGGCAAAGAAGTTTGGATGGCAGCCCATAAAGACGCCCAGCGGACGGGGGTATGGCCTTGCCTGCGGAATCGACGCCGGCACCTACGTAGCATTTATGGCGGAAGTGGAAGTAGACAGGGCAAGCGGCAGTGTGGCCGTCAAGCGGGTGGTTTGCGCCCAGGATATGGGGGTTGTGGTTAACCCCGAGGGCGCCGCCATCCAGATGGAAGGCTGCATCACCATGGGGTTGGGATATGCATTGACCGAAGAAATTCACTTTTCGGATGGAGAGATTTCTGATCTTAATTTCGACACCTATACCATCCCCGCGTTTTCGTGGCTTCCGAAAATCGAAACCGTTATTTTAAAAAACCCGAACCTCCCGCCCCAGGGAGGCGGGGAGCCAGCCATCATCGGCATGGGCGGGGTGATTGCAACGGCCATATACGATGCCGTCGGTGCTGCAGTGCTTCAACTCCCAATGACACCCGCAAGGGTCAAGGCAGCGATGAAGCAAGCTTAAGAAAGCTAATAGTAAGATGGGACCCATCATACTGAGATATCCATTCAAGGAAGATAAAAATAAAAATGATAAAAGATTCAATTCAATTTCTGTAATTTTGTGATAAAATATAAGAATTATTCTCATTTTGTTTCCTGAACACCTATGGTTTTAAAATATTTTAAATGTTGAAATAGGAAGCTTACAAACCGATATATTTTGAAATACTTTTTTCAATTAGGAAAATAAATTGGATATAAAAAACATAATAAAGAACATTTCCATCTGGATAATTTTTGTTTCGATGTTAATTCTGCCAAATTTTAGCATGGCCGACACTGCTGAGTTTGAAATTGAAGAAATAATAACAGCCATTAAACGGGATATTCAAACAGCTAGAATGACCGGGGGAGGAAGTCCCAATTTTGAAGTTGAAACTGTTAACGTCGGCCTAATTGTAGTTTCAACAATATCACACAAAGGCGTGTTAACCTTGAAGGTTGCTGGATTTGACCAAGAAACTCAGAATCAAAAATTAGCGAAAGGGTCCTATCATAAGCTAAGTTTTACTTTAACACCGCAAGGGACACCCGGTTTTTCCCCCGAATCGTCTTTTGGTTTAGTAGAGCCGATAAATAAAATAAAATCCTCATTGAGAAAAGCATATAATAATCCACCAAATTCAAAGTTAGATAGATTTACAATTAGACTGCAATTCGCTGTTGAAAAATTGAGTGATGGGGGCTTCAACTTTAATATAATTGATGTAAATGATGTTAAAGCTCAGAACATAGCTACCCATTACGTTACTATAATAATGAAGCTTGACAATTAAGTGCTCTTATCTATTCACACCTCAAAATCTAACTAGCCGTCTTAACTGTCTTTACACCTTTATAAGGGAGGGGATATTGATACTATACCGCACTCGTTGTGTGGGTGGGGCCGGGAAAGAGCGTCGGGATCGCCGCTAGGGGCGTCGGTGGTTTGACCCCTTATCCTCCTTCTTCTACAGGCCTGAATTTCACACCCACAAGGCTTGCTAAAAGCACCAGGGCCGTGGAGATGATTATCATCATGATGCCCAGGGCAGACAGCTGGCCCCACAAGCCATCCTCGGCAAAGCGGAAAATCTGGACTGCAAGAACTTCGGTGCCAGGCCGTGAGAGCACTACCGAGAGGGTCAGTTCCCGAACGAACATGGTGGCCATGAGTATCCACCCGGAGACGATGCCCGGAATAAGCAGGGGGATGACAATGCGGCGCATGGTAGTGAATGCGCCCGCGCCGCAGACCTGGGAAGATTCCTCCAGATGGCTGTGGACCTGAACGAATGCACTGGCCAGAGGCCGGACGCCGTAGGGCAGATAGGTGGCGATATAGCCGATCAGAAGGGCCCAGATGGTTGCGTACAAGGGTGTACGCACAAAGAACCACATGAATCCCACCCCGATAACGATCCCCGGGAAGGAAAAAGATAAAAAGGAAAGCGACTCAAGAATGCCGGAGGCATAGGAGCGGATCTTGACGATGACGTACGCCACAAATAAGGACAGCGTCACCCCGAGGGTCGCGCCGACCACTCCGAGGAAGACGCTGTTTTTCAGAGACAATAGAGAGATTGGGTCATTGATCACCTCGATCCAATGCTTCCAGCTCATCATGGAGAAGGCCTTGGCGCTGGGGATCATGGAATAGGGCACCAGCGAGGTGTAAAACAGCACCAGTACCGGCAGGACGATGAGGATCATGGACAGGATGCCCACAACGCCGAACAAAGGATACTTGGCCCCCTTGAGTTCGATTACGGCGGGCCGGTACCCACGGCTGGAGATGGTGACGTATTTTTCACCTTCCGAGGTCAGGTAGCGGTATATGTAGATCAGTGTGATGGAGGTTGCCAGAACGCTCATGCCAATGGCTGCGGCCTTGCCGAAATCCGCCGCAAATCCGGTGGCGATAGACTGGTAGATGTGTGTGGCCAGGACGTAGATTCGCCCGGGCATACCGATAACTGAAGGCACGGCAAAGGAGGCCAGGCTGCGAACCAGCGATAGGATAAAAGCGGCCAGGATCGCAGGCCTCAGCACGGGCAGGGTCACTCGGAACAGGGTGCGCAGGGTGGTGCCACCGCAGACCTTGGAGGACTCCTCCAGGGCGATATCGAAGGAAGCCATGGCCGGCGCAAGGATGAGATAGGCGATGGGTAGGTCGAGGAGTCCCTCGACCAGAATCATCCCCGGCAGGGAATAGATATTGACAGCCAAATTCTCGAAACCGGGAATCTGGCGCAGGAACAGGTTGATCAGCCCGTTGGACGGGTTCAACAGGAGCACCCAGCTGACGGAGAACAGGATGTGCGGGATCATCATCGGGATGATCGAGATGATCCTGAACAAAAATTTGAAAGGGATGTCCGTGCGCGTGTTCAGGTAAGCCAGGAGAAGCGCCAGGCCGGTGGCCACCATGGAGGACCCCAGTACGAAAATGATCGTATTGACGATGATCCCGCCTAATTCAGGGTCAGTGTATCCCAGGATGTACTTGGCCAGGGTGAATTCGCCAAATGCTCCCAGGCCCGTGGAAAAGCTCCCAAAGACCAGCATGACAATGGGACACACGGTCAGGAAGCCGACGATGGCGATCAGGGTCGGCGTCAAGACCGATCGTTTTTTGACCATTGTTCTTTTCCTTTCCTACCTGGTGACCAGCAGGCAATGGTCCGGGTCAACAGTGAAATTGGCACTGTCTCCCACCTCGATATCAGAGTCCGGCTCGGTCTTGATGAAAAGCTGCGTTTCATGAATGGTGATCTCGCCTTCGAATGCTTCACCGATGAAAACCAGTGACTGGATTTTTCCATTGAAGACATTCTGTGCCTCACTTGCATCGCCTCGCTTCAGACGGATGAATTCAGGGCGCAGGCAGAGTGTCGCTTTGTCTCCGGGTTTCATGTCGGCCCGCTTGCGGCAAGCAAGGCTGCCGATGACACAGTCCACAGTGGTCACGGATTCCTCCTGGGACGTCACCGACAAGGCCTCGATCCGGTCATGGGTCACATAGATCGCGGTGATCTGAAGTTCGGTCAGAAAGACACGCAGATCTTTTCGCGTTTCTTCCCTGAGTTTTGCATCCAGGTTGGAGAGCGGCTCGTCAAAAAGGATGACCTTGGGTTCAGCCACCAGTGCACGGGCCAGGGCCACGCGCTGCTGCTGCCCGCCGGAAAGCTTGGTTGCCGGCCGATCTTCGAAGCCCTCCAGTTGCACGAAGCGCAGCGTCTTTTCGACCTTCCTGCGGATGACGTCCTTGGCCACTTTGCGGGTCTGGAGTGGATAGGCCACGTTGTTGAAGACGTTCATGTGGGGCCAGATGGCGTAGGTCTGAAAGACCATGCCAAGACCCCGGTCCTCCGTGGCAACGAAGATATTTTTCTCCGTGGACAAAACCACATCACCGCCGATTTCGATCTCCCCGGCGTCTGGGGCTTCCAGGCCAACGATGCAGCGAAGCAGAGTGGTCTTGCCACATCCGCTCGGGCCGAGAAGGGTGAAAATTTGGTTGGCCGGGATAGACAAGCTCACGTTGTCCAGAGCCTTGATGGTCTTACCACCGGAGTAATAATACTTGCTGACGTTCTTGATCTTGATTTCCATAAGCAATTCGGAGTGTTAATTTTGACGGGACGCCCGGGTTGCAGGGCTTACCGGGGGGGTGGTGAAAAGTTGCTCTCAAATAGACACCTATATAATTAAATTGTAATCTCATTTTTATTCCGAATTCCAAAAGGTGTCAGGTTTCAGGTGTCAGGACAGAGGCACGCGGGAGTTAAATTCTGACACCTGAAACCTGACACCATACACCCGTAGATTGGAATAAAACTGGGATTAAATTTAGTGGACTTATAAAAGGTAATTTTCACCATCCCAGTTTACCGGCCTAGCTGTGTCCGGCGCTGACAGCCTGCCCGATTTTCATCCTTAATCGGGCAGGCTGGGATTGTTGTTTAAGGCTATTCGAATATTTTCTTGAACATGGCGCCATAACTGCTGATTTCCTTGTCGGACAAGGTGCGGATGGGGATGACCTTGGCCTTGTTCATACCGTCGATGGGTGGGAAGACGCCGGGAGCCAGGACATATTCACCTACCTCCGCGGACAGCTTGGCCATGGCCTGTTTGGTCAGCCAGAAGTCCATGAAC
>CALZJV010000381.1 GCA_945787595.1 uncultured Desulfobacterales bacterium | reverse complement strand
GTATGACCATTGCTCAAGCTCCTGATTAAGCCGCGCCAACTCCTGTTCCAAGTCTTGCTCAAACGCATCGACGGTCACCCCATCTACTCCAGGAGCGCCCCGATTCTTCCTCACCGCTTTAAATCCTTGCCTGAGTAGCTTTGGTGAACATAGCTTCTCAAACAGGCTTCGATCATCGACGAACAGCTCTAACTGCTTCATTTTACCTCGTTTTGCACCGCCCTTTCATAGACCCGTGCACAACCTGTATGATCGAGAGTATACGTCCTCGGTCCAGGTGGTGTTCCTATGGCTGGTCTCATGGCGACAGTTCATAATGAAGTGAAGAACTCGGTAACATGTTCCACCCTTCGCCTCCATCCCATCAACGGGACACTTTCTCATTGTTTTACCCTATGATCCGGTCACCCGGATCGTCATCGGCAATGCGCTTTACGACTACTACGGCTTCATCTGCAAACCCCCTGCCCATAACGGCCACGTCTCCGCTCCGCTTAGGGTCACGCTGTCGCAGTTACAACGTTCCCGGTACAGACGGTCCTTCACCAGGTAAGATCGATAGCGTTTTCATTGCCCACCCACCTCTTATACCCCCACAGGTTACGGAAAGGATATCGGGCTTCGGTAGTCGAAGGTACCTCGCCCTCCTGTGACAGCCTTCCAGAGGTTCGCACCAAGCTTGGGTGGCAATTTTGGCTATGGCTTCCTTCAGATCCTTCATTGGCCCATACGTGACCGGTTATTCCCTCTTCGGGCAGCCCGCATGGGTTTCTTCAGGCACCCTTGCCTTCGCCTACACGTTGCCTCCTTTCAGGGCTCGTGGTTGGATTTTCACCAACTCGTTATCGACCATGCTGGTCACACTTCCTACGGACCGCTGGCGCTAAATCTCACTACAGCCTGACGAGCTTGAGAAAGGACACCTCCCTATCCATAGCAAAATATGCTATGGAACCAGTAGGCAAGAACCTTACATTAATTTTATAGGATTTAGGAGGTGTCCGATGGAAACATACGCTGGAATTGATTTACATTCAAGTAATAATTTTGTTGGCGTGATTAATGCCAAAGATAAAATTCTTTACGGTAAACGGCATGCGAATCGATTGGATGATGTTTTGAGAGCATTAGATCCCTTTAAAGATAGCCTTCAAGGCGTGGTAGTAGAATCCACGTTTAATTGGTATTGGTTAGTAGACGGGTTGCAGGAGCATGGCTACCCGGTACACTTGGCGAATCCATCGGCCATCCAGCAATACGAGGGGCTGAAACATACCGATGACCCATGGGATTCATTTTGGCTGGCGCACATGCATCGGTTGGGCATACTGCCTGAGGGTTACATTTACCCGAAAGAGCATCGGCCGGTCAGAGATCTTGTGCGACGCAGACTTTTATTTGTCCGGCAGCGCACAGCGCAGATTTTGAGTCTGCAAAGCATGGTCAGTCGAAATCTGGGCTTTAAGATGTCCAACAATGAGATCAAAAAGTTGAAGTCAGAAGATATAGAGCAGCTGTTCGATTGTTCCAATTTGGTGTTCATGGCGACCAGCAGTTGGGCGACAATAGAATTTTTAAAACACATTATTAAAGGCATCGAAAAGCGAGTCAAGTCTCAGGTCAAGCTGCGCAAGGAATTTGAGATGTTGCGTACCATTCCGGGAATTGGCGATATTTTGGGTCTGACCATAATGTTGGAAGTTGGAGATATAGGACGTTTTGCTAAGGTCGGAGATTACTCTTCTTACTGCCGGTGTGTTGAAAGTAAACGCCTTTCCAATGGTAAGAAGAAAGGAGAAAATAACAAAAAGAACGGCAACAAATACTTAGCCTGGGCTTATGTGGAGGCGGCCCAATTTGCCAGAAGATATTGTGCCAAGGCGCAAAGCTTTTATCAGAGCAAAGAAGCGAAAGCAAAACCTGTCGTTGCGATTAAAGCATTAAGTAATAAGCTATCCAAGGCCTCTTACTATATCATGCGCGATCAGGTTCCCTTTGATGAGGACAAGTTATTCAGTTAACTAGTTTGGGTGTGGCAGTCAACCGCAAATGGGGTTGGTACTTAACCACAAGATCTGATTGGCATCTGCCGCACCCAGCTAATCAAGCATTATTGATTTTTTGTCAAAGCTGAATTAATAGCGATAAAAATAAGCAAACATTTGAGTGAACAAAAGGCAGGTGCATGATGCGATAAGATTTTGGGGCAGCAGTAACCAGAAAATAAGTTGGTATCTAACCACCAAATGTGCTTGGCATCTGCTGCACCCATTAATAACCAGCCAGTGATCGTTTTAGATCCTGATTCGCCTATGCCGTGAGTCCTTAAGGGGTTGGCTAATAACCACAAGATCTGTAACCCATCCAATTGAACACGGTATGGCACCGAAGATTTTCTGGGGTCCAAGAGGACCAGGGGCCGTGTTTTGACGCCTTGCGCTTAAAGCACAATCGCCTTGAACCTGATGGGTGACTGATGCGGATCAGCAAATAATGACCGTGAACCTATAATACTGAAATAACGGGCGCGGAACGGGTACAGAAACGAGGCCGAGCTGAGGGCGGAATAAGGTTGATGAATTTGTAAAAAGCCTGGAAATTAGCTTTTTGAATCAAGAACCGAAAAGATAATAACCTGCGTTCAAAAATCAATTTAGGAGTCAGTCTTTTTACAAATTCATCAACTGTCAATCAAAAAGTAGATTTTTTTGATCGAGGGGGTGTTTTTTCTCTTGACAAGCCCTTTAATGGGTGACCCCTTTCTCCTTTAAAAAAGGCCGTCAGATTTACTGACGACCATATAATCTTATTGGCGTCCCCAAGAGTACCTGTAAAGTATCATTGTTTGTCAAAATCGATCAAATTGAGCTGGGAAGGTTTTTAATCCCCTACCCTATCCTGATTGAATTTGAAATGATTTCGATCAGAGGGAGTTTTCCAAATGCATCAGAATCGCAGCGTTTGGGACCAAAATGAGGATTCACCGCTTTTTTGATGAAAAAGGAAATTGCATATCGGGTCCACGCCACCACCAGACCATCCAAAGGATAAAACCAACAAAGACAAATTCGGTTATCTCTTCCCAGGCTTCGGCCCAGAGGGGGTTGTTCTCGTAGGCTTCAAACATAATAAATCGCATCAAGCCGAAACATAGCGGTCCCAAGGCTGCGGCGAAATAGATTTTGGCGACGGGCAGGGCCTTTTCCCGGTATTTGAATAAATAGAACATGGATATGGCCAGAAACACAATACTGAGCAGAGGGCAAAACCGGTATTCTATGATTTGTTGATAAAGAAAGTGACCAAACAGAACGTCACTGCCAAAAATATCACCCACGTAAAAATAGCTCCCCAAATCACCGGAAAGAGGAATACCGGCGATTATCGCGGCGGCGGGAATTAAATACAAAAACATCAGACGGAGGTTGCAGGGGACAGGTTGATATTTATAACATTGTCTACAGTTGGCAAGCAGAATGCACTTCTCTTTTTTATCGACAAAACCGATGACTCTGGTATCAAGCATCACCATAAAGGCGTAGCTTGCCAGACCGAAACTGACCAGCATACCGCACATGTGCCAATATTCCATGAGTATGCTTTGGTCGTCGAAAAAAAGAAAATTTACAGCGCAAGCATTTTCACCCAGAAAAAACGCGATCATTGCCCATTTCAGTGCGACAGCATCGGTATTTCTGTTTTTAAATAGAACTAGAATCAACACCAAGGATATCAACCCATATAAAGGTTTGATCCCGAAAGCGGCAAACGAGATCAACGCTTGCTCAAAAAGACTGAATTCCAGCTTCGACACTCCCGGTCCGACACCATATGAGGTACGAACCAGGATCGGTTCTCTGGCCGGATCACGTTTACCACCTGCCAGCCAGGCATCCATTCCGCCTTCGATATTTTTCGCATTTAGAAAACCGAGCTTGTGTAAATTCTCCGTTGCCCCGGCACTTAAAAAACCCAAGTTGCATATCAAAAAAATATGCTCCCTGTTATTTAACCACTTCTGCCAGACAAGTTTATCATCCGCTCGAATCGTGTCCAGTGGAATATTGATGGCGTCTTCCAGATGAAAAGAATTGAATTCTCGCGCCGGTCTAACATCGATCAATATGGATTTTTCCTTGGCATTCACAATGATATTTCGGGCGTTTTCAGGTGCAATAGACGGCGCTTGTAAAAAGAGCATCGTGTAAATCACCGGAGGAACCAACAGACCGCCTAGAATCAGAACAGTCATCAAGGTAATATGGGAGGATAATTTCATATCCGACCTCACTTGGTGCCTAGTTTTCGGCATACCATTTTCACCAGTGTATCCACGGTGACAAAGGTAAAAAATGCATTTCTGGGTACTTTTTCTTTCAGGGAAGCTTCCTTTAGCGCCGGTAAAAGGTCTGACAACCGCTCGATTTCCCCGTCGGTCAGATACTCCGCCCGAAGAGCTGCTTCGGATTTGTCCGGCCGCAGTACGCGGTCAAATTCGCGGTCCTTAATTTTGGTTTTAAATTCTGATTCCAGTGAGAACATGATATCCAGAAAATCCAGAGAATCCATCCCCAAGTCGGTAATCAAACGCGAATTTTTTGTTATCTGATCCGGCACAAGAGCCAGGCTGTTACACAACACGTCAACAATTTTATTTTCTATTTCCGGGTCGTTCAGATTCATGTTCATACCCTTTAAAGCCATCTTGTAACCAATTCCAATTTTTTCCTGCCCGGATCCGATGGCGCTTCATCCGGGTAGCCCACTGAAATCAACGCTGCTATCATCCATCCTTCCGGAACATGCAGGCATTTTTCGATATCCGCCTTTGCAATCAATGGCCCCGTCATACAGCAGGCCCCCAGTCCGATAGCCTCGCTGATCAGCAATATATTTTGTACGGCCAGGGAAACGCTCATCAGGGCGGTATCATGTTCATACGATCTTAAGAAAAACACCTCTTTTTCCGGTGGCTTTTCTTTCAACATGGCTGAGATTCCCTGAAACGCCCTGTAAATAGGTATGATGATAATCGGTGCGTTTTGGAAATTCATAAAATTAACCGAATAATGCGCAAACTCCGATCGGTATTCAGGGCTTAATAATGAAAGGTATTTTTGGCGGGCGTTATTGACCGCCTTGGCGATGATCTCAAAATGTTTCTTTTTTTTTGCGATCAGAAAACGCCAGGGTTGTTTATTCGCAGCCGAAGGCGCCGCCACTGCTGCCTCAATAAGCTTGAGAATGTCGGCATCCGAGGGAACTTCCGGTTTAAAGCGCCTGATGGAACGTCTTTTTTGCATCAGTTCCAGAATCATGTCAAGTGATAGCCTCCATCGATGTTTAGGGCAGCACCCGTAATATAGGAACTTTGTTCGCTCAATAGGAATACCGCCAACCTGGCTATGTCCTCTGGAGTTCCGTATCGACCCACGGGAATTTGTCTGAGGATGTCTTCTCCGGCCAGGGTAAGAGCGGTATCGAGCATGTCGGATTTGACCGGACCGGGCTGAATGCAATTGACCCGTATTCCCTTGCGACCGTATTCCGCCGCCAGAGCCCGCGTAAAGGCCAGCAAACCACCTTTGGCGGCCGCGTATACGGACTGCCCTCGAAAAACTTTGCGGGTCACGATGGATCCGATATTGACAATACTTCCCTGGTGCTGCCGCAGCATATGGGGCAGAACGGCACGACAACAAAAAACAGGACCCAGCAGGGCCGAATCGATCTGCGCCCGGATTTCTTCTGCCGACACCGTTGGCAGAAGTCCGCTGATGTTGATCGCTGCGTTGTTCACCCACCCGTCTATGCCACCGAATTCATCCACAAAAAACTGAACCCCACGCTCAACCTGTACCGGATCGGTGGCATCAAAGGCAAGCAGCTGCGGTGGACGGGCGCAGATAAGTTCCAGTTCTCCGGCCAGAAATTCAGCTTCTTTTATACTCTTGAAGTAGTTTAAACCCACCCGGGCGCCATCTTGTAGCAGCTCTTCAATTAAAAGAACGAGTTATTCTGCCCACTATGGCGATCGCATAAATCATGCGCAAACATGATGTGATTTCAATAAATAGGTACTAAGCTTTTTTCGAAACAGCGTTCGGAAAAAGTGGCCCCTGCGGGGCAGCAATGGCACTGATTATCTATGAACCCAATTTATAGGTTTTCCGCCGCAGGCGGATCAGGTTTCGCGTGTCAGGGAATTGAGGTACTAAATACTGAAACCTGAACACTGACACCTGACACCTTCATTTTCTTACAACATGTTGTCAGATAAATCCCGCTAAGGGCCTATTTCACCCAATTCCGAAAGACAAGGGTTGCATTTTGCCCACCGAAGGCAAAGGAATTGCTTAAAAAATACCCCACCCGATGCTCCCGGGCCTGGCCCGCAACAAAATCAAGATCGCAGTCCGGGTCCGGGTTATCGAGATTGATGGTCGGATGAACCCAACCGGCGTTGGCGCACACAATACTTGCCACCGCTTCCACCGCCCCGGCCGCGGATATCAAATGTCCGATCATCGACTTGGTCGAGCTGACCGGAATCCCGTAGGCGTTTCTGCCAAACAGCGTTTTTATGGCTAGGGTTTCGACAGGATCGTTTTTGAGCGTCGCAGTTCCGTGCGCATTGATATAAGAAATACTTTCAGGTGAAATCGCCGCCAGAGTCAAGGCCCTGGACATGGCGGCCACCGCCCCACGCCCTTCCGGATGAGGATCGCTGATAGCATGCGCATCAAAGGAATTGCCGTATCCAACGATTTCAGCATATATATCAACACCTCTTCGGACGGCATTTTCCATATTTTCCAATACCAGCATGGCGGCCCCCTCCCCGAGTACAAAACCGTCCCGCTTGACATCAAATGGCCGGGACGCTTTTTGCGGCGCGTCGTTGCGGGTCGAAAGCGCATTTAATTTGCAGAAACCGCCGACACCCATTGGATTGAGCATGGAATCCGCCCCACCCGCCAGCATGAGGGATGCCTCTCCACGTCGAATTTTCAGAAATGCATGACCAATCGCGTCGTTACCGGCGGCACAGGCAGATATGTGAATACCCGGATTGAGCCTTAAATTAAAAGCGTCGCAAAGTAGGCCAACACAGTGGTCGGCGGGGGTTTGTAAAAAATCAAACTGACCTTTGCGGGATACCGGAATATTGAACCCATTTGAAACGTACACCGCCATATCGTGCATATCGAATAGTTCTAGACCGATACCGATGCTCAAACCGCTTTGCACCGAATCATGGGGGCTTTTCTCTCCCGTATCTTGAAGCCGGGCATCACGCATGGCAGAATGGGCGGCATGAAGGGCAAACGCTATTTTGCGATCTTTATGACGAATCTCATCCAAACGGCATTCGCCGGCGATGCCGCAAGGTAGTTGACTCGAATCGAAGAGGGTCAGTGGACCCACTCCGGAATTACCTGAAACCAGATTCTGCCGAAACGTATTAAGCTCGTTTCCCAGAGGTGTGACAACACCCATTCCCGTAACCACGACCCGATTCATATTACCTCCCAGGTGCTCGTAAAGGTATGGGTTCCGGATTGGCAGCAATGGTAAAAACGCCCTTTTTGACTATGAGCAAAGGCATTGAGCAGCATGGGTAATTCAGCCGCCCCCAGGTGCAATTTCGGTGGCGCGTCGTCCGGTCGCAAATTCTCTTTTGTGTATTGGGTATCCAGAGACAGGAGGTTTATTCGAACCTGCCGAGATCCTTTGCGCGCCGCAGTAGTTCTTTCCAAGATCATGAAGGCGGCCACATCTGCGGCCGGAATCGACTTTCCGCAATAGTATTTATGGAAATGGTTTTCGACCAGAAAATTACACTGATCGGAAACACCACCGACGATGGCTCGCTTCAAGTCACCGTTCTGCAGGCGTTGAACGGCCTCACTTAATGCCAGATAAAACTGGGCGGTTCCTGGATAGGTTAAAAAATATTCGCCTTGTATGTCAAAATTGGCGGACAAATGATAGGCCGGCATATTGGGCAAGCAGGCAAACGCCAGTAACGGGTTTATGTTATCATAGGCTTCGGTTGAAAACTTAAACATGGAAAACTGATGGTTATCCTGTGAATAACGACAGATTTTTTCGGCTTCTTCCCGGTTAAAGGGGATATAGCCGACGGTCATGAACAAACCGCAACTGTCTTCTTGTTTTTTCAAATCAAGCGCTGCGTTTTCAAGGGCTTGTCCGGCCGCATTTACGGCCAGACGGTCCTGTTTGCTCATAAACTTGATCGTTTTCGGTACACACAGGTAGCGCTTCGGATCACAGTCATGGGCCAGTTGGAGATCTAATGGATCAGGCCGATTCCCGATTAAATACTGCCATGCATCCGGGGATATCTCCCAGCCCAACCCGGATACCAAGACCGCGGGTTTCGCCTCAGCCGGATTTGATCGTATCCCGTCTGCTAAAAAATTTCCTGAGAGGGTATCAGTTTTTTGGTCCATAGCCGATAACAGTACCTTCTTTGGGCATGAATCTTGTCTGATTCAATCGGTTTTAGTACAAAGGTCAATCTCGCATTGGCAATTTTAGTATCGCCGCAATGAACGGTTAAATTTACCTTGGCGGCATCGTCCATTTGTTCATCCAGTTCGGCTGTTAATCGTAACTGATCGCCCGGTTCGGCCGGGTTATGAAATTGTGCTTTATCGACCTGCGCCAGCAAAGCCCACCGAATATACTTCTTTGTGTTCACGCTCATTTCCAGCAGAAATCCGCCCAACTGGGCCATGGCCTCGATCAGCATCGCCCCCGGGAAAACCGGATAATCCGGGAAATGATCATGCAGAATGTCGTCCGTCAGGGTGATGTTTTTTATCGCAGAGGCGCTTATCCCTTTTGTGAATTCCGTTACCCGGTCCACCATAAAATATCGCATGGAATTCTCCTAATTAATCCGCCCTGAAAAATTGCCTATCCAGGTCTTTAGATAGTTATTTATGATCTTAAAATGCTAGTTAGACCCATCCGCCGGCGTCTTAATTACTTTATGCTGCGCATATTTCTTTTTTTATATTTTTTTTAAAGCTAATTAATCCGCCCGGATGACATCAAAGAAAGTTTGTAAGTTTCAATTGGGCTATTATACCTCCTCAAAACTTGATAAGGCTATTTTTCAGGGCGGAGTAATTAGTCGCAAAACCGCGTGTCCCGGGCCCGATAAATATTGTTATAGGTACAGGTGGGAATGTAGCACCCATCCCCGTCGGGCACAGCCACGCAACAGCGCTTTGCCCGTTGAACATCGAAATTGGCCGCATCCATGTGAGAGTGAATGTAAACGGCCTTGATGAATTGCTCGGCCCGTCTTTGCCTTGTCATATAATCGATCGGTTTGGCCGGATATATTTCTTCCAGCATCGATCTCATTTGCCTGATAATCAATGCTTCTTTCTCGCCACTCAGTTCCCTGCTCCAAACATCGTTTAACACATCGTTCATCACTTCTTCAGTCGCCAAGTCCGGTTGCATGTATAGACTGCGGGCCAAAATTTTGGCGATATCCTCATCTTTCATAAACCGCGCAAACGGCACGCTGTGGGTGTTTTCTGTTTTCAGCAGATAGCATACGGCATAGCAGAGTGGGTGTGCGCAGGGGGAGGGCAGAAAATCTTCCATGCCAATATCCGGGTTTTTCTTGACGATGCCGGATATTACATCAGGTATCGTTAAACGGGTCGTTTGAGCGAAACGTCCGACGTTTTGCCCGCTGAAGGTGACGGTATGAATTTCAGAGCTGACAATAAAATCGCTCCCCATAACATAAGCGACGATATCACCGATTTCCTGATCGTTGATTCCGCAAGCCACCACCGAAAGCAGCGTGGTGGAGGGTTTGTGTTTTTCCAGCAAACTCAGAATGTTTAACTTTTCTTCCAACAGGTCTTTCCCGGCTGTGGCGATATATGGCGCCCGCTGAAATGAATTAAAGGAGAATACGATCCGGGCATCCAGTTCCGTCAAGCGCTCCAGCAATGTTTCATTTTCAAGGAAACGCAGGCCGTTGGTGCTGATGGTAATCCGGTGAATACCTGCCTGCCTGCACATCTCCACCAGTTCGACAAATTGCGGGTGCATCAGCGGCTCCCCCCCGGTAAAATTGATCAACCGCAAATCAGGGTCGTCCACCTGAATTTGTGCCAAAATTTCTTTGAATTTTTCTCTGGTGATAAAGTAGGGGGATTTATTTTTATTAATGGTGTAACAGACCGGACAGTTTAAGTTACATGCGCTCGTGACCGGGACAACCGGCAAAACCATGCGTTGTTTATGTGCATCGCAAAATCCACAATCAAAGGGACATCCGGCCTGTGATTTTTTTGATACCGTACCGGGTTTTTCAAACCGGGTCTCAAAAGCCATCACCCGATCGTACCAGGTGGGGTCGTTGCTGATAACTACCTCACTGGGCCCGTGGGTTAGGCATTTCTTTTTCAAAACCACCTTGTCTTTGGTCCTGCATATGTGCGCCGAAACGACCTTGAGACACTCGGGACACAAACTCTGGGTATGATTAATGACGCTCATCGATGTTGTTCCCTGGGTAAAAAAACCGGTTGTTAAGCCAAGTAAGACAGAAAAAAAAAGCCGCAAACCCCAAAAACATAACCACAAAATAGACCGGGTAATTCGGGAAAAAACCTTCCCATCCGTCATAAATCCGAAAAGCCGCATTCACATTTAACTCCGGATCCGTAAACATCCTGGCGAGTATCTGCAAGAACAATGCCAGCCCCAGACCGGCACACCAGGTATATCCGGGCAGCCGATAATTTTTCATGGCCACCAATCCCACCAATATTCCGCTGGTATGAAACACAATTCCGCTGATTTCCCAGTCTGAATTTAAAATCGCATAATACAGCCAGAGCGGAAAGGCGATCAGACACCACCCGACGCCTGTGCCGACCATCAATCCGGACCGGACATATATTCCGATTCCCAGTATGATATTGGCTGAATAACAAACAAAAAACAGATAGTGCGCATCGAGAACAATGGCGGTATAGCTGCCATGCCATAGCAAAGCCAGTATTGGTAATAGCCCCCACCAGCGGTTTTGGGTTGTATCGAAAATATGTGCGGTCATTAGATTACTCATAGGGTGGTTAAAATTCTCATATCGAGGCTCTTAATTTTTATCCTATTTTTATTCCTCTTGATGAGTGTAAGGTTTCAGGTGTCAGTGTTCGGGTTTCAGAGGACAGAGGTTAGACGACAGAAGACAGATGGTGAAAACTGGAGGGTGAAACACCCTTACTGTCCTCTGTTTTCTGTTCTCCGTCATCTGATTGCTGACACCTGAAACCAGACACCTGAAACAAAATTCGTTAAACAAAAACGGTTTAAAAAGTTAATTCTATGTGCATAAGGTTACAGGTGAATTTTCATCACCCCAGATTACGCCTACTTAAATTGAGCGTTCTATAAACCGCCATCCAGGATAACGGCCTGCCCGGTAACATAAGTATTCCCGGGCCCTGCCAAAAAAGCAATCACATTGGCTACTTCTGAAAATTTCCCCGTCCGCCTGAGGGAGCAGTGCTTAAGATACTCCGCCATAAGTTCCTCACTGAGAAGCTTTGCCACCCCGCCTTCCAGAATACCGGGGGCCACCATATTCACCAGAATATTGCGGTCACCGAGTTCCTTGCTCAGGGCCTGAGTCATCCCCCACAAGGCCCCTTTACTGCAGGCATAATCCACCGGGGCCGGAACCGGTTTAACGCCGGCGCTTGTCATGATTCGAGCGGCTTCCTGGCAGGCAAAAAAAACACCCCGCACATTGATATTCATAAGACGGTCAAAATCCTCGACCGTAATGGCCCGGTATTTCGGGACCTGCTTGGCAGGTTTTCGGCCCGTGGCCAGGCCGGACGCGATAACCAAAGCATCCAGGGTTCCCAGCGTATGGCGCGCTTGGCGAATGGTCAGCTTCACTTCTGCAAGATCACCCAGATCCATATGAAAGGCGGTCGCGGAGATGCCTTGGTGGTTGAATCCACCTACCAGATCGTCGGCTTTTTTCTGTGAAGAACAATAAGTAAAAGCGATATCAAAACCTTTTTGTCCGAGCGTGCGGCAAACTTCCGTTCCCAGACCACCGCAACCACCAATAACCAGTGCCTTCGGCTTTATGATATTCATATGATCGACCCGATCCAATCCACGGCTTCCGTACCGCTATTGGTAAAAAAGGCGATTTCAAATGGGGCTCCGATCAGCCCGACCAATTTCTTTGCCAAATTACCCATATGCGGATTG
>CALZJV010000380.1 GCA_945787595.1 uncultured Desulfobacterales bacterium | reverse complement strand
TGCAGATGTTTCATTCATGTAATGCTATTAAACAGGATGAACTATGTCAACAATCACCACGATCCGTACGCCGAATGCACCGGCGACTTTCGGTCCGTTTGTCCAAGGCGTAAAAACAGACACCCTGGTTTTTTCCACGGGGCAACTTCCGCTCGATCCAGCCACCGGCGAGCTCGTCAGTGACGATGTCCAGGCGCAGACCCGCCAAGTTCTTTTCAATCTCAAGGCCATTCTGGAAGCAGCCGGATGTTCCCTTGACCGGGTACTCAAAGCAACGGTGTTTATTACCAACATGGACGACTTTGACAAGATCAACGAGGTGTATGCCGGGTTTTTCTCCGACACGCCTCCGGCCCGCTCGTGCGTAGAAGTTTCCGGGCTGGCCAAGGGCGCCAAAGTGGAGATTGAGGCGATTGCTCTGCTTTAGCTGGTGTCCGACCACAGAGGACATCTTGACTCCCCCGGCGATGTTTTTACGTCCTCGGTGGAACGCCTTCGCCCAGGTTATCGAATGTTCCGGAAACCGTCGATTGAAGTTTTCGGTTTTTCAACAACATACGGACTTCACCCAAACCCGGTCCGAATTACGGGTTTCCATCAATTTTTCCAAAAGGAGGCATTGCTATGAAAAAAGAAAAAGTCAAGAAAACCGTCAAGAAACCGGAGGATGTGAAAATTGGCCGGCGTAAATTTCTGAAAAAGGCGGCCGTAGCAGGAGCCGCCGGCGCGGCAACATTGGGTTTCCCCATGGTCTCCCGGGCCCAGACGACCGTCTTGAAGATGCAAGGTGCCTGGGGCGCGAAGGACATTTTCAACGATTACGCCACAGACTACGTCAAACGCGTCAATGAGATGGCCGGGGGCCGGCTGAAGATCCAGTATTTGATCTCAGGCGCCGTGGTCAAGGCCTTCCGCGTACAGGACGCCGTTCACAAAGGCGTGCTCGACGCCGGGCACCAGGTGTCCGTTTACTGGTACGGCAAAAGCAAGGTCGCCTCGCTGTTCGGTACCGGACCCGTCTTCGGCCAGAACGCCCACCAGGGGCTGGCCTGGATCTATTACGGCGGTGGCCTGGAACTCTATAACGAGCTCCTCAAGAATCTGAACCTTAACCTCGTCGGGTTCTTTTCCATGCCGATGCCGACCCAGCCGCTGGGGTGGTTTAAAAAACCGGTTAAGGACGCCAAGGACCTGGTGGGTCTCAAATACCGAACCGTGGGACTGGCGGCCGATCTGATGCAGGCCATGGGCACCAAGGTCACCCAGCTTCCCGGCGGCGAAATCGTGCCGGCCCTCGAACGCGGCGTGATCGAGGCCTTCGAGTTCAATAACCCGACCTCCGATAGGAGCTTCGGCGCCCAGGACGTCAGCAAGGTGTACATGCTGGGCAGCTATCATCAGGCAGCGGAGTTCTTCGAGATCATCTTTAACAAGACCAAGTTTGACGCCTTGGAAAAGGAACACAAGGCGATTCTGAAGTATGCCGCCGAAGCGGCCTCGTCAGCCAACTTCTGGAGAGGTCAGGATCAGTACTCCAAGGATCTGCTATGGCTCAAGGATTCCGCAGGCGTCAAGCTTTACAGGACCCCGAATTCGGTCATGAAGGCCCAGCTCGAAGCCTGGGACGCGATTATTCCGGGACTTGAGAAAGATCCGTTCTTTAAAAAGGTTCTCGCCTCTCAGAAGGAATTCGCGCATCGTGTTGCGTTCTACGATCTTCTCAACTCTTGCGACTACAAGCTGGCTTACGACCATTACTTTCCGGGTGAACTGGGCTTCTAAAGCGACGGTTTATATCGGATCGAATTGGTTTCACTTAGATTAGGCGCGGCGCTTGCGAGCGTCGCGCCTCCGTTTATATCGGTAAGTCGCTCAAATCCCATTAAAGGACGAAAATATGAACCAGTTTCTTTTTTTCATTGATCGCTTGAGTGCGTGGGTGGGAAAGTCCTTTTCCTGGTGCATCCTGATTCTGGCCTTTGCCACCACCTACGAGGTGTTCGTGCGCTACGTGCTGCGAGCTCCCACCTCATGGGCCTTCGACCTCAGCTATATCATGTACGGGACGTTGTTTATGATGGGAGGGGCCTATGCGCTTTCCCGCAACGCGCATGTGCGCGGGGACTTTGTATATCGGCTCTGGCCCCCACGTGTTCAGGCGGCGGTCGAGATTGTGCTGTATTTCATCTTTTTTTTCCCCGGGATACTGGCCCTGATCTATGCCGGTATCGCTTATGCCGCCGAGTCCTGGTCCTTCCTACCATATGGTCCCGACGGACCTTTTGGTGAGATCAGCATCAACAGCCCCGCCGGGGTGCCGGTATTCCCATTGAAAACCAT
Source organism: uncultured Desulfobacterales bacterium (assembly GCA_945787595.1). Next base: position 6,949 of record CALZJV010000380.1, on the reverse strand, counting down.
CCTGCCCATCGCCGCGTTCCTTTTGCTGCTGCAGGGCATCGCGGAAACCATCCGCTGCGTCCAATGCCTGCGGACCGGGAAGTGGCCGACGCGGCTGCACGATGTCGAGGAATTGGAAAAGGAACTGGTGGAAAAACAGCGCCAAAAGGAGGCTGAGATGGCCGCCCGTGAGGGTGGCGAGGGAAAGGAGGCCGTCATATGACCGATCCTCAAGTTGCCATGCTGATGATGGGGTCCTTCATCTTCTGTATTCTCCTGGGTTTCCCCATTTGCTTCACATTGATCGCGATGGGCTTTGGCTTTGGCTATTATGCTTACGCCACCTCCGACCAGCTCAGTCACATCTTCCTGAACAGTATCTTCGATCTGTTGGTGAACCAGACGTACTCGGTGATGATTAATGACGTACTGGTGGCGGTGCCGCTGTTTCTGTTCATGGGCTATATCGTCGAACGTGCGCAGATCGTGCAGCGGCTGTTTTACAGCCTGAATATCGCCGCCCGTATTGTGCCCGGCGCCATGGCCGTGGCGGCGCTGGTGACCTGTGCGCTCTTTGCCACCGCCGTCGGCATCGTCGGCGCCGTGGTGACGCTGATGGGATTGCTGGCCTTCCCGGCCCTGCTGAAAGCCGGCTATGACGAACAGTTGTCATCCGGCGTCATCTGTGCCGGTGGTTGCCTCGGTATCCTGATCCCGCCGAGCATCATGCTGATCGTGTACGGGGCGATATCAGGTGTCTCCGTGGTGAGGTTGTACGCCGGGGCGTTGATCCCCGGATTTATGCTGGCCGGCCTCTACATCATCTATGTGGTGGGGCGGGCCTTCCTGAACCCCAAACTGGCGCCGAAGCCGCCCAAGGAGCAGACGGATATCCCACTCAAAGATCTGATCTATATGATGCTGACCTCCGTCGTTCCGCTGGCTATCCTGATTCTGTCGGTGCTGGGCTCTATTTTATTCGGGTTGGCGACACCATCGGAGGCGGCATCGGTGGGTGCATTTGGCAGCCTGGTCCTGGCTGTGTGCTATCGGGAACTCACCTGGGAGCGCCTGAAGCAGTCGGTTTATCTGACGGCGAGAACCGCGGCCATGGTATGCTGGCTGTTCGTCGGTTCCTGGACCTTCTCATCTGTTTTTTCCTATCTCGGCGGCCACATGGTCATCGAGGAGTTTGTGGTGGGCCTGAACATGTCGCCCGTTATGTTTCTTATCATGGCGCAGGCCATCATTTTCCTATTGGGATGGCCGCTGGAGTGGAGCGAGATCATCATCATCTTCGTGCCGATTTTTCTGCCGCTGCTGGACGCCTTTAATGTCGACCCGCTCTTCTTTGGGATTCTCGTGGCATTCAACTTGCAGACCTCATTTCTGACGCCGCCGATGGCGATGTCGTGTTATTACCTCAAGGGGATCGCTCCGCCGCACATTCAACTTACGACTATTTTCAAAGGGTCTTTGCCATTTTTGGTGATGGTGCTGATTGCCATGATTGTTCTCTATAACGTTCCACAGATCACGACCTGGCTGCCTGACCTTGTTTATGGTATCGCCAAGTAAGGACAAGCACCACAATGTTTGGAGAAAATATGGAATTAGCTCTGATGAGCGCCACCGAGGCGGTAGAGGCGCTTCGCGACGGAAAGGTTACATCGGAAGAACTTGTGAGTGCCTGCCTCGATCACATCGCAGGGATCGAAGAACGCATCGGCGCCTGGGCCTATCTGGACCCCGAACATGCGCTGAAACAGGCGCGTGAGGCGGACCAGGCGCTGCAGGAAGGCGAGGCCCTCGGTCCGCTCCACGGCGTTCCGGTGGGCGTCAAGGATATCTTCGACACCAAGGATATGCCCACCGAGGACGGTACGGTTTTGCATGCCGGACGTCAGCCAGAGGCGGATGCCACCGCAGTCGCCTTGTTGCGTGTAGCCGGCGCGATCATCCTGGGCAAGACCGTCACCACTGAGCTTGCGGTCTATGCACCGGGCAAGACCCGGAATCCGCACGATCCTGAGTGCACCCCCGGCGGCTCCTCAAGCGGCTCCGCTGCGGCCGTGGCAGCCGGCATGGTGCCGCTTGCCATCGGAACCCAGACCAACGGATCGGTCATCCGCCCGGCCTCCTTCTGCGGAGTCTATGGGTACAAACCGACCTATGGGCGTATATCCCGACATTTCGTGCTCCAACAGTCGCGACCTTTGGACCAGATTGGCGTGTTTGCGCGCACCATCGAGGATATAGCGCTGATCGCAGAGCAGCTCATGGCCTTCGATGACCGCGATCCCGACACCCGGCTGCGAGCACGGCCCAAACTCTTTGAGACGCTGGCCGAGGAGCCCCCGGTCCCGCCGCGCCTGGCCTTTGTCAAAACGCCGGTCTGGGACCAGGCCGAAACGGATACAAAAGAAGCCTTTGCCGAGTTGGTCGCGCGTCTGGGCGAAGACGCTGTCGAGGTCGAACTTCCGGAAATATTCAATGACGCGGTCGAACAGCACCGCATGATCATGGAGGCAGACCTTGCCAGAAGTTTCGAGCGCGAATATGCGCGCGGCAAAGACAAGCTGAGTTCCATCCTGCGGGAGATGATCGAACGCGGCCAGAAAGTTCTGGCCGTGGATTACAACAATGCGGTGAGCCGGATACCGGTTTTTAACCGTGCGTTAGACAAAGTGTTTGACTGGTATGACGCCATTATTACCCCCGCCGCTACCGGTGAGGCCCCCGTCGGCCTGAAATCGACGGGAAGCCCGATTTTTTGTACCATATGGAGCCTGTGCGGTGTGCCCGCGATCACGCTTCCGATCCTGCAGGGCGCACACGGCATGCCGCTGGGGGTGCAACTGGTGGGACCCAGAGGTGACGACGCGCGCCTGCTGCGAACGGCACGCTGGCTTGTGAATAGCGCCGGGGGTTAACGGCTCTCGTGCTATAAGAATGCGGACAAAAAAAGATATTGAAAGGGTGATAGTGACTTTATGAGTAACTTAATCAGTGGATTGATCGCAGTTTCGATGGCTGTGGTATTCTTGCTTTTTTACGCCATAAGGTTACACTCTGTTGCGCTTTGGATTATTATCGTTGCGAACCTTGTCCTACTGGTATTCGACTTTTATAAATCGATAAAGGAAGGCGAGGAACATATTTGAAGCCGAAACAGGCTGTAAATTTACGGAGGATAAAACAATGAAGCCCATCGTCCTCGTTACCCGTAAACTGCCGGATGCCGTTGAAGAACGTCTTCGACGAGACTACGACCCGATTTTAAATCCCCAAGATACGCTCTATTCCAGTGACGAAATCATCGAACGCGCCAAAGGCGCCGACGCCATTTTACCCTGCCACACCGAGCAGTTTACCGCCGAAGTGATCGCCCGTTTGCCTGAAAGCGTGCGAGTCATTGCCAATTATTCTGTCGGCTATGACCACGTGGATACCGAAGCAGCCAAGGCCCGGGGTCTTATTGTAACGAACACGCCCGAGGTGTTGTCCGACGCCACGGCGGAACTGACCATGATGCTGATGTTGGGAGCGGCGCGGCGTGCCAGCGAGGGTGAACGACTGGTCCGCACCCGGGAATGGAAGGACTGGAGCCCAAGCTTCATGGTGGGCACCCAGGTGACGGGCAAGCGACTGGGTATTATAGGATTCGGCCGTGTCGGTCGGGTCGTGGCCCAGCGCGCGCGCGGATTCGACATGCAGATCCACTATGCCATCTATCACCAAACCCCCGAAGAACTGATGCCCCATTGCGACTTTTTGACGCTCCACACGGTTGCCTCTCCGGAAACCATCAAGCTGCTGAACGCCGACCTTATCGCCCTTTTGCCGCATGGGGCCATTGTGGTCAATGCCAGCCGCGGCGTCGTGGTCGACGACGACGCTTTGATTGCGGCGCTCAAGTCCGGGAAGCTGACCGCCGCCGGGCTGGACGTTTACAATGATGAACCGAACATTAATCCGGAATACCGGCAGTTGTCCAACGTGTTCCTGATGCCGCACATCGGCAGCGCTACCAAGGAAACCAGAGACGCCATGGGGTTCCGGGCACTCGATAATTTGGATGCCATCTTCGCCGAACATGAACCCCGCGACCGTGTGGCCTGAGAACATCCACCATCTCGGTTTCACACAACCCATCAATTGCCATAGATAGAGGTCATCCACGGCCAATAAAAGGCATTTTGGTGGCCATGATGGTCATAAATTGCACGTTTACATCCAAAGGCAGACTCGCCATATGGACGATGGCGCTGGCCACATGATTCAAATCCATGGTCGGCTCTTTAACGATAGAACCATTTGCCTGGGTTGCACCGGCACCTTCTTCTAGAATGGCTTTCGCCAGATCGGTTGCGGCGTTGCCGATGTCTATCTGGCAGCAAGCGATATCGTACCTGCGCCCATCAAGGGACATCGATTTGGTGAGACCGGTTATGGCATGCTTGGTTGTTGTGTAGGGTGCTGAATTGGGTCGCGGGGCGTGGGCCGATATGGAGCCGTTATTGATGATACGTCCCCCCCTGGGATCCTGGCGCTTCATGATTCTGAAAGCTTCCCGGGCACACAGAAATGAGCCGGTCAAGTTGGTGGCTACGACGGCTTTCCACTCCTCGTACGGGATATCTTCAAAAAGGACCGACGGACCGAAAATCCCCGCATTGTTAAACAAGACGTCGATGCGGCCAAAGGTTTCTGTTGTCTGCAAAAACAGGTTGCGAACCGCGGCTGGATCGCCCACATCTGTGGGCACAACCAGGGCGCGTGAACCGGTCGAACCGGACTCCGCTGCGGTCGTTTCTAAAGGCGCCTTGCGACGCCCGGCCAGGGCGACCGCATAACCTTCCTTAAGAAAAGCGAGTGTCGTCTGTTTGCCAATGCCCGATCCTGCACCAGTTACAATTGCGACTTTTGCGTTAGAATTCATCTGTCAAACCTCCTATGTATGAAAATTCAGGTTAACTCGGAAAAGAATCTACTATCGGATATAACCGCATATATCAATATGAATATCATCATAGAAAGATTTACAGGCAAACCGTTTTATGTTTATACAGTAGGTTGTTTAGGAGTCGGTAGATCGTCGCTTGGTTGGAAACGTGTTTCGGTTAGCTTCAAATCGTTTCAGGAATCGATAGAAGTGGTTTCAAAACATTACGAGAAAGGGCGTCATGGATCAGGATCTGGTTTCACAATTCAAGTGGTATATACCTGGTACTTTTCACTGGCGATCTCATATAAGATCGGGATCACAGAGCGCGGAGATATTGAATTAACCAGTTTCAGGCGGGTGGTCCGGGTCAATGCCGAGGTTGTTGGGATGGTAGAAGGTCCTAAATGGGCCATTATCCCTTACGGGTTTGTCAGATTTCGTTTGGAGCGTGAAAAGGGCTACCTATTTTGCTGCATAACCGAGGCAGATTTTGAGCAATTCATGCAGATCATGAAGACAGCCAACCCGGAGATGACATTGAAGGGGATGTAAAACCATTGACGAGTGTCGAATGACGATTTAAGAATGAAGGAATCATCTCATTTTTATAAATTCAACAGACAGCGCGCATTAATTCTAGCTTTCGAAACTCGACTCGGCTGAGCTTGTTTTTGACTTCGGACTATAGACTAAGTCTCCAGCGTGATTCGCCGTTCATCCTTTCAGATACTAATGAGAGAGGATAAGGGGTTGGGATTCACATCGAATCTAATTTGGCTTTATGTCAGGCGTCGCAAGTTCTTTGAGACTGGCTTCGACATATTCGAGATGTTCATGCATTCTTCTGCTCGCCAGGGCCGAATCCCCTTTTTTAATGGCCTCCACCATTTTACAGTGCTGTTTGTATACTTGCTGAATATTGATACTTTCATAGTATTTGCCAAGGGATTCTTTGAGAATGTCATAGATGGAGAACATTAGGTGGGTCTGTATTTTATTGTGTGTGGCTTCGGAGATTGCCACGTGAAAATTGGCATCGTCTTCTATTACGCTGATGCCCTGCTCTATCTTTATTCGCATGGATTCAAGGCTTTTTTCCAGGCTGGTGATATCATCCGCGGTTGCCCTTCTGGCCGCATGATAGGCGCTCCAGGACTCAATGGCCTTTCTGACTTCGATAAGTTCAAAGACCGTTTGAATATCCTCTTTTAGCAGGCGGTGCAGGGGGTCGGTGATTCTGCCCGACGTCAGGGATTTGACAATCGTTCTGTGCTTCTGGGACATTTCCAGGAAGCCCATGCCGGCGAGGGTATTCAGCGCCTCTCGCAGAGAGGCACGGCTGACATTGAAAACTTTTACAAGCTCCCTTTCGGGCGGCAGGGCATCACCGGGTTTCAATTCACCCTCATTGATGAGTGATTTTATCTGTTCTGCGATTTTGGTGGAAATTTTTTTCTGTGTAATCGGCTGAAATTTTGGACTGACCATCATACCTCAGTAAGTCTTAACGGTAAAAGTAAAGGTTTCAGGTAACAAAATCAGGTGGTTTCAAGGCCGAATAAAAGAGCTCGACATACAGCATTATCTTAGTAAACGTAATATATTATCACAAAATTTTGATGTCAACCCATATCTCTGGCAGCGAATAAATTGCTTGACAGTAGTTGGCTTTTATGGTTTATGGTTACTTGGTCTTACCATAGTAAAAGCTAAAACATTAACTCATGGTGATGGAGGCAAGATGGCAAAGTTTTTTGAATATCAGGGAAAGGAAATATTTAAGAAATCGGGTATCCCGACCCCTGAAGGAATGGTGGCAAAGTCGCCGGAAGAGGCCAAACAGGCAGCCGAAAAAATAGGCAAACCGGTCGTGGTCAAAGCTCAAGTTTGGGCTGGGGGCAGGGGAAAATCCGGTGCAGTCAAGTTTGCAGACACGCCTGATGAAGCTGAAAAAGTAGCGACGGATATCCTGGGGATGGAAGTTAAGGGACTTGCAGTAAAACAAGTCCTTGTTGAAGAAAA
>CALZJV010000379.1 GCA_945787595.1 uncultured Desulfobacterales bacterium | reverse complement strand
CATTTCCGCCCGCTCCGCTAAAATAGTCAAAAATATCATGAAAACGGTCATCACAGAAGGCGGCACCGGAGTGAACGCCGCCCTCGACGGATATTCCGTTGGTGGCAAGACCGGTACCAGCCGGAAACTCGATGAAAACGGCCAATACTCGGACAACAGGCATATGGCGTCGTTTATCGGTTTTACGCCTGCCGATAATCCGGAAATTGCAATTCTGGTGGTTATTGATGAGCCCAAGGGAAAATATTATGGCGGTATCGTAGCCGCCCCGGTATTTAAACAAATTGCTCAGCAAACCCTGAACTATTTAAATGTGCCGCCTGATGGTGGTACGACAAAATTCAGGGTATTCCTGGGCAGTGAGGCCAAAGGGTGAAGCTGTCAAAATTACTTGAAGCCATTAAACCAATCACCGCAAACTGTTTAAATACAAGCAGCAGTGATCGGAGAGTAAAGAATGACGCCGAAAATGGCCATGCGCCATCCCCGGCGCAACATGACAGCCTACCGGATTCGGAAATTAGGTCAATTCATTACAGGGCCCAGGAGGTTCAACCGGGTGGTATGTTTGTCGCCATTGAAGGGCAAACCGCCGATGGTCATGATTTTATGCCGCAGGCTCTTAAAAGAGGAGCTGCAGCAATTATCGCGCAAAAAGAGCCTCCTCAGCCCTTTCTTAATGAAGTCGGTGCCCTACCCCCAAAAAGCCGGCCGATCGTCATCCGGGTAACCGATACGCGCGTAGCCCTGGCCGATCTGGCGGCACGGTTTTTCGGCCATCCGTCCCAGGACATGACCCTGGTCGGCATTACCGGAACCAACGGCAAGACGACGGTCGCCTATTTAATCGAAAGCATCCTGCTACAGGCCGGATTTAAGGTCGGCGTGATCGGAACAATAAATTATCGCTATGGGAACAAATCATTTGTCAACCCCATGAAGGATTCTATCGGAAATGCAGTCTGATGGCGTCACCCATGTGGTAGCGGAAGCCTCTTCGCATGCCATCGATCTATGGCGTATTAAAAACTGCTGGTTTGACGTGGCCGCCTTTACGAATTTGAGCCAGGACCATCTCGACTTTCATGGCGACATGCAATCATACTGGTCCAGTAAAAAAAGATTGTTCACCGAGTATCTGACGAGAGGCCCGAAGAAAGAAAATGCCTCGGCTGTCATCAATTGCGACGATGCTAGGGGCCAAAAACTGGCGGATTCGCTGCCGATGCCTTTAGTTAGAACAGGATCGTCTCCTGATTGCGAAATAAGGTCTGAAAATATCCGATGTAATTTAGATGGCACCGATGGGAAGGTTGCCGCCCCCGGGGGGAGTTTTATATTCAAAACTCCCCTCGTGGGGGTACACAACGTCGAAAATATTCTCACGGCCACGGGTGTCGCAACCGCCCTGAACATTGCGTCAGATATGATTAAAGCCGGGATTGAAGCATTGACTGCCATTCCCGGTCGACTTGAAACCATAAATAACAGTACCGGACGATTTGTTTATGTGGACTATGCGCATACACCGGATGCTCTGGAAAACGCCTTGTCGGCCTTAAAGGAGATTGCACCGGCCCGGATCATCTGTGTTTTTGGATGCGGCGGCGACCGGGACAAAGAAAAGCGTCCCTTGATGGGGGAGATTGCCGCGCGGCTGTGCGATCTGTCAATCGTCACTTCCGACAATCCCCGCCGGGAGAATCCGGCCGCAATCATCGATCAAATTTTACCCGGGGTCAGACAGACCAACAGTCTCGAGTATACGGCAATTGATCTGAAAACCGGATTTAAGCGAAAGGGATACACGGTCGAACCCGATCGGCGCCGTGCCATCGAGCTGGGGATTCTGGCATCCCGGCCGCAGGACGCCGTACTGATAGCCGGCAAGGGCCATGAGACCTATCAGATACTGGGTACATCCGTCGTTGCATTTGATGACCGGGTGGAAGCTGCAAAGGCACTGCAGGCAATTAGTGGTCAATAGTCAGCGCCGCCGCTAGTTGCCGGAGCCACCAGTTTGATCGGAATAGAGACTTCGGCATGACAAATGTCGAATGTCAATTGACGAATGTCGAATTAAGGAATTCTTTCTATTTTATTTGTTATAAAAAGCAGAGCGAAGCCTCCGGCTCGTAAGGGTTGTAGCGCCTACGCCTCGGAGAGCGACATCCTCAATTCGTCAATCTTCAATCTTCATTCGTCATTCCATGAAGTTTCATATTAGGAAGTTGAATCACGATGTAAGGAATTTTATCGGCTTTTAATTTAACACATAACGGACAACAATCAATGACCCAAAGCCATCTCCTAACCTGGACAGCCGCAGAAATCATAGAAGCCACCCAGGGTGAGCTTTTATGTGGTGATTTGCGCCGTCCCTTCACAGGGGTTTCCATTGACTCCCGTAACATCTCTGCCGAGGACGTTTTTGTGGCCATTACAGGAGAAGTCCATGATGGCCATACATTTACTTCAAAGATAGTCGATCAGGGGGTGCGTGGCCTTGTAATCAATCGCCATAAGGCCAACCAAATGCCCATTTCAGCATGGAAAACAAACGATGTCGTCTGTATCGCGGTTGAAGATACCACCCGAGCCTTGGGGGACATGGCGGCGTTTAACCGTCAGCGGTCAAACGCGTCCGTGGTAGCTATTACGGGGTCCAACGGAAAAACCACCACCCGCCGGATGACCACCGCGGTTCTAGATCGTCAGTATGATATCCTGACGGCCGTTGGGAATTTTAACAATGACATCGGCTTGCCGATAACCCTGCTCGGATTATCAACCGGCCATCAGTGGGCCGTCCTGGAACTGGGCACGAACAATCCCGGTGAAATAGCAAGATTATCTGAAATATGCTCGCCGGATATCGGTGTACTGACCAATATCGGTCCGGCGCATTTGGAAGGCTTGGGGTCCATTGAAGGTGTCATGCAGGAAAAAGGAGACCTCCTTAAAAACCTCGGACCCGGCGCCAAAGCCATTCTCAATGCGGATGATCCTCGAGTGATTCAATTGGCCTCCAAAACAAAAGCCGAGGTGATCCTTTACGGGCTGTCCCGCGAAGCGGCGATCAGAGCGGAAGATATCAATGAAACCAAGCACACAATTTCCTTTACGTTGATCTTAGCTGCCGAAAGCATTGCAGTCCATTTAAATTCTCCCGGTCGTTTTATGGTTTCCAATGCACTGGCGGCAGCGGCCGTAGGCCAACAGTTAGGTCTTTCTTGCCAAACCGTAAAGACCGGTCTCGAAGCATTCAAACCGGTTTCCGGCAGGATGAACATCAGGGACATGCCCGGTGGCATCCACCTTATCGACGATACATACAACGCCAACCCTGACTCCATGAAAGCCGCCTTTGCAACTCTCAATACAATGCGAGCCGGGGCCAGAGGCGTCGTTGTGATCGGGGATATGCTTGAACTGGGCGCCCAGGCCCAATCACTCCATCGCAAAGTCGGTGCCCGGGTCGCGCGCTCGGGTATTCGTCGATTATACGCATATGGTGAGTTTGCCGCCGCCGTGAGAACCGGCGCTCACGATGAGGGCATGCCGTCAACCGATACCTTTGAAGGCCGGCAGGATGAAATCGTAGAAGACTTGAAAAATTGGCTGCAACCCGGTGACTGGCTGCTAGTAAAGGGTTCCCGCGGAATGGCCATGGAAAAAGTGGTCCGCAAACTTGAGGAGTGGGCGGGAGAGAAAAAAAGTTAATCGTTAATTGTTACAACCAAAACTGGTCGGTTCCAGGTTCAAGGTTCAAAGGTTAAATCTGTTTGAAACTGCTTACTATACTGATTAAGATCCGGAACACTCGACTTCACCCATTGGGTGAAAAGGCGTTATTGACACATAAAAGCTGAATCCCTTTGATAGGAGCTGGTTGGGCGTTTTTCAACCCGAAACGTTGAACCCTGAACCGCTCAACCTTGGTACATAATATTTGTGGGAGCGGCTTCCAGCCGCGAGTAAAATCGATAAAATCCAATAACTATTAACCAATAACCATTAACCAATAACTATTAACCAATAATTATTAACCAATAACTAATAACCAATAACCGATAACCGATGCAGGGAAAGAAATTGTTCTTCTAGAAATTTAATTAAGCACAACCAATAAAGAAACGATGCTCTACCACCTGTTATATCCACTGCATACGACGTTTTCAGTCTTTAACGTATTTCGTTACATTACGTTCAGGACGATTTATGCCAGTTTGACGGCTTTTTTCATCTGCTTTCTCCTGGGGCCCTGGATGATCCGCAAACTAGGCGCCATGCAAGTGGGTCAATACATCCGGGATGACGGTCCCAAGACCCACCTGGACAAAGCCGGTACGCCGACAATGGGTGGAACGCTGATCATTATATCCATAACCATTTCCATTCTTCTTTGGAGTGATTTAACCAATTATTTTATATGGATTGTGCTGTTTGTCATCATCGGCAATGGAACGATTGGATTTATCGATGACTATCTGATGCAAATCAAAAAGCAGAGCAAAGGTTTAACCGTGCGCAAAAAACTGGCACTGCAGGGGATTGTCGCCCTGGTTACCAGCTTGCTGGTATACATCAGTCCGGATTTTTCAACCCAGGTTACCATACCGTTTTTTAAGAATATCTCGCCGGATTTTGGTTGGGGTTATGTCATTTTCGCGGCATTTGTCATCGTGGGGGCGTCCAATGCAGTTAATCTCACTGACGGACTCGATGGGCTTGCCATCGGCCCGGTGATTATTGCAGCGTCGACCTACATGATTTTTGCTTATGTGGCCGGCCATGCCAAAATTGCTGATTACCTGCAAATAAATAATGTGATCGGAAGTGGAGAATTGGCTATCTTCTGCGGCGCACTGGCTGGTTCCGGCCTCGGATTTTTGTGGTTTAACGCCTACCCGGCTCAAATCTTCATGGGCGATGTGGGTTCACTATCCCTGGGTGCATCTTTGGGCACCATTGCCGTCATTACCAAACAGGAAATTTTACTGGCGTTGGTCGGTGGGCTGTTTGTCATGGAAGCCTTATCCGTGATTTTCCAGGTGGGGTTTTTCAAAATGACCCACGGCAAAAGAATTTTTCGTATGGCGCCGCTGCACCATCACTTTGAATTAAAGGGCTGGCCGGAACCAAAGGTGATTGTCCGCTTCTGGATCATTGCCATCGCTCTGGCCCTGCTGGCCATGAGTACCTTAAAATTAAGATAGCAATATGCCTGAGATCACGAATCGGCTTAATTATATTTTTTAGGCTTTATGCTTCAGGGCTTCTGGAGAAATGGAGTGATGGAGTAATGGATATTTTAGATTATCAAATGCCAAATTCCGACCGTCTTCGCTCTCGCTCAGGTCTTGCCCTCCTGCCGGCAAGGGCGAGGCGGTCGGTTTGGACAATATAGGATAGTTAATTCTGCTTTGTCATTTTTATCTTCGGGTCCGTCCCTAGTTATAACAGACTGATAAAGCGGAATAAACGAATGCCTAAAATGATCTAAATTGACTAAAATGCCTAAAATTAAGGAAACGCTACGCTCTATCTCTTTTTATAAAATTGATAGAATACCACAATTTTAGCTCATTTTAGTTCATTTTTAATTTTAGCTCATTTTCTCAATCAAAATTACAATCTTTTGAAATTCGAATAATAAAATATTTTGCTCTGATTATGTGACAAAGTAGTATTCATCATGGAACTCGCAAACAAAACAATTATCGTGGTCGGGCTCGGCGTAACCGGAATAGCCGTTGCCCGGTTTCTGAAAAAAAGGGGGGCGGTGGTGATGGTAACCGACCAGGCCGCCGAGGAGACGCTGGGGCCCCGAGCACAGAAAATCCATGAAATGGGCATTGCCACGGAGCTGGGCCATCACAGATCTCAAACCTTCGAAAAGGCGGATCTTGTTGTTCTGAGCCCGGGAGTCGCCCACACGATTGAACCGGTATTGCAGGCCAAGGAACACGGCATACCGGTCATAGGAGAAATAGAACTGGCATCACGATTTATCAAAGAGCCCATTTTGGCGGTTACGGGTACCAATGGCAAAACCACGACCACTGAAATTTTAGGCCGTATGCTGCTGCATTCCGGATTCAATGTCTTCGTGGGCGGCAACATCGGCAATCCGCTGATCGCTTACGCGGATGGAGAGCAAAAGGCGGATTTCATCGTCGCGGAAATCAGCAGCTTTCAGCTGGACACCATCGACACCTTCAGGCCGAGGATCGGGGTGCTGTTGAACATCACAGCGGATCATCTGGATCGATACCCGAATTTTGACGCATATGCCGCATCCAAAATCCGGATTTTTAAAAATCAGCAGCCGGGTGACATCGCCGTATTAAACGGTTCGGACCCCTTGGTGCATACCCTTACCGAACCACTTAAAAGCACAAAATTATACTTTGCGTCACTCAATAACGAGGAAGAAGGCGCTGTAAATAATGGAACAAGGATTCGTTTTCGCTTTCATGAATCAAAAAAACCAAACAATAAAGGGCCTATAGCGCATTTAGCATCCCACGACCGGTTGTTTTTGGACCTGTCCAACTTTAAGCTGATAGGCCGTCACAATCTGGAGAATGCCGCAGCAGCGGCTCTGGCGGCCCTGGCAGCCGGTGCATCGCCGCAAACAGTCCAGGAAGCAATGAACCGGTATCAGGGTGCTGCGCATCGACTGGAACATATCGACACGATACACGGTGTCGACTTTTTCAATGACTCCAAGGCGACCAATGTCAATGCCGTCATCAGAGCAGTCGAAAGTTTTAAAAAACCGGTGGTTCTAATCATGGGCGGCCTGGATAAGGGCGGCGATTTTAAGGTACTCAGAGAGGTTTTGGCCCGGCACGCCAAAAAACTGATCGTCATGGGCAAAGCCGCCGGCCTAATTCAATCCGCTCTGGGAGATACCGTGTTTGATATGTACGATAGCTATGCGCATCGTGGTGAAGATTTCAGGAATGCTGTCGAAAAATTCAAAGTGCAAATATCATGAGTGCTAAAAAGCATACGACCCATACTGCGGCCTACGACATTCAGCTGCTGTTTCCGGTACTTTTTCTGGTTGGAATCGGAATCGTCATGGTTTACAGCGCCAGTTCCGCCTTAGCTTTAAAAAAATTCGGTTCGGATTACCTGTTTTTAAAAAAACAGGCGCTTTTTGCCCTGGTGGGAATTATCGGCCTGGTCATCTGCCGGCATTTTCCCTATCGATGGTATCGACCGTTGACGTACCCTTTGCTTGCCCTGGCACTTCTTTTCTTGATGGCAATTCAATTCACCGACTTCGGATTTTCGGCCGGCGGTTCGGCCAGATGGCTGCGTTTTGGACACTTTTCGTTTCAGCCCTCCGAATTTGCGCGTTTTGCCATGGTGGTATTTCTGGCCTATTCACTGGAAAAAAAGGCAGACAAACTAAAGGAGTTTTCTATCGGATTTCTGCCCCATGTTCTCGTCTTCGGGGCGTTTGCCGTCTGTATTTTTAAACAGCCGGATTTTGGATCGATTCTCATCCTGGCAGCGCTTACCTGGCTGATGATGTTTGTCGGCGGCGTTCGCTGCCTTCATCTTTTCACCTCGCTGATTGCTTTATTGCCGGTGTTTTACTACTTTTTAATCAACGCCGAGTACCGGGTAAAGAGGATTTTGAGTTTCCTCGATCCCTGGCAATATCCGACAGATGAAGGCTACCAGATCGTTCATTCTCTGATGGCCTTCGGCACGGGTGGATTATGGGGTGCGGGGATTGGCAAAGGCCATCAAAAGTTATTTTATCTTCCCGAGCCTCATACGGATTTTATTTTTTCCATTATCGGTGAAGAGGTCGGGCTGGTAGGTGTTCTGATTATCATCGGGCTTTACGGGCTGATTCTTATGAAAGGCATTCAAATTGCCCGCAATGCGCCCGATGCATTTGGATCACTGCTGGCACTAGGGCTGACCACGGCCATGGGACTTCAAATTTGCATCAACATGGGGGTCGCCCTGGGCCTGCTGCCGACCAAAGGCCTCACCCTGCCCTTTTTAAGTTACGGCGGGACCTCTTTGTTGCTGAATATGGCATCTATCGGGATCTTAATGAATATAAGTGCATCGCTGAATATGACACCAAAACAACGAAAATAACCGGTATTTTTAATGATCGAAAATCCTGCAGCACAAACAGAATGCTCAAAGATAGAAGCGATTAGCTCACAGAAAAGCGACATCAAAACCATTCTGTTTTCTGCTTTCAGCTTTCAGCTTTTAGCTGAGGTGCCGGGCGCCCCCGCAGTCGGGACTGAAGACGGAAGCGATTTATGTCGGAATCCGTCCCGTGCCCTCAACATCGTCATAGCCGGCGGCGGCACCGGTGGCCATCTTTTTCCCGGAATTGCGATTGCGCAGGAATTTGAAGCCCGCAATGCCGCGAGTCGAATCATTTTTATCAGCACCGGCAACCCGCTGGAAAGATCGGTGCTCTCAAGAATGGATTATACGCTTCAAACCATAACAGCCGCCGGCATTAAAGGTCTGGGGTTGTGGAACCAGGTCAAATCAGGCGCAAAAATTCCCAAAGGAATTTTGGAAGCAAATCGGATTCTAAAAAATTTTTCGCCGGATTTGACCATCGGTCTCGGCAGCTATTCCGCCGGACCTGTGGTTTTCGCGGCCTGGCTGCGGAGGATTCCCATCGTCGTCCATGAACAAAATATACTTCCGGGAATTACCAACAGGATCTTATCGCGGTTTGCGAATCGAATATACATTTCCTTTGAAAATACCCGTTCACACATGGATCCCCAAAAAGTTCATTGGACGGGCAATCCGGTGCGGCAAGACATTTTGGATAGTGCCGGCCGTTTTAAAGACACAGAAACCGATGAATCTGTTGACAGGCCTTTTACGGTTTTAATCGTAGGCGGCAGTCAAGGCGCACACAGAATTAACATGGCTGTGATCGAGGCTCTGGATCACCTCAGACATTTAGAACATTTGCACTTTATTCATCAGACCGGTCAGGTGGATGAACAGCCTGTCCGGGAAGCATACCGGCGAAGCAAGGTGGACGGCACGGTTCAAGCCTTTTTCGATAACATGGCCGGACAGTACGGCCGGGCCGATCTGATTATTTGCAGAGCCGGTGCGACGACGGTTGCAGAAGTCACGGCCCTGGGCAAAGCGGCTATTTTCATCCCTTTTCCGTTTGCAGCCGACAATCACCAGGTGCTGAACGCCGGCAGCCTGTCGGATGAAGGTGCTGCTGAGATGCTCATCGAAAAGGACCTCAGCGGCAAAATTCTCAGTGAAAAAATAGCGTATTATGCTGCCCATCCGGCTGAGTTGGAGAATATGTCAGCCAAGGCATTGCAGTTCGGTAAGCCGGATGCAGCAAGGAATATCGTGGATGACTGCTACCGGCTACTGGCGGCATGATGCCGGATGACAGAAGACAGAGATCAGGGGACAGAAAACAGAAATTGGAATTCGGAAGTGGGAAGGCGGAATTCGGAATGATTAAGCATAGGCAGAGGGCATGGAGTAGAGCCCATAGCGTTAAAAAGACTGATTTTTCAATAAGCTTGTTACCTGGCTCCGTGGGCTTTGCCTTTTTCCGACTTCCGCATTCCAAATTCTTTTTTTCCGCATTCCGCATTCCGACTTCCGAATTCTTATATATGCGCTATGCCCTTTGCTCTATGCCCTTTTTGCCCATAACCCTGAACCTTAAACCTTGAACCCTAAACCCTGAACCCATACCCATGTATCAAAAAAAATATCACATCCATTTTGTGGGAATCGGCGGCATCGGAATGAGCGGCATTGCGGAATTGCTTCTCAACCTGGGCTATACCGTATCCGGATCCGATCTGCAGACCTCCGAAATTACCGAACGTCTCAAAGGCTTTGGCGGTATTATCTTTATCGGGCATGGCGCAGATCAGATCAGTGGCGCTGATGTGGTCGTAACCTCGTCGGCCGTCGGCCGTGACAATCCTGAAGTGTTGGCCGCCGAACGAATTTCGATCCCGGTAATTCCGCGAGCGGAAATGCTGGCCGAGCTCATGCGGTTAAAATACAGTGTGGCCATTGCAGGTGCTCATGGCAAAACGACCACGACATCTATGATCGCCTCGGTCTTGGCGCAAGGAGGCCTGGATCCGACAGTGGTCATCGGCGGTAAACTGAAAAGCATCGGTTCCAATGCCGTGCTGGGAGAAGGAGATTTTATCGTTGCCGAAGCCGATGAGAGTGATGGATCTTTTTTGAAATTCTCTCCTGCGATTGCGGTGGTGACCAATATCGATCGGGAACATCTGGATTACTATCAGGATTTGGAAACCATCAAAGCCGTCTTTTTAGATTTTATCGACCGGATACCGTTTTACGGTCTGGCAATCCTTTGCCTGGACAATGAATCGATCCAGGATCTTATTCCAAAAATAAAAAAACGCTATACCACCTATGGCATGAGCTCCCAGGCTGATTTCCAGATAAGAGATGTGGAATTTGAAAAACGCCGCAGCTGCTTCAGTGTTTACCGACAAGGACATAAACTCGGTCGATTCACCTTAAACCTGCCGGGCGTTCACAATGTCTACAACGCTACGGCCAGCATTGCGGCGGGCGTCGAGCTGGATATACCCATGGCTGCCATCGAAAGCGCCCTTCAAACCCTTGAAGGGGTTCAGCGCAGGCTGGAAATCAAGGGAGAGGTAAACGGCATTACCGTGGTGGATGATTACGGGCATCATCCGACTGAAATTAAAACCACCCTCCAGGCCATCGAAGAGTGCTGGCCGGATAACCGCAAAGTTATCGTGTTTCAACCTCATCGCTACACCCGGACCCAGGCATTGTTTGATGATTTTACCCGCTCGTTTTATCAATCCGATGTTCTGCTGGTATTGCCGATCTATGCCGCCGGAGAGCAGAAAATAGAAGGCGTAACCGGCCGGAAATTGTGCGAAGGTATCAAAGCTCACGGGCATAAAGAAGTCTATTATTCAGGTGGCGACATGCTTACTTGAAGGATAATTTAAAACCGGGAGACGTCTTGCTGACACTGGGCGCCGGCGATGTCTGGAAGGTGGGCATGGACATATTGAAAGCGCTTCCTTGAAGCCGAAATCCGGCAGATGGGTTTATATTCTATTATAGGAAATGAGCTAAAATTTGAAATGAACTAAAATGAACTAAAATTGTGGTATTCTGTCAATTTTATAAAACAAGATAGAGCGTAGCGATTCCTTAATTTTAGGCATTTTAGGCAATTTAGTTCACTTTAGGCATTCGTTTATCCCTCTATATCAGTCTGATATAACAAGGGGCTGAAGCAAAGATAAATGTAACAAAGTAGAATTAATCATTAAACGATTTGTAGGCAAAAAATGTTCGGCCGCAGACAACCACAAAACAATCAACGCAAAGGCAAAAAACCCAAACGGGAATTCAAATTTTTAGGCCAAATTCTGCTGGGTTTCAAATTGACCGCGATATTGGCCGCGGTAGCGGCTGTGACCTGCTTTTTCATTCTGGTCCATGACATTTTAACCCAGTGTGACTATTTCAAGATCAGCCGGCTGACCATCGAAGGTGCTCAGCGGCTGTCGGAAAAAGAGATAGCACAACAGGCCGGGGTCAGCATGGACGTAAATATTCTGGCGGTGAATCTGTCG
>CALZJV010000378.1 GCA_945787595.1 uncultured Desulfobacterales bacterium | reverse complement strand
ATATTGCCGGATTACACTTACCAGGGCAGCGCGGCCGGTGGTCGCACCGGACATCGCATCTGTAACGCCACGGGCCACTTCCGCATGTATGGATTCGCACACCATATAAAGGATGTCTTCTTTCGAGGCGAAATATTCGTACAAGGAACCGATGGAAGAACCGGATGCCCGCGCAATTTGCCGAGTGGTGGTTTTATGGAAACCCTTCTCGATGAAAAGCTGAACGGCGGCATCGGCGATCTGGCGGCGTCTTCGTTTCACCAGATCAGGATCCTTGACTTGGGTGGGGATGTCTCTCGTTCTAATCAACTCCTGCATGGCAACCTTTATACCGGTGTGATGAAGGTTTGCGCTTATATATTGTCTTCCTGATAAGGTTTCGGGACGGCGTTATCCGTCGTCGCCTTGCGACAAGGTGCTATTTGTGAGCCTTACTCAGGGGCTTTTTCTATCCTTGCCGAAAACATCATCTGAAAACCTATCGATCGGAATAAGCTTACCTTTTTGTTCCAACCTTCTGTTTTCCCCTGGAAACGGATCAGGATTCGGAGGAAGAACCCCAGACGCTCTAACCGAAAAGCTATCTAAGTGTATGGTCTGAACGAGCGCTCAGTCATAATACATATCATGCTTCTTTTTTTCTTGTCAATCTTTTTCCCTGAATAATTCCATCATGTATATAACTATATAAATTTATGATATATTTGATTTTATTTGCCAATTTTTATGGGCGCACAGGATATAAAATATAAGGTATTGACAAAAGAGAAATGTTGCAGTAAAAAAAAGAAATTATGAGCGAGCGCTCGCTCATATTAAATAGGCTTATTTCTTATTGCGTTATATTGGTAACCGTTCACAGGTTCAGGGTTAAGGACGAAGAAGCCATTAATGGCGCGCAATCCTCGTTAAAATGCGCATTTTTCAATTGCCAATTAGGCGCCAAGTTTTGGATTAAGCCTAACGAAGGTGACGCTTTTTTCGTAAATACGCATCCAAAATGCAGCTCAGGGATGAAAATGGAACCTTGAACCTTTGAACTCGTGAACGCCTAATTGTTTTGTTTACCCGGGAGGAATGCATGAATGATGATATTTTGTTGGCAGAAGAAGATGCCGGGGTCCTAACGTTGACCCTGAACCGACCCAACGTCATGAATTCCCTGAATTTTAAACTGTTGCGTGCGCTGCGGGATCAGATCGATGCGGTTCGATTCAGAAGTGATATTCGGGTCGTCATTATCACAGGCAGCGGGGAAAAGGCTTTTTGTGCCGGTGCCGACCTCAAAGAGCGTGCCACCCTCAAGCCGGAACAGGTCAAGGAATTCATTTTTTCCATTCGCAGCCTTTTCACATCTATCGAACAGGTAAATAAAGCGGTTATCGCAGCGGTGAATGGAATTGCCCTGGGCGGCGGCACAGAACTGGCCCTGGCAAGCGATATTCGCATCGCTTCCAACAATGCACGTATGGGGCTTACCGAAACGCGTCTGGCGATCATTCCCGGTGCGGGCGGAACCCAACGCTTGCCACGACTGGTGGGCAAAGGCAAGGCCAAAGAACTTATATTCACCGGACAGCAGTTAGATGCACAAGAAGCGTTGAAAATCGGTCTGGTAAATAAAATCTGTGAGCAAAAAGATCTGTGGGACGAATGCAAAAAAATGGCGGGTATGATTTGTGAGACCGGACCGATTGCCATTGAACAAGCCAAATATGCCATCAACTACGGTATGGAAACAGACATACACACAGGTCTTGCCATCGAGTCGAATGCTTACTGGGTGTGCATTCCCACCGAAGATCGCCTTGAAGGACTGGCGGCCTTTAAAGAAAAAAGAAAACCGGTGTATAAAGGCAAATAATTTGGTTGACCCGTTAGGCGGTTTGCCCGTTTAGCCCGTTGGCCGGTTTTCCTAATTACTCAAGTTAGCTTTCAGGTAGTGACATACCTGCCACCGGCTCAACCGGCCAACCGGCTCAGCGGGCTCAACCGACTCAACCGGCCAACCGGAAAACAATTTTATCTGAAAGGAGGCTATCAATAATTATGACTGAATACGATTACTGGAAAATATTTCCAAGAATGCCCAAAAAAGTTACCATCGGCGACATTACTGTGCGGGATGGATTTCAACACGAAGAAAAATTTATTTCCACCCAGGCTAAAAAGTTTTATCTTGAAGAATTGATCTTTGCCGGCTGCCGCAACATCGAGGTCACCAACCTGGGAAATCCATTTCTAATGCCCCAGTTCAGAGATGCCGAAGAACTGCTGGCCCACGTTCGCAGCGATCGTTTCAAGCAGCGCTGCGCCAGAAAGGGTGTTAATTATGATGATATCACCTTTACCGCCATTACCATCCGTGAAGGTGCGGTCAATCGGGCCATCGAGTTGAGAGAAAAGGGCGTTGGACCCGATCGGCTGCTGATGATGGTTTCCACCGAGGAAGAGCATCATTTTGCCAATTCCGGTACGACCCTGCCGGATTACTGGGCCGAAGCCGAGCGTTGTATCAAAAAAACAAATGATGCCGGTATGCAAATGTGCGGCACGGTCAGCACCATCTGGGGCAGCCCCATCGGCGGTGCTACGGAGTTGAAAGATGCGGTGGAATTTACCAAGCGCTTCCTGGAAATCGGCGCTCATGACATCGAACATGCCGACCATGATGGCAGTGCCTCGGCCGCCGAAGTATATCGTTACTATGCCATGATCCTGGATGAAATTCCCAATCCGGACCTGCACATCGCTCACTTTCATGAGACCAAGCGCGTGGCTTCGGCTTCCATTCTGGCCGCCTTGCAGGCCGGCATTACCCATTTTGAGGCCACCCTGGGTGGAATGGGCGGACAACCGGCCAATTTTCTGGACGACACTCCAGTGAAAGGGACCGGTGAATACTACTACGAAGATCCGCGTTACGTAGGGTTGGTAACCTTGGAGGATACCCTGGTTCAGATCGACGAGATGGGCATTGAACATGGCTGGGATGTGGATCGCGTCCTATGGCTGGGGCGTCAGATGGAAAAGACCATCGGCCACCGACTGCGCTCCGAGGCCGTTATCAACGGCCGGACCTTGAAGGAGGGGCATCCGAAATTCGCCCGCCCCGGCTTAAAACTCAGAAAAGAAAAACTGGATGAAACGCATGATCAGAAATGGCCCCGGGACTGGACGAATAAGCCGGTGTTGCCGGAGCAGTACCGGCCGTAATCAAGCATCTAAGATTGCGATAAAATAGGATTTGACATCCACTTTTATTTGCAGGCATAATACAAGAAAAAAATCCGAGGAAAACGGCAACCTCATAATCGCATTCGATTAAAGATTCATCAATCGTCAATTCCGGCTCGTCCGGGTGAGGAAGGTTCGGCATGAAATCTCTGATAGCTTGTATTGTTGCATCTCTGATGGCTTTTTCCATCGGCTGCGCTCGCACAAAAACCGTCTACCATAGCGTGAATTATGATTACGATGTAAATGTCGACTTCAAACGTGTAAAAACCTATGATTGGGTATCGTTACCGGGAACATTGCGGATCGAACAATTGAATCGTATTCGGATACAGGATATCGTCGATAAGAAGCTGGACGCCAAAGGTTTAAAAATTTCCCCACGGAACCCTGATGTATTCCTTGTCATGTACGGGGGGAATCGTAAGGAAGTAGATTTGACCGTAATGATGGATTATGAGGTCTATGCGGTTGGCAGACTGAAGCTGGCACTTTATGATGCGAAATCCAACGACGAAATCTGGTGGGCTGAAACCAGGGCCGATTTATTCCATCACATGACTCCTGAAGAAAAAGATAAAGTTATAGCGTTTGCTGTCCATAGAATTCTGGATTATTATCCTCCCATACCTTAAAATATTTCCATCTTGGCTCCATTATTTGACAGAGGGTAGCGTCGATGCCGACTATGCCCTCGTCTTTGAGGCTCCAAACAGTAGTTTTCGCATCCAAGGGATCGTAAATGATAAACGTGGATTGCTTGTCGGTGATATTATTCCAAGTCAATCATTATTAAGCCTTTTTTGGTTCTTAGGGGATAAGAAGCATGGGTGAAGATCGAAAACGATTTTCCTTATTATTGGTCGATGATGAGCCGCCCATACTCAATTTACTCAAGGATGTGTTTGCGGAAGATAATTACGAAATCCACACCTGTTCAAACGGCCGGGAAGCCATAAAGACCTTAAAACGGGTTATCATCGATGCCGCCTTGATCGATCTGATAATGCCTGAGATGGATGGCCTTACTCTATTACAAGAAATACGAAGGAGATTCCCGTCGATATTGGTCATCATGCTAACCGGGCACGGGGGCATCCGGGAGGCTGTTAAAGCCACTCAGCTAGGTGCAATCGATTTTCTGGAAAAGCCAATTGAAGTGAATGTCTTGCGGGTTCGTATCGGACAGCTTCACAGGATCTGGCAACTAAATGAAGAAAACACAAAATTAAGAACCGCGATAAAAGGTAAGTTCGGATATCATGATCTGGTCGGTAACTCTACTTCCATCTTAAAACTTAAAGAGATGATTGCCAGGGTCGGTCATACCGATATGACCATCTTGATCCAGGGGGAAACCGGAACTGGAAAGGAACTGGTCGCCCGGGCCATCCATTTTCACAGCCCTCGCTGCGATAACAGCTTTGTACCGGTGGATTGCGCCGCAATCAGTGAGACCGTCATGGAAAGTGAATTATTCGGCCATGTAAAGGGGGCCTTCACAGGGGCCAGCGCCGACACCCTGGGCTTGGTTCGTTCTTCAGATAAGGGGACATTGTTTCTGGATGAAGTGGGAGATCTTACACCCGCAATTCAGGTAAAGCTGCTGCGGACGCTTCAAGAAAGAGAGGTCCGGCCGGTAGGGGCCAGTCGGAGTTTTTCGGTGGATGTTAGGATCCTGGCAGCGGCCAATCAAGACCTGGCGCAGGAAGTGGAGCGGGGCAATTTTCGTGAGGACCTGTATTACCGGCTAAATGTGCTGACCATGAATGTCGCGCCATTGAGAGATCGCAAAGATGATATTGCTTTACTGGCAAGATATTTTTTAAAGCGCTTTGCCACTGATGTTTCTCCGGTTACAGACATATCTCAGGAAGTCCTTCACCGTCTGGAAAACCACGATTGGCCGGGTAACATCCGGGAGCTTGAAAATGTCATCAGGCGGGCGGTGGCGCTTGGCAAAGAGAATTTCATTCGGCTCGAAGATCTACCTCCCAGTCTTTATATCCAACCGAATGCGCCTTCCCAAACCGTTGATAGTCTTCCAGATGGCAGCCTGGCTGCCTACGAAATTGTCGCTATCCGAAATGCACTTGCCAAAAGCGGCAACAATCGTACCCGGGCTGCTAGAATCCTCAAAATCGGTGAGGCGACGCTGTATCGTAAAATTAAGAAATACCGTATTTAAATCCAGACCCCTGTCCTGAACTTCGTTCGCTTAGATCACACATGGTGTATTCAAAGGAATAAAGCATCTGAATTTAAGAGATATTTTAGTTGCCGATTGATTATTATTTGCAGTTTCAATTTTGCCATGTTATCTAATGATAAGTATCAATAGCATCGGAATAATTTCACTTAAAATAGCGATCATTTTCCATAAAATTCACTCTATATTATAGAGAATATTTTATGAAAGCACCAAGGGCTCATACACGATGGCCAAATTCATCTGTGTGTGGGCCTTTATTGTTTAGACGCTCAGTAAAACCCTGACATTCTGGAGAGTTGGCAGACAGGAAATTGATTTCACCTTTCATGTAAAGCACGTCGTATTCCTGGTGGAATGTAAAACCGGGCGTTTCAGATCCAATGATACGCGTTTAATCCGGTCTGTATCAGAAAAGCGGGGGGAGGGCTTTTTCAGTGATGGTTACATCCGATACATTCGATTTTTCAGACTCATCGATCCTGCGTTGGCCGGCCTTTATGCTATAGAGAGAAGCAATTGCCCAATTTTTGAAAGTGGCGTAATCGTTAAATCCTATTAATCGGGCGAAGGAATCATTCTGGATGCCAACGCACAGTTCTCCAGGCTCCGTACGTCAGGCGCTCTACGACAGCCAAGGTGCCGGAGGCGGAACATAGGTTCAGTGCAAGGATGGATGAAAAGAAAGCCATGGCTATGGGCATCCGGGCCTTTATCTCCAAGCCGATCTTAAAACGGGAAATTGCAGAGGCAATTCGA
>CALZJV010000377.1 GCA_945787595.1 uncultured Desulfobacterales bacterium | reverse complement strand
TATACGCAATTCAGCTTCCGGCCCTAACGGATCCTGCTGAACACCAAATATTTGTGGTAATGGATGCTCGGACAAATTGACAAACGTTTGCCATCCTCCGCCAGTCTGAACAAACTGAGTCAGACGATCAATCATGTTATCCGAATGCCGGGTGTCCGATGTAATGACAATATCAAAAGAATTCAGGTCATCGGGCAGCTGTGGTATCTGCGAAAGTCGGATATGCGGCATGGATCCTAGATAAGAAAAAAAAGACGTTAAGGACTCATCTTCCTCTTCTTTGAGATATAGAATCGATATCGGCGGATTATTAATCATGCTCTAAAACCTCTCCTGTCGTGCTGATCATTAAATTGATCGGTTCCACGTTCAGAGTTCAAGGTTCAAAGGTTACAACCAATTATTTGAACTATATTGGTTTTTTCAACCCGGAACGTTGAACCCTGAGCAGCTCACACTAGGATACAATAAGCTTTCCTTCACGTTCCCAAGCGCCACTTTGAACCGTTTTTGGCATCTTCCACGGTTATATTCACCGATTGAAGCGTATCGCGGATCGCGTCGGCCTCGGCCCACTGCTTATTTGCCCTAAAGTTTTGTCGCAATTCAAGTAATGCCTCTATCAGTGGCGCCAGACACTCGGTCTGGTTTCCAGGAGACGAGGACAGCTCGTTTCCCGTCAGGACAATGAGATCACGGAGCGTATCCCGGGCCTGGCTAATATTCTCTTCACTCGCCAGATCCTGCTGGCCTTGCCAGATGGTGCGGTCCAGTTCCAGCAGGGCATTGGTTGATGCTCTGGGGTCATGACCCTCTATACCCTTATGAAATCTATCCTCAAGTGAATGAATTTTATCCCAAAATGAGTCTGGTGCGCAGGCGGAGTCTTCTTGCGGCGTTCGGGTCTCGGCCGGATCAGGCCGCCAGCCGGAATTGTTGCCCCTCCCACGTAAAACATCCAAAGGTAAACGATCACCGGATTTGAAATATATTTCTCTGTCCGAAGTCCGCAGTGTGACCCGACCGATTCCCTTGACCTCTGCCTGGTTATTTTCAAAATCCAGAATGCAGGCCGTATGCTCATCCAATCCAAGTACAGGCACCTCTTGCGGAATGAGGGATTCGAGCTTACGAAAGCGCGGTTCACCCATGAAACAAAAGCGCGTATCATGAGTGCCGCCTTCGGCATTGTTCCAGTGGGGAATTATTACCAGATCAAAGCCAAATTGTCCGAGAATGTCCATGCCGTCCACCCAGTGCAGGTCATGACCGACTTTGTAAATTTCATATACCGGCAGGGTCAAGTACCCGACAGTCAAAGCTGCGGCGCTGGCCGCAACCAAGCATCCACCGTTTGCCACACATTGAGTTAAAATTTCCGGTACTGGAGATTCTTTCAATTGACGCACCGCATACGTCGGGCTGCCCGGTCCGATGAGAATATAGTTGGAATTGCGCAAGATGTGAAACGCCTGTCGGGCGTCAAAATCTGTGGTTGTCTCTTGGGATTTAAATGAGGATATAGACATCGTTTGCCGAACATGCACCCGAAAATATTCTACGGCCTTGCTGGATATCTGATCCACGTTAAGCTGAAAACCGGCCGGTGTGTCCAGAAAGGCCGCTTGAGGAGATCCCGGCAATTGGTCCAACAGGCCTTTGTGAACCTTAACCATTGTAGCCGTCAGCTCCCCAGACCCCATCAGAACGATTTTTCCCTTTTTAGACACCATTGGAAATCCCGTTGGCTTTATATTGCAGAACAGATTTGTTTATAAATTGTTTGCCAGGACTGGACCGCGCAATCTTTCAGCATACCCTAAAACCTGGCCCTGCGGAACGCCCCGGTGAGATACAATGTTGAAATAATAATGCATAAATCGATTATTGCAAACCGGCCGTCTATGCGCTTAAAATTGTCTGACCGCATTCTTCAGGATAAATTCCTGTCCTGCCCCGAATTTATCGACATGGTCGCTATGATACAGCGTGATGTTGCCTTTTCCATAAACCCGCCAATTATCTTGCGAGGCATCATAGAGCGCACCGGTTTCCTCATCAATGCCGAACAGAATAATGTCTGGGAGTTGATTTTTCAGGAGAGGGGTCCAGTCTTTACCAAATGAATTATGATGCGGTAAAACACAGATGCGCTCCACCAGGTTCAGTCCTTTAGCTATCTGAGAAGAAATCGGATCGAAATAGAATTCGCAGAGCACCATCGCACCCGCACTGCTGCCGGCAATCACCGCACCTGACAGATAGGCGGTCAACATCGCCTGCCAGCTGCGGCTGTGGTTCAAAATTTGAGCCAGGTACCGGGGAAACCCTCCTAAAAGATAGATAAATTTTGATTTTGTCAGGGTCTCCGCGACCTCGGGATCATCGGCGGATGCGCTGTCGATCAGAGGCAAAACCGAAACATTGGTTGCTCCCAAGTGATGAAACCAGCGGACACCATTCTGTCCGGCTCGTTGGTGATTATTATCCGGTGCCGCGGCCGCAGGGATGATTTTTATCGGCACCGCGGGTCCGCCTGCAAGAGTCAGTGCCTGCTTGTCGGGATCTGCCATCCGACCGCCGAATTCAGCACCTCCTTCCAATAATAGATAGCCCATGCCGATCGAAAACCTTATTCCGTATCTACTTTTTACTCCAGCGCCAACAAACGGTCGAGTTCCAGCTCCAACCGCGCTGCATTTGTAAACCTGATGCCATGTATGCCCAGTGATTGGGCAGCTTTGACATGACCGATGGTGTCGTCGATAAATACAGCTTCTTTAGGCAAGATTCCCAGGCGGTTAAGGGTCGAATGGTATACTGCAGGATCTGGCTTAACCAGGCCTTCATCACCTGAGCAAAATACCACATCAAAGAAGTCTAAGATTCCCCAGTCAGACAACCATTCGGCCAAACCCGGCGGAGAGTTGGACAGAATAGCCAGTTTATACCGGTGATGTAGCTGCCGGATTAAACTCAAAACACCCCTGTCGATCGATTCATCGGCGTGGTAATGCTTGCGAAATTCGTCAATTTTTTCGTGCGATTCAAGCCTTAGCTCGGGTCCGATCGTATGCCAGAATTCTTTTGTCGATATCCGGCCGACCAAAGCATCCTGCCAAGCCTGACTGTCGAACATAATTTGGTTGATCGTGTCGGGCTCCAGCCTCAGAGCTTTCTCATAAGCTCGAAACAGGGAGACCGGTTTTTGAGCGGAGATTACCCGGCCGAAATCGAAAATCACTGCTTTAATCAAGCGGAATCCTTTCAGCCATTTTTTTCCTCAAACACCTTTTAAATATTCGCGGACCATGAGTGCTGCAGTGCTCCCTTCTCCGGCGGCGCTGACAACCTGTTTGGTGCTCGTATCCCGGACGTCTCCGGCAGCGAAGACGCCGGGGACACTGGTTTCCAGCAACAGCGGATCGCGGTGCTCGAAGCCAATCGGCCGGTGATCCCCATGCAATAAAGCATGACCGGTGACAACAAATCCCCAACGATCCAATAAAATATTGCTTGTTTCAAAAAATCTCGTATTGGGGACGAGGCCGATGAAAATGAAAGTCCCATCCATTTTAAGAATCTCTTCGGTATCCGACTGATTGTTATAGACCCTCAGTTGGGTTAATTTTGAATCTTTGCCGATAAATTCTTTAACTTCAGTAAACCAGCGAACATCTATCATAGGATGTGACAGCACTTTCTCTTGAATGACTGCAGAAGCAGTGAACTTGCCGCGTCGAACCAAAATAGTCACCTGAGCGGCAAATTTGGTCAGCAGCAGGCTTTCTTCGGTTGCGCTGTTGCCTCCGCCGATGACAGCAACACGCTTGCCTTTGTAAAAGGGGCCGTCGCAAGTGGCACAAAAATGGACACCTGCACCCAAATAATCCGTCTCACCCTTGACATTTAAGCGTTTGTAACGGCTGCCTGTGGTAATCAGCAAGGCGTTGGCACTGTATTCGCTGCCGTCATTGGTTTGAACACAATGATAGTTATCATGCTGGTAGATGCCGGCAATCTCTTGGGCCTGCAGAAGCTCTGCGCCAAAACGCTCAGTCTGCCGGCGCAAACGCTGAGAGAATTCAATGCCGGTCACCCCTTCAGGAAATCCGGGCATGTTGTCCAGTTTTTCAGTGCCGGCTGCCTGACCGCCAAATGCAGCTCGTTCAATGACGAGCGTATCGATGGCTTCGCGAGCAGTATACAGGGCGGCGGTCAAGCCGGCAGGGCCCCCTCCCAAGACAATCAGATCGTAATGGCTTCGGCTGGCTTTGGTTCGCAATCCAAGCTTTGCCGCTAATTCGGCGTTGGTTGGTTCTACCAGGAAGGTTTGATCAGAAAAAACGATGGTGGGAATTATTCGTTTGCCGTCGTTTTTTTCGATGACGAACTGTTCAGCTTTTGAGTCCTCCTCGATATCCACCCAATTGTAAGGGATCTGATGTTCACCTAAAAATTGCTTGCTGCGTCGGCAATCAGGGCACCAATGGGCTCCGTAAACGGTAATATCTGCTTTTGACATCGGTATATTCCGAACTATCTAATTGTTTGAGTTGAGCGATTTGTTGCACAGGTTGTATTCGCAGATCGTGTGTGGAATCAAAAACAGTGATGTTCAAAATCAAGTTTTTCGACCTGGATCAATATGGAGATCAATTGTGAAAGTGTCAAACATAATTTATATCGGCCATCAAAAGGGATTTGACATCTGCAAAATATGAATGATAGTTACAATAGTCCTTAATTATTATTTCTATTTATTTTTTGGCAAAACGTTTTCGCCACCAAGACACCAAAACACAAACTCAGGTTGAGCGGTTCAGCCTGCGACGACCCCTTCGGATGTGAGCATAGGGCTAAAACTCAGGGTCGAACGACTAAGCCGAGTCGGGTTCAGCGTTCCGGGTTGAAAAACATCCAACCATTTCGTATCAAACGGTCTCGCTATGTGCCTTTGTGGCCATCATACCGGTTTTTCCGGGTTATGATATTGGGGAGAAAAAATGGTAAACGTAGTGAAAGATGACAGCATCCGGATTGAAAAACTTGAATTGGGGCCCTTCGGCACCAATGCCTATTTCCTGATTTGCCGGAACACCGGCGCAAGCGTGCTGGTGGATGCACCGGGGGAAGCAGGCAAAATATTGACGCAGCTGAAAGGAACCGATCCCGAATACATTCTGATGACCCATAATCACATGGACCACACCGGCGCTCTTGCTGAAGTGAAGTCCGCCTTGAATATTCCGATTGCCGCGCACAGCGACGATGCCGGCGGTTTGCCGCTGAACCCGGACATGCTGATAAATGACGGTGATGTAATCTCCTGCGGAGATATTCATTTAACGGTATTACATACCCCGGGGCACACTCCGGGCAGCCTATGCTTCCTGACAGGAAACTATCTGATAGCAGGCGACACCATATTCCCGGATGGACCGGGAAAAACCGGATCACCCACCGACTTTACACGCATCGTGGAATCCCTCGCCAGCAAAATTTTTGTTCTGCCTGAAGACACCCGGATTTATCCCGGTCACGGAAACTCCACCATATTAAAAAAAGAGAAGCAGGCTTTTGAGGCTTTCTCTGCCAGAGACCATGACCCCAATCTTTGCGGAGATGTGCTTTGGTCCTCGGCTTAGTTTGTGCGGCAGTTAATATCTGCAGGTGCAGGTTTGATCAGACACGGCTTCACAAATCTATCTAATTGCCAAAATCAGCGTTTCAGCTACTTTCATCACACGTCACGCTATACCTCTTTACAGATCTGTCTGCTGCTTGGCTGCGATACAATGAGAAAAAATTATTTCAAAATTAGAAACTATCGTCCCAGTGACTTTGAAAACTATGTTGAATTGCATAGGGAGGCAAACAAGCTTAATCGATCGGTACGCTCTGTCTCGAAGCAGCGTTTGGCAGAAGATCTGGAGCATCCAAGTTTTGACCCGGAAAATGACCTGTTTATTGCAGAGCATGGCGGCAGCATCATCGGCTATGCCGGTGTTTTTTTAGAGCAGGCGATACATCGCGCGATACTGGATTGCATGATCCATCCCTTGCACCGGAAAAAAGGTGCCGCAATAGCATTGATTCGGTACAAGTCTACATTCCGGAAATCAACCTGCCGGCCAGGAACCTCGCCTCACGCCTGGACTTTAAATATATCCGCCACTTTCATGAGTTGAAGTTGGACATCAAGAAGATCCAATTGCCGGATGTCGAGCCGAGTGGATATATTATCCGCGGTCTGGAACACAATGAAGCAGATAAATTAACTTATATCCAAAACCGTGCTTTTGCCGATGCCTGGGGCTTCAATTCCAATACCCCCGATGAAATTGCGTATCGTATCAACTTAAGCAGCTGCTCTCCGGAAAACATAATTATGGCCTACCTGAACAATCATCCCATCGGCTATTGTTGGACACGAATTATGATTGAAGAGAACCTGGAGGCAGGCGAGATGAAAGGCGAGATCCACATGCTGGGGGTAGATCCTGATTTCCGCAAGAGGGGGATCGGTCGCAACGTTCTGCTGGCAGGATTGTCGTATCTTAAAAGCAAAGGTGTCACACTCGTCGAGCTAACAGCCGATGGCGAAGAACAGGTGGCGATGGGCCTGTACGAATCTGTGGGGTTTAAAGTAAGTTCTCGTACCGAGTGGTACGAGAAAAAGCTTGCCTAATTATTCGTTATTCGTCAGCTCTGGCGCTGACCTGAACTGCGGTCAGTCTAATCGAAAAGGGCGGACATTTTATGTCCGCCCTTTAATAAGGCCAATTCCATTTGCGCTAAAAATTCGTATTTATTGGCAGGATTCCTGGCAGGTCCCCTCAATCTGAATTTTATCGAATAATGAATATTGTTCAAGCAGTTCGACAAGTTCGGCTTTTAACAAGTTGGCCTTGTCCACGACGTTCTGGTACTCGGCCTTAAGCGAGCTGATTCTGTCCAGGGTCTTTAAATATTCTTCACGGCACATTACGGTTCCTTTCTCAATGCTCCGTTCATATTCATCTTTGAGCGGACTTAACCCCTTTCTCATAGCGATGACATACTCTTCTTTCAGAGAGACGATCTTTTCAAGGGCTTTTTCATATTCATCCCTTAATTTGCTGGCGCCTTTTTCTGTCGCATGCTGGTATTGATCAATCAGCTCCTGGAGCAATTCGTTGACCGAAACGATTTTATCGACCCGAAAGGCATTGCTGCCGGCAAAGGCAAAGCCTTTATCCAGGATCCCCTGGCGGGCATTGTCCAGGACCAGTGAGATACAATAGCGAGCATTTTTGATATCACAACTTTTCAGGCATCTCCAGGCGCACTTAAAGCGCATCTTTTTCCCGGCGGCCATATCTTTTAAAAAGCTGTTTCTGATGGCCCGGCCGGGCAGACC
>CALZJV010000376.1 GCA_945787595.1 uncultured Desulfobacterales bacterium | reverse complement strand
TTTTCTCTACTTTCGAAACGACGTTCGAGAAGTCCCAGGAGGAGCCGGGATAGCCGTGCACAACCAGCACGCCATGGCCCTTGATCGGTGCCCTTCCTGATGAATGCACAAAAATGTCAAGACCTTCGAACTTTATATACTTGCCCCCATCCACCCATTCCTGCAGGCTTTCGGGATAGGGTTTCGCTTTGTCTTGGGCCGCGGCACTGAAAACGAACGACAACATCACGAGAGACATGACAACTGTAATTTTTGGTGTGAGTTTCATTTGATTCTCCTTTCTTTGAATTATGTTTATGGATTCGGGCAAAAATACACTCCGCCATCTTTTACCGCATCCACCGCCTTTATTAGATCCTCGGCGGATGAGCGCTTTAGAAGGTAACCCGATGCCCCGGACAATTTACAATATTTAATCATCTCCGATCCCTCTTGGGTGCTTAAGACGATAAACCTTAGCTCAGAATCATATCGATTCAGCAGGCTTACCACATTCTGCTCCCCGGTAACTGGCAGCTCCAGATCCACAATGACCAGGTCCGGAACGAATCGCTCCAACGCGTTTACCAGTGAATTTTCATCAGATACCATAAGGACGGTTTCGAACATCGTTTCCAGCAAATCCCGTATGCTTTCCACCAATGCCGGGTGTCTGTCCGCTAATAGCACACTAGTCTTTTCCATGTTACCTTCTAACGATTCAGAACCTTGATCCCGAACAGTCCGGATTATAGGTAGAGCTTATCCACAAAACGTTTAAATAAGAAGTGTCGAATTCAATCTCTGCATTGGATATACAAAGCGTTTGGAGTACTTATTAAATTCCACGTTCTTTTAATCAAACATAAAGATATTGCGGCATCCGGTCAATTCGTAAATCTACGCAATTTTTACGAGATAATTACGCAAAGGTGATGGCGGAAAATACGTAATAAACAGGGGGGATAGATAAAATGAATAAGGAATTGATGTTTTGCGAAGCCAAAACATAATTCTCGAACGAGGTTTTCCACCGGACTCCAGCCGGCTCGGGTGCCGGCCTCAAAAATGGAAATGATCTTGGATAATCCTATCTGCTAAGCCAGTAACACATCCCTTAAATGAAAGTGATACCCTGCTCCAAGGCATATTTGACCAGATCAGCAGTGGTCTTAAGCTTAAGTGCCTTCATCATATTATATTTATGCCTCTCGACTGTCCTTACGGAGATGCACAGGGTGCCGGCTATTTCTTTGGTTGGATGCCCCTCTGTTATAAGCTGCAGAATCTCCTTTTGCCGATCGGTCAGGTTTTGATTGAATACCTTCTGCCCGGATTCAAATGTTTTATAGGTTTGAATCAACTCTCCGCCTATTTCGGGCGTCACATAGGTTTTCCCCCTCATCACCGCATGGATGGCTGTTATGAGTTCACTTGATGCGGAATTCTTTATGACATACCCGGATGCGCCGACTTCAAACGCCAATTTGGCAAAACTCACATCCGGATGCATAGTGAGAAAAACGACTTTAGTCCGATTGTCTGATTTTTTAAGTTGACGAACGGCGTCAATCCCGTTGAGCAATGGCATGGAAATATCGGCAACAATGACGTCGGGTCGCAGTCTTTCAGCTTCTTTCACCAATGCCCTCCCGTCTTCAACATTTCCGACAAGGTCAAACTCAGGCTCAAGAAGGCCCTTCAATCCCTCAAGAAAAATCCGGTGATCATCCGCCAACAGGACACGCGTTTTGCGCATGGCTTCTCCCCTCAATTTTCATACACCATTCTGTGTTTCTAACGGCAATGCCAGCTTAATAGCCGTTCCTTTACCGGGCCGGGATTCTATGGATAGTTTGCCCTGGAGTAAACGGGCTCGCTCCGTCATACTGGAAATTCCCAGGCCGGCCATTGCCCGG
Source organism: uncultured Desulfobacterales bacterium (assembly GCA_945787595.1). The sequence goes on along the minus strand of CALZJV010000376.1, from coordinate 11,749 downwards.
TCTGATGCAGGATCAAATCCAATACCATTGTCTTTTATCGTTAATAGCATGCTATCGTTTTTTTTGGAAAGCGTGACATGAATTTCCGTGGCTTTGGCATGTTTTACAATGTTTCTCAAACTTTCCTGCAGGATGCGATAGGCACAGAGGGAAAACTCCTTGGAAGGATATTGAGCCGTTCCATCCAAATCCAAAGTTGCCGGGATGTCGTTTAGCCGGGTAAAATTCCGGCATTCGGTTTCAATCGAGCGGACTAATCCCAAGATCTCCAGAGTAATGGGATGGAGCCGGCGTGAGATCAAATTAATGTCAGATGAAAGTGTTCCTATATCCTGAGCGATTTGTCTCAGCCTTTCCCTTGCCGGTTCCGGTAAAGATTGATTTTTCAACGCCAGTTTGTCCATCTCGATTTTCAAAAAGGCCAGTCTTTGGACAATATCATCGTGCAACTCGCGGGCGAGTCGTGCGCTCCCGACCTCTTGGGTGGTTATTAGATTTGCGGCGAGTGTCTCTGCTTTTTTCTGGCTCGCTTGAAGTGAAATTTCTATCTGTTTTCTGTCGGTTATGTCGCGGTTACTGGCGCGAAAGCTATCGACTCTGCCCTGACGATCAAATACCGGTCGACAGGCGTGTTCGATCCAACGGGTATCTCCCTCCTTGTGTTTGATACGGTATTGGATTTCCGTAAAGGTCAAATCCTTCGTAGATTCATTCCCATGTTGATCCCATTTGCCGTGGTCTTCAGGGACGATAATGTCCCGTAAAAGTGATGGGTTTTCCATAAAATCCTGCACGCTATATCCGCTGATACGCTCACACGAAGGGGATACGTATTCCAGTGTACCGTCCACGTTGACCCAGTATTCCCAATCGTATGTAAAATCAGCAACGGTTTGATATTTCCGTTCAGCCAGCGTGCGCGCAGTGATGTCGCGTCCGACGGCATATACGCGTTCTTCATCCGGCAGCGAAGTTGCCATCCAGGAAAGGTATCGAGTGCTTCCGTCCTTGTGAGTGTAGCGGTTCTCGAAATCGACCGTCCGGCGGCTGGCAGCGAGTGACTCAAACTCGCGCATGGTCTTTGTCCGATCATCCGGATGTATAAAGTCCATAAACACTTTGGAAAAAAGCTCTTCAATGCTAAAGCCAAGAACATTTTCCCAGGCCGGATTGAAATATTTGAAATAGCCATCCATCCCGACACTGCATATCAGGTCTTGAGACAGCTCCAGGATGCGATCACGTTCGGCCCGTATCTGCTTGATCTGGGTCAATCTCTGCACTTGATCGGCAAGCTCACGGCTTCTGGCATTAACGACATTTACCCGCCAGCGAAACCCTCCGGCCAGCAACGCTATGATGCCTGTCACCATTACCATCCTGAACCACAGCGTTTCCCACCACGGCGGAATCACGGTGATACGGATCGAGGCGCCCTCCTCGTTCCAGATCCCATCACTGTTGGCACCGATCGCCCTGAAGACGTAGTCTCCCGTATCCAGGTTGGTATAAGTGATAAAGCGCCGAGTGCGGTCCACCTCGTTCCACTCTTTTTCAAAACCTTCCATCCGGTACCTGTAACGGTTCTTCTCCGGGGCCCGATAGTTCAGCGCCGCCAATTCAAAGGAGAACACCCGGTCCCGATAGGAGAGTACCAGCTTATCGGTCTTGAGGATCGATTTATGCAAAACCGAATCGGCACCGATGGGTACTGGCTGGTTCGCCAGCTGGAAATCCGTTATTAATACAGGCGGCGGGTGCGGATTGTCCACAATCTGATCCGGGTAAAAAGCGTTGAACCCATTCGACCCGCCAAAAAACATCTCGCCGCTCCGGCTTTTTGAATATGAAGAGAAATTTAGAAATGTATTGCTTTGGAGTCCGTCACCCACGTCATAATTTCTAAAGCTTTCCGTCCGGGGATCGAACCTTGACAACCCGTTCGTCGTGCTGAGCCAGAGCCGCTCCTGTTCATCCTCCAAGATCCCGTAAATTGTGTCACTCGGCAATCCGTTTGCAATTGTATAATGGGTAAACTGCTCATTTTTGCGGTCGAATTTATCAAGCCCCCCCGCCGTACCAATCCAGAGGATACCTGTCCGGTCCTCGTACATGCAGGCCACCGTATTGTGAACTAGACTTTGTGGCTCGTCAGAGACATGCTGATAGCGGGTGAATGTCTTCGTTTCACGATCAAACTTGTTCAATCCACTTACGGTACCGATCCAGAGTACTCCCGCCCGGTCTTCAAAAATGGTTAACGCCGTATTGTGGCTCAGCGTATGCGGATCGGCCGGGTCGTGCTGGTAGCGCGTAAATTGCTCTGAATCACGGTCGAATGCATTCAAACCTCCTCCCCAGGTGACAATCCAGAGTGTGCCGGTCCGATCTTCAGTGATTCCCATAATGGAGCCTTTGCTTATACTGCGGGGATTGGCGGCATTGTGCTGGTAGTGTGTAAAGCGCTCTGTGGTCTGATCGAATTTATCTAATCCGCTTTGGGATGTGCCAACCCAGATCAGCCCCATCCGGTCTTCATAGATTGACCGCACAGTATCATTGCTCAGACTATTAGGATCGGCAGGGTTATGCCGATAATGGGTGAACGTTTCTGTTTGGCGATCAAACTTGTTGAGCCCACCAGCACCGGTGCCGACCCAAATGATCCCCTCCCGACCAGCGTGAAGGGCGCGCACCTCATTAGAATTCAGACTGTTCGGATCGGCAGAAATGGAGCGATAGTGATGGAAGGGCTTACCTCCGCCATCAAGAAAAGTGAGGCCGCCAGCTGTTGCTAACCAGAGGATCCCATCCTGAGCCTCATAAACCTGGAGGACTGTATCATTGGTAATACTGTATGGATCGGCGGGATCATGGCTGTAGTGAGCAAAGGTCTCTTTTTCCCGATCGAATCCATTCAGTCCGCCCCCCCAGGTGCTCACCCAGAGCCTGCCTGCCCTGTCTTCATAAACCCCGGTGACAAGATTGTTACTCAGCGTTTGGGGATCGTTCGTATCATGCAGATATTGGGTGAACCGGGTCCTATCACGATTGAATTTACAAAGTCCCCTCCTCGTACTAAGCCAGAGGTTGCCCGAACGATCCTCATAGATGGATCTAACCGTATTATGGCTGAGGCTGGCGGGATCATCGGGATCATGCTGGTAGCGAAAAAACTGTTCTGTTTTCGGATCGAACCGATTTAAGCCCTTCTCCGAGCCGACCCAGAGGACCCCGGCGCTGTCTTCAAGAATCGACCAGACGAAATCATGGCTCAGGCTGTTCGGATCGTCAGGATTGTGAAGGTAATGCGTGAATTGCTTGGTTTCACGATCAAGTTTGTTGAGCCCTCCGTGTGTACCCACCCAGACCGTCTCGTCCCGGTCTATATAAATGGTACGTGCAATATTGTTGCTCAAGCTGGAAGGATCGTCCGAGTCGTGCCGGTAGCGGATGAAAGCGTCCTTTTCCCGGTCATATTGATTCAGGCCGCCGCCCCAGGTACAAATCCAGAGGATGCCGCTTTGGTCTACGGCCAAAGACCGGATAAAATTGTGACCCAAGCTGCTGGGATCGTCCGGGTCGTGGCGGTACACTTTTATGCTGGAGCCGTCATAGCGGTTCAGTCCATTAGCTGTGGCAAACCACATAAAACCGTGGTTATCCTGGACAACGTTATATAATTGATTGCTTGATAGTCCATCTTCAGCAGTGAGCCGGCCAAATCTGAGATAGCGGCTCAGCAGTGGGTCGTCAGGGCGCCGCGATGCCGCAGGGCTCGCAGCCGTATCCTGCGCATCGGCAAAATCAACGGTCACCCCTGAGATAAATATAGAAAACGCCAGTATCGTAGTAAAAAGAGATTTATACAGGGCATTCATCATACCCGTCCCCCATAAATGGTGGCAAATAATAATGATATGCAAAAATAAATATCATAAATGCATATAATTTCAATAAACTATTTTATGGTGAATGGATAGATAGGCAAAGCATAAAGTGCGAAATTAACACTGAAGCCAATAAATCTTACTAAACCCTATCTATTGCAATTTGGGAGGGTTCGAATTCTGGCTCACGGGCATGCATCAATCCGTGGCAATAATTTCGAGATGTTGTGTATTAGACAAACGTGCCTGAATCGCAACCTGGGTTTATTTCTCAATCTTTATAGGTTTGTTAAGCAAATCTATGCCTTCGAATCTGGCAGGGAGAAGATATTCAATGAAATGATTTACAAAATTTGGAATTGTATTTTTTGAAAATGGACAGGCATGCGGTCCTTCTAATAATGGATACCGTCACTCGAGTTTCTGATCTGAAAAAACCAATAACCACGTAATTTTTCAACGGAAGGTTCGACTAACGGAGGTAAGGAAGGATAAATCATGAGAAATCCAATTTTCTTAAATTTTGTTTTAAGTTTGGCATGCTCACTAACATTGCTGATCCCATCTAAAACCATTTCGGCGCAAACGCAGACTGCCTTGTCTCGCTCGACAACTCTGGGCACTAAATGCCAGCCGACGCCGGCTGATTATCTCGGTCCTTTTTATACAGCTAACGCTCCGGTTCGCTCAAGTGTTGGCAAGGGGTATCAATTAAAGGGAATGGTGATATCCTCAGCGGATTGCACTCCCATTGCAAAAGCTAATATTGAACTGTGGCTGACCGGCCCTGACGGATCTTATGATGATGATCATCGTGCCACAATTTTTTCCAATGACTCGGGGCAATACCGGTTTGAAAGCAATCTTCCACCCGGCTATTCCGGCCGCCCACCACATATTCACATTCGTATATCGGCAACCGGATTTAATACCCTGGTGACCCAGCATTATCCTGTAACCGGTCAAAAGGTCGGAAAATTTGATATCGTTCTTGTTCCGGTCGAATAAGGGTTAAAACCACATAATCTATTTGGGTAGATTCACACTTTCTAAGAGTTCGAGGATATGGATTTATATCCTTGATTTGGTTCGCAGACGCGCCAGAATTGACGAATTCTCACTGAAGCGTGGGAGGCCAGAGTCAACGATTCATCGGCCTCGACATCGGTTGTCATCAATTCAAACCAGCTAAAAGCACCATGTTGTTTATATGGATCTTTCATGGTTCGCTCCTTTCCATTCTGATCGGAATTTGTTTAAGCTTCGAATAAAACATGATGTTGTGCATCGGACAACTTTACAGGGATTTTAAGCTCCGGCCAAAGCCGCTTCCGCAACCTACCGTGATCCTTTTAGGAAAAGCTCCCCATTAAGGCGTGATTCAAGTCATAGGGCAAACCGCCTAATATCAATTTGACCACAAAATTTAATCAATCAATATAGTGCTTGACAGCCACGAGCATTTTATCGGATAAGATAATTTATTATTAATTATTAATTATTAGATCGAAACTAGCGGAATGTGATGAAAACCATCCAAAAGAAAACGCTGCATGAGGAGATCGCCAATAATCTCCGAGAGATGATGATGTCCGGCGAGTTGATGGAAGGCGATAGGATCAAGGAAAGTGAGCTCTGCGACATGATGGGCATCAGTAAAACGCCCTTACGTGAGGCGCTACGGGTTTTAAGTACGGAAGGGCTTATCCGACTGATCCCTAATCGCGGCTCCTACGTGACCACTCCGACTTTTGAAGAAATCAAGGAAATGTTCGATGTCATGAGTGTGCTGGAAGGGGTTTGTGCACGGACGGCCGCCGAAAAGATGAGAGATCAGGATTTTTCCAAATTGGAGAAACTACACCAAAAACTGGAAAAGAGCTTCAAGCGTAAGGACCAGAAGGAGTATATTCACCAAAACAACCTATATCATGCTTTCGTACAGAAGCTGGCCGGAAACAAAACCATGAACCAAATTGTCAACGGTTTGCGTCAAAAAATCTTATTGTACCGTTTTCAAACGCTGAACTTGCCCGGACGATTCGAACAATCCATTGAGGAGCATCGGCGCCTTTTAGCGGCATTTCGCGATAAGAATTCGAAAAAAGCTGAAATTTTGATGAAGTCCCATTTAAAAAACCAATCTGATGCAATGGAAAAGTTAGCAAAATAGTAAAGAAGGGAGGTGTTAGATTTCATTCCTGCAAGTCAAAACAATGGAATAATTTTGCCTAAACCATAAAAAAAGGGGGTTACCATGAGGACGAAAAAAACATTGTTTTACTCGGTTGTCATTTTGGCCGGAGCGCTTTCATTGATGTTGGTAAAAGCAGATACTTCCTGGGCCAAATCCATGACATTGAAGGTTTCTCATCAATTCGCCGCAGGAGACGTCCGGGATCAGATGGGTCGAGTGTTTGGCGAAATGGTCACCAAACGAACCAACGGGGAAATCAAGTTTCGCCATTACCCGGCCAAATCATTATTTAAGCCCAAAGAGCAATGGGATGCCCTACGAAAAGGAGCGCTGGATATGTCCGTTTTTCCCCTGGATTATGCATCCGGCAAAGTGCCCCAGCTGTCCATCACCTTAATGCCCTGTTCGGTGGCCAATATAAAACAGGGGCTCACCTGGATAAAAGTTCCTGCCGATGTGAAGGGAACCAAGCTGCGGGCCGCCGGGAAAAAGTTTGAATTTATGATGCGCGAGGCCGGAGCGTCCATCACCAGCATGCCGTCTTCGGAGACTTATCATGCGCTTTCCACCGGAGTTCTGGACACCATGATGACTTCCTCTGCCTCTTTTGTCTCCTACCGACTATATGAAGTGCTCAAGTATATCAACGCACCCAGGGATTATTCCATCTGGTATATGGCGGAAAACCTGATCATCTCGCAAAAAACCTGGGACCGGCTGACACCCGAACAGCAAAAGATTTTTAAGGAAGTCGCCGAGTGGATGCATGAAAACTGGATCTACGAAAATTTTAAAACACTGGTTGACAAGCTGATTAAGGCCTACACCGATGCCGGTGTTGATATACATTATATGACGGAAGCAGAATTTAACATGTGGTTGGAATTTTCCAAACAGACGGCCTGGAAAAACTATGCTGAAACCGTCCCCGGTGGGCAGGAATTGCTGGATCTGGCCGCCGAGGCTATGAAATAACCGCTCTTTAACCCTTCAATGCAAAAATTCGATTTCGCACGCTGGCAACTGCCTGCCGATGAGTGCGGACAATTGAGGATTGTTTTTCGTACTCGTCCTCGTTCTCGCAACCGAAAAACGGTGTTTTAAAGCACGAAGAGAAACGGTTCGGGGACGAGGACGCTGATGACCTCATCATGGGCGAGGTCCTGCCGGCATGATATCAACCTGGTGAAAGATGAATTGCACTGTTGGTGAATTCTATATCCAACACCAAAACCTCGCCCGTCCATTCCTTAGTGGGGTTATACAAATCGAAAACATTCAACCCTCTCACGGTGGGGCAAAAAAAATGAAACAGCTTGGGAAACTATTAACCCGCATAATTGATGGGTTAACCTACCTGACCGGCTGGATTGCTGCTTTAAGCCTTCTCAGTGCTGCCCTCATCGTCACCGAAGGTGTTATTGTCAGGAAGATACTGGGAGTTTCCACGATCTGGCAAATAGAGGCATCCGTATTTTTGCTGATATTCGTTGTTTTTGGCGGCGCAGCCTTTGTCCAGAAAAATGAACACCATCTCAATGTGGATCTAGTGATTATACATCTTTCTCCCCGAACACGGGAAATCACCCTCATTGTCGTTTCCATCATATCCTGTATTCTGGCCGCTATCCTCGCCTGGTACGCTTGGCCGATGTGGTGGGAAACCGTTGTTGGAAACCAGCATTCGGAATCACTTTGGGGCCCGCCCCTGTGGATTCCTTACTTATTTCTTCCCCTTGGAATGACCCTGCTTTTTCTCCAGTATATTGTGTCTATCCGTGACAAAATAGTCAAACTGAAAAAAGGTGAAATCAGCAAAGAAGCAGAGCGCTTTGAGCTAAAAGACATAGATGTCCCCAAAGCCAAACCAGACCCTGGGGGCAACCTGCATAAGCGCTAAGTTATTTTTACGCCGGAGGACGGTGGAAGGTCTTCTGAAAAAAGATGAACATCGAACGTCGAACGTCCAACATCGAATGTTGAATGGGAAAAGATGAAGAAACAGAAATAGTCATTCAAGGTTTGATATCGGATATTTGAAAACAAATGAAATTAAATTGCGGAGCGGAGCGACATCATTATTCGATGTTCAACGTTGGACGTTCGATGTTCGACGTTCATCTTTCAATTCAACTTATCACTCGTGGGGGCAAACAACCACTTATCACGTTACTCTAATACATGTAGCAAGGAAGATTTGCAATGAATGAATATGTCCTGGCGATTCTTTTGTTTGGAAGTGCATTCGCTTTGCTAATATCCGGTATTCCCATTTGGGCAGGATTGGCCGGCATCTCTGTGATATTCATTCTGATCTTCTCTCCCCATCTGTTGGAGACGGTCCCGTTTGTGCTGCACGGCAGTATGGACAGTTTTGCGCTTTTGGCAATACCCTTGTTTATTCTTCTCAGCGCCCCCATCGCAGCATCCGATGCCAGCAAAGATCTATACGAAACCCTTCACAAGTGGCTCTATAAAATTCCCGGAGGCTTAGGTATTGCCAACATGATCGGCTGTGGTATCTTTGCTGCTTTATGCGGCTCCAGTCCGGCAACGGCGGCCGCAATCGGTGGTATCGGAATTCCGGAAATGAGAAAACGCGGCTATTCTCCGGCTTTGAGCACTGGGTTGATTGCCCATGCAGGAACATTCGGCATTCTGATTCCGCCCAGTGTCACCATGATCCTTTACGGCGTGGCCACCGAGACCTCCATCGGCAAGTGCTTCATCGCCGGTGTCCTCCCGGGCATTCTCGAGATTATTCTCAGCTGCATCTGGGTCGGAGGTGTCTTCTTCTATCGCAAACGGGTGCCGGCCAGTCCCGGAGCCATGTATTATATCGAAGACCGGGCTTTGGTGGAAAGTTTTTCCTGGAAAGAACGGTTTGCATCCTTGATCAAGGTGCTGCCGTTTGTCTTAATTATCGTCGGGATCATGGGATCGCTGTATGGAGGCTGGGCAACTCCCAGTGAAGCCGGCGGATTGGGAGCCGTGCTTTCCCTTATCTTTGTGATGGCCATTTACAAAATCTATAAACCCAGAAAACTCTGGCAGATATTCATAAAAGCCCTGAATGAAAGCAGCATGATATTGATGATCATGGCTGCCGCCCTGCTGTTTGCCTATGTCTCCTCTGATTTATATGCAACTCAGGCCCTGGGAGAGTTAATTTTAAAGCTTCCTTTGGGCAAATGGGGAATTGTTTTTTTGATTAATATTTTGCTGCTGGTATTAGGATGTTTTATCCGTATATCGTTAAAAACATCGCACCCGATGTTCCCATGTCCCATGTGCTGCTGGGCGTCATCCCCTTTGTGATCATTGAAATACTAGTCATTGTCTGTGTGTGTATCTGGCCGGAGCTGGCGCTGTGGCTGCCAAATAAGATGATCGGATAGTGTGCGCCCCAATTATAATTTCATTTGCACTTGGGCCACATTATTTAGATAAAACGCTGCACCGATAATCGACCAAGATGCTGGATACTGGATACTGGATGCTGGATACTGGATTAACGAGGTATTCTGTCGATTTTATAAATAGAAGAAAAGCGACAATGTGTTTGGGCCATTGGATATTCGAATTTTAATATTGTTTGATATTTGTTAGTTGGTGTCTGGAGTTTTCTCGATTTAAGGTGAAACCATAGTGGAGGATAAAATGAGCGGTGAGTCGTTCAGTGATGGTATTGCCGAATCCTTTCTAACCTATAAAGAGAAGCCGGCGATTACATTTCTGCGGGATGGCAAGGTAGAAACAGAGATCTCCTACCTTGAATTGAATCAGGATATAAACCGGATGGCCAATCTTTTTCTGGCCCGGGGAATAGCAAAAGGAGACAGGGTCATCCTTTTTATCCAAAAATCATTGATTCTCTTGGTTGCCCATCTGGCGCTTCAAAAAATAGGGGCCATTGCCGTGCCCTTGAACACCGGTTTTAAGAAATCCGAACTGCAATACCTGCTTAATGACGCCGAGGCAAATTTAATATTATCGGAGCCGGCAAAGGAACCATTCATCAGGGACCTAGATCCCAGCCTCAACAACTTGGTCATCGATACCCAAAAATCGTATCACGATCTGGATGTGTTACGCGCTTTATCCGCAGATTTCACGCCGGTCGAGACCAGACCGCCTGACCCTGCACTCATTATTTACACCTCAGGGACCACCGGCAAACCCAAAGGGGCGATTCTCACCCAAAAGAACCTGATCCATGATGCCCGTAATATTATCGATATTTGGGAAATCAATCAATCGGACGTACTGTGCCATGCACTTCCCCTTTTTCATGTGCATGGACTGTGTTTCGCCCTGCACACATCCCTGTTAGCCGGGGCTCATGTGATCCTGCTCGACAAATTTTCACCACCAACGATCATTGAAGTATTGAGCAAAAAAGACGGGCCCCACGTATGCACGGTGTTTATGGCAGTACCCGCCATGTATGCCAAGCTGATAGAATATTTAGGCGATAAAAAACCGGCGTTTGAGCATATGCGCCTGTGGACCTCAGGATCGGCTCCGCTTTTGGCCAAAGACTATGAGCGCATCCACCGCATATTCGGCAGGGAACCGGTGGAAAGAGAAGGCATGTCGGAAACCGGTATGAATTTTTCCAATCCGCTGCGGGGCAAGAGAAAGCCGGGATCCATCGGCTTGCCGCTGCCGGCGCTGGAGGTACGGCTGGTCGATCCCGATACAGGCATCCATGTAGCACCTGGTCAAACCGGTGAAATCCAGCTGAAAGGACCCGCCATATCCCCGGGCTACTGGCGTAAGCCCGATGAAACCACTGAGGCATTTGAAAATGGATGGTTTAAAACCGGCGATTTGGGCCACATTGATGAGGACGGATACTACTACCTCACGGATCGAATTAAACACATTATTATCTCCGGCGGGGAGAATATCTCTCCCAAAGAGGTTGAGGTGATCATCAACCAGGTTGAGGGCGTACTCGACGCCTCTGTGGTGGGTGTCAATGACGAAAAATGGGGAGAAAAAGTGATGGCCGCCGTGGTGAGAAAACCCGGTGCCGGCGTCCAGGCGGATGAGATCCGGGCGATTTGTAAAAAACACCTACACAACTGGAAATGCCCCAAGGAGATCGTCTTTGTGGAGGAACTGCCGCGCAATACGATGGGCAAGGTGTTAAAAGAAGAAGTTAAAAAGCTATTTTAACCCCTATGTTGCATAAATAAAATGGTTGAGAATAAACCCCAAAACCAGAGAAAGAATGTAAAAACATGGTGATATCGTTTTACTATCTGAAATAATTGCGAATTCTATGTAATGGAAATCTGACATTTCGTAAAGGCTCAAATCGGCATCTAAACCATTAAGTATCACAACTTTTCCCAGAAGTCTGATACTCTCAATTTTACAAATTGAGATCACACTGAGGTAATAACGAAAATATCGGTTATTCCATTAATTGACCTCACGTCTTACTGCAAACACCTGGGGGATTGAAATTAGTCGAACTAAATGATAACCGGTTAGATGAGCAAGATTCAATTTCATTAGTAGAGGTAAAAAAAATCAGAATGAGATTAGGTAGGTTAATCGCATTGTTCATTTGCTTAATTTGTAACGTTGGATGCCTTTCTCCTATCGCATTAAACTCAATTGGGACAGCGAGTAGCACCGCTCCTTTTGC
>CALZJV010000375.1 GCA_945787595.1 uncultured Desulfobacterales bacterium | reverse complement strand
TTGGGACAAATGTACTCACAGGCGGTTTTATCGCCGCCTTTACAGCCGTCGCATTTTTCATTTATTACGAAACTTGGCATTTAGTATACCTCCTAAATTTGTTAACTTCCATTTTGTTTCTTTTAACCTAATCAGTTAGTGATCAAAAAAGCTCCTTAATTAATTTGCACCTCCCTTCATAGTGGTGACCCAAAGATATGCTATTGGGTTTGTATAGATTTTATATCTGGGTTTTTTCAACAACAACCGGAACCCATCCGGTTAAACTCTTTAGCCATCAAGCAATTAAAAGATAGCTTGGAAACGATGAAATTCCTTATAAATTCAGTGTGATACAAGCGTATAAGGGGGAGAGAATATCATCCGACAAAAGGCTTGTCAAGTATTTTTAACCTAACAAAATGACAAAAAAAGACCAGCCCTTCATCTGGTTTGAGTACCTTACAACATCTGGATGACGAACCGAAACTTGCCACCACATGTAGTGTTAGTAATTTGATCGAGGCCTTTGCCGGGAAGGTTTCAGATGACGGATGACAGAGAATATGGAATATGCTGGGAAGCTGGGAAGCTGGGAGGCTGGGAAGCTGGGAAGCTGAAAGCCAAAAAAGGCTTAAGGCTGAAAGCTCAAAGGAGGGCCTTCGGCCGTTGGTGGCTGGAGGTGGAGAAGCTGAAGGCTGAACTAACATGATACCGATCTGAACCCTCTCTGCGATCTAAACGATATTAACGATCATAGCGATGAGAGATTGCAATGGATAAAATTGAATAGCCATGCTATAAATAGCGTTCTCTATATTTAGAAGGAGACCATGCTGTGGAACCTGATTTAACTCCGATATCCCTGCAAGAATCATTTCGCTTTTCATGTTCACCCGATGTGCCTTGCTTTAACGAGTGTTGTAGGGATTTAAACCAATTTTTAACGCCGTATGACATCCTGCGCTTAAAAAACCACCTCGAACTGTCATCCGGGGAATTCCTGCGTAACTATACCTCCCAACATACCGGTCCTGAATCAGGACTGCCCATCGTAGCCCTGAAACCAAACGATCCTTATAAATTAACCTGCCCGTTTGTCACGGATGCAGGCTGCCGGGTATATGAAAATCGTCCGTCATCATGCCGTACGTATCCATTGATGCGAGCAGTGACCCGATCGAGATCGACGGGTGAGATGACCGCAAAATTCATGGTGTTAAGGGAATCCCACTGCCTTGGCTTTGAAAAGGGCCAACCCCGGACCCTGCGGCAATGGATTGATGAACAGGGATTGGCCGTCTATAATGAAAACAATGACAAACTGATGCAGATTATCAGTCTGAAAAACCGACTGATGCCGGGCTCGCTGGACATTAAATCCAGCCATCTGTTTAATACAGCGCTTTATGATCTGGACCAATTCAGGCTGCAAATTCAAAATAACGGGCTTTTAGATAATTTTCATGTAAACTCCGGGATCATGGATGCGGCTTTAGAAAATGATGTCGCATTGCTGGATCTCGCAATGAAATGGATAAAATGTGTGCTTTTCGATCAAAATTGAGGGAGCAATTAGTTCTGCTGATGTTTGCTTAATGGGTTTTTTGAAATTCCAAATAACAAATTGCAAATTGCAAATTGCAAACAAATCACAATGACCAAAATTCGAAATTCAAAACCTGCTTTGGTCTTTGAATATTTAAGGAATTCTTTCCATTATAAAAGAGGACGGAGCGAAGCGACATCCACAAATCTTCAATTTGCAATCTTCAATCTTCAATTCCGGCTCGTCCGGGTAAGGTGCTACTATGGAGTTACACGGTAAGGTCGCTCTGGTTCTGGGTGCCATAAAAGGAATCGGCAAAGGAGTTGGTCTCGCCTTGGCAGCACAGGGGGTAAAGGTTGCCCTCAATTATTTCGATTGGGAAGAAGAACTTGAAGGCATGCAGAAGGATTTCAGCAATTCCGGCGGGCAACACCTGATTATTCAGAACGACCTGTGCAAGGTTGATAAAATACCGGAGCTGATCCGTCAGGTCGTCGATCATTTCGGCAGGCTTGACCTCCTCATCAACAACATTGAACGCGGCGGATGGCCGGTGGTCCACGGCCCCTACGTTCCGCAACAGTGGGATCTTGAGATGCAGACCACCTTGCGTGCCAAGCGCTGGGTCTTTAATTGTGCTCTGCCCCATCTGAAGGCCTCCGGCGATGCGGTGGTTATCAATTTTTCCTCGATTGCCGCCATCGTCGGCCGCAGTGGCCCGGCCGGTATGATTTTCAACGAAGGATATGCAGCGGCCAACCGTGGGGTCTCCTTGTTGACCGAAACCTGGGCCCGCATCGGCGCCCCCTGTGTGCGGGTAAACGAGATCATGCTGGGCCTTATTGCAACCCGTCACGCCGAAAAAACCCGGGGCTGGGACCTGCTGAGCGAAACCTGCAAAAAAGCTCTCATTGATCACACTCTGCTGCAACGCACCGGTACAGTGGACGATGTCGTCAAAACCGTCCTCTACATTATCAAAGATGCACCTTTTATGACCGGCACCGTGCTGCGGCTGGATGGCGGATATGTGTTGGGAGGTGAGAAAGTAGGTGCAATGCCTGAGGGTGTCGTTTAGCGTGATTTGTGCAGAGGATTACGAAAATAGTGGTAAGTTTTCAGTTACCAGCAGCTTTTTTTGAAACGTGAAATTTCAAATTCCAATATCCAATGACCAAATCATTGGGTTGTTCTTTCTTCAATATCATAGAATGGGACAAAAAATTTGGAGAAAAAAATGTCTAAATTAATTGGAGTACTCACATCCGGAGGAGATACTCCCGGACTTAATGCAGCAATACGAGGAATTGGTAAAGCAGCATCGGGAAAATATGATTTTGATGTAATCGGCTATGAAGATGGTTTTAAAGGTCTGGTTCAAAATCGTTTTATACGACTTGAGAAGGAAATTTTATCCAATATACTTACTGTTGGAGGAACGATTTTGGGGACCAGCAGAGATAAACCTCACAAAATGAAGATCGGAAACAAAGAGCAGGATATGAGAGATGTGATTGTTGACACTTATCATAAACACCATTTGGAATGTCTGGTTTGTCTTGGCGGAGGAGGAACTCAAAAAACTGCACTTAAATTGAAAGAACTCGGTCTAAATGTAATTACGTTGCCAAAAACAATTGATAATGATGTTGCTTTTACTGATGTTACATTCGGCTTTGATACGGCAATGTCTATTGCAACTGAAGCTATTGATCGACTTCATTCAACAGCTCATTCTCATCATCGGATTATCATCCTGGAAACTATGGGTCACAGAGTTGGATGGCTTGCCCTCGGAGCTGGATTGGCAGGTGGCGCTGATGTTATTCTAATTCCTGAGATTCCTTACAATATAGAATTTGTTGCCGAAGCTATTCTAAAAAAGATTAGATTAGGTAAAAGATTTAGTATTGTAGCTATTGCCGAAGGATCATATTCTATTGCTGAGCGTAAGAAGATCAACAAGGTCAATGCTTTAAGAAGACCTTCAACTACAAAAGGAGAAAACAAAGAACTCAATAAGAAGATTGAATTAATAAAGTCCAAAAAAAAGACCACTCTTGAACTGGCAAAGAAACTGGAGATCATGACAGGTCTTGAATCCAGAGTTACAATACTTGGTCATTTACAGAGAGGAGGAACGCCTTCTCCAGCCGACAGACTTCTTGCAACCAGATTGGGAACCACCTGTGTTCAAACGATTTTTAAAAAACAATTTGGCAATATGATTGCTGTAGATAAAGATTCATTCAAACTTATTCCTCTGGAAAAAGTAGCTGGCAAGAAAAAATTCATTCCTAACGATCATCCGTGGATTCAAAGCGCAAGATTGGTCGGAACTTGTTTAGGGTCGAGAAAGAAATAATCTGGAATTTTTTTCCGTAATTAGTTAGGGTAAAGTGTATAATTCCATGAAGGATTTACTTCATGATATTTTATATTTAAGAACTGTCTCGTAATCTATTAATATACACAAACTGTTTGTTACGCTTTTCCTTTTCGTTTTTTGTGAGCGTTTTACCACCATTTGAAATCGTTTTAATGTTAGTTTTTCCTGAATGGGGGTCGGGCCCCAGGACCGTTTATCCCGCAACGGACCACTGACAAAATACCACTGACGGGGCATGAATAGAGAAGCACAAATTCCACAATTCCAACGAATCCGCAAAAAAACTACCGTAGTCTGATTTGCTTACTTTTCAGGTCCCAAACAAAAACCTTTACCCACTCAAAACCAAATTTCAACAATTGCACATCATCCGTTTTCAGCTTCTTGAGAAGCGCAGATTTTAACTTGTAGCGTTTTAAAAAGCTGCTTTGAAACACAAAATCCCGGAACCGGTCGATGTTGTAAGTGGCCATAAAAGCCATCTTTGCCTTGGGTCCTTCAGGGCCTTCAAATCCCCAGGGATCGTTTTGAAACAGCCGCTTTAGGCCCGCCCACCGAATCGTCATTTTGTGATACCGCTCGGCCTCCTGATCCCGCGTCCATGCAGGTATGGTCCATTCTTTTTTTTCGTACTGCCCCTGACAAAAATCCGGCGGTCTGAAAAAATGAACAGGCGTCTCCTTTCTTCGATCGGCATCATACAGCATTCCCTGCTCAACGGGAAATGTTCTGCAGGTATCCGGCCGGTCCGGATAAACGCTGCAACCGGATTCGATCAAAAACGGGCAGGTTTTGTCCGGATTCTCGTCCATACGCAAAAGCACATCCGGGAAAAAGTTGGAGGGTCGCAAGACAATATCGACATACCGATCCAGAAACGCGTCTGAAGAGAGGCTTAAAGATTGTTTTAACCGCAGAACATCGTAAGGATACAAAAAAAGGTTTAAATTGCGGCAGCACTGGTTGAAGCACTCAACCTCCGGGTGGCAGCGAAAACAAAAAGTGTCGTTTTCCTTGAGCCGTATCCCGCGCAATTTGTCTAAATCTTCAATTTCAATGGGTTTCATGGTCTAAAAGGTGTCAGGTGTCTGGTTTCAGGTGTCAGCCCAGCCGCCCGCCAAAAAAACGGCCAGTCAAATCGAAAAAGAAACTTTGGCAATGTAGAGCGGCAACCGTGCCCTCCAGGCTATGGTCGGCACGGTGGCCGACACTACGCAATTCTGATGAAGTTTCATACAAGTTTGAATTTAGACTCGGCCCTCTGCTCTAAGCGCCATGCACAGAGCTTTCCGCTACTTATTTCTCCTTCCACAATCTTCCTTCCGCATTCCCCATTCCGCAATCCGCAATCACTTAATTTCGCATTCCCCATTCCGCATTCCGACTTCAAATATCTCTGTCCTCTGTCTCCTGCCCTCCGTCCTCTGCCCTCTGCATCTGGCAATTATCATCTCCGTTTAAAAGGTTAAGTCACTGAAGCCTGAACGGAGCCCAATTTGGTACACTCAAATAACACACCCCGAAATCTTTGTCGATGATAGAGAAATAATAATGAAGGCAGCGGCCCGAGCCATATTTGAAAAATGTTTTATGGCTCTTTTTGCCACGCTATGGTTTGTAAGCTGTGCAGCCCTCCATTGCAGAAAAAATATGAATGATTCCCGTATGATCTCCTCGTTCAAAAATTATTTCTTTTAAAGTTTCCTTTTATTCTATCAGAATTTTGATTGTGTAAGGCATTTGTATTTCCCGTGTTTTAAAAAACAAAGGGGTCACGTCTTCATTTTTGACATGAAGTCAAAAATGAAGACGTGACCCCTCCGTTTTTTTTGGATAGACCAACGTCATTGAATCTGCTGCTCAGACCGAATAGCGGCTCTGGTGGACCAAAAATGCGTTGCGCAGTCCCGCGCAAACAGCACCCTTAGTGGGAAGTGTGGAATGCAAGTTTTACTTGCTTGAACGCTTCCTTACATTTGCAAAATATTTCCAGGATCGTCGGATCAAAGTGGTTTTCTCCCATTTCTTCGGTAATGATTTTATATACCGTGTCATCAGGCAAGGCTTTCCTGTATGGACGGTTGGATGATAGGGCGTCATACACGTCAGCCAGAGCCATGATTCGGGCTGAAAGGGGTATCTCCTCGCCTTTCAATCCCCTCGGATAACCGCTGCCGTCCCATTTTTCATGGTGATAATAGGCTATTTCTCTCGCAAGAGTCAGAAATGACTGCTCTCCCAGTTCTGTCACTGTCTGCGCCAGAACATCCCCGCCTATTGTAGAATGGGTTTTCATGATTGCAAACTCTTCATCGGTGAGCTTACCG
>CALZJV010000374.1 GCA_945787595.1 uncultured Desulfobacterales bacterium | reverse complement strand
CGATGGTAAATCCTGATAAAATTCTGACACCATCCCGGGACTTTATGCCGGAGTTTTTGGCAGTTAATAAAGCAGTACTCATATCTGTGGCAAGCCGTTTCTTTCCAGACAGTAAGGTGGTTTTGAAGTTAACAGGGCTCTTATAACACAACTTGTTGCTCGGTAAAATATCAATGGATTGACTTTTTTACTGTTGAAAATCCCCCCCAAAAAAGCTGTCACAAAAATATTGGCTAAATCCAAAAACAATGATATATCTTATTTGTTACCTTTTAAGGTGATATATAAGATATATCGTGCCTTGTCGACAAATTTTTTCTCCTGTCTAAACAAGGCAGTTTTAAAATCCTGTGCTATAATGCCCAATAAAACCGTAAGGAGGCACCGTCATGACGCCAATGACACTGGGTGAAAAAATCAAGCAATTAAGACAAGAAAAGGGTTATTCCCAAACCTTCCTTGAGAAAAAAAGTGGGGTCAATTCCAAGCTTTTAAGCAAATATGAAAACGGAAGGATCATTCCGACAGCCGATACCTTAAGAAAAATCGCTGAAGGCCTTGACATCAGCGCAGACTATCTGATTTTCAATAATGTGCCCAAAGACGGCCGCTGTCAGCTCAATGACCTGGAGCTGTTTGAAAGATTCAAGGAAGTGGAACTCATGGACTCGGAGAACAGAAAAATGATCGTTAATCTTATCGATGCGGTGATCATAAAAACCAAAGTGCAACAGGCGATCAAGCCCGCCGGTGAACTGCCCTGGGAAGAGCGGATGCAACAGACGCTTGGCAGATTGAGAAAGCGGGCTCAGGGCTACTCAGAGCAAGAGATTATGCAAATAGTGGATGAGGCGGTTGAGGCGGTGCGGCTTGAAGAAAAAAAAGCCAGTTAGGGCGGTCATCGATACCAATCTTTTTATCAGCGGCTTGTTTGCCGATAAAAACTATAGCCCTCAACTCCAAGATCTGTGGGTTTCCGGCACCTTTGAGCTCGCCGTTTCAGAAGAGATTTTAAAAGAAATTGGAAACACCCTCCTTAAACCGCACATCCGCAAACAACTTCTTCTCGAAGATGGCGAAGAGGTATCAATCATAAGCCTGATAAGAGAAAAAGCCTTTGTTGTCACTGCAGACCTCTACCAGACTGACAAGATCAAAACAGATCCCAGCCGACAATAAATTTTTGGCCTGCGCCCTGGAAGTCAAAGCCGATTATATTGTCTCCGGTGACAACCACTTGCTGGAACTAAAACATTTTCACGGCATTCAGATCGTTAATGCCAAAGCATTTGTAGAAAAAGTAGCTGACAAATAAAACAAGGAACCGCTGCTTGTCTGTCTCAGCCGTTTGCGCCTGTCATGATAACGTGCATTTATACATAAGGAATTTTATCAAACAGAATTTTGGCTGTCTTATTTTGCTGCGGTAAAATGCCGTCCGATAAAATTGTCTTATGCAAACCGACATTTATCAAGCCAGGCACAAACTCAAAATCAAAGGGAAGCGGCGGAGCTGATTTTATTCTTATCCCACCCACCGCCCGGAATAAGGATGGAATCGGTTTTATAAGGCAATTAAAACAAAAAGGCAGTTAAAGATAAATCCCCAACTGCCTTCGCTTTCTTCAATATTTAATATTTAAGATGCGACCCTTATCTTTTCCTTTAAAGTAATTCGAATTCATTTTATTAATCGGCAAACCAAAAACGAATTGTTTAATTCTATCTTTTTATCAAATTTGGGAACGAATCAACCTTAAAGGATTTGATGCGAATATTTACCATTGGAATTGGCGGTGGCCCCAATATTGTTTGCAGATTTCAATTTAGACCTTATCCTTATTGAAAAAACCAATTTTCGCCGGCCTGCTGTAAGGGTCGCGGGAAAAAATTAATAAGAGGGGCGGGGAGTTTCTCAAAGCCGACCCGCTGCACGGATAATCACCACCGAAACCGCATGAACTCGACCCGAAGACAAGCCCGCCGTGGCGGATTTATTTATTTCCGAGAACCAAACTAAAAAACCGATGCTCGATATAGATGATATAACCCGGCAGGTTCTTCATAATTGTGATATCTCCGATGCATTTCACGCGGGCATGTTTTCAATCTGCGGCTTGGCATTGCGTTTGCGAGACCTCTACAAATGGGAAAAGGGACTTCCGGCCTGGGAGGAAAGCGACTCCGCCAAGGTCCTGGAATGGATTGAAGTCAAAGAAAACAAATGGGAAAACCATACCGAAAATGGTTTTGAGGAATTAACCATTAACGGAAGAACATTTGATCCTTTTGATACCGTCGGCATCAATACGGTCCTGGAGCCGCATAACATTTTTTACGGCGCCGGTTATGCCCGCAGCCTCAAGCCCACTTTTTTCCTGGCCGACATCGCAGAGAAAACAAATTTGGGCGAAACCATGATCTATACCCTTGGCCGTGAACTGGCACGCGATCTTCTGACCATCCCGGCCCTTACCCAGGACGATTGCGTAATTTTGCGCCAGGAATCCGCCAGGCTTTTTATTTGGGACAGCATTTTTTACATAAAAAAATCAGCCCGGCCAGCTCTCAAATTTGCACTGGATTGCTGTGGATTGACAGACCATCAGCCCAAGGCGCTACAGCCCCATTTGACGACAATCCTGGCAGCTCTTAAGGAAACATACATATATCATGAAATCGGCGAATTGCAGGATACCGACTTTGACCGGGACACCTGGCGCGAAGTTATTGCCGCATTCCAGTATTCGCCGGTGGAGTACCTGGCGCGGGCCGTGAAAGACCTCCTGGCCGACACGAATGAATTCGGAACACTTCAGTATATTATAAAGGAACAAAAAACAGCCTCACTGGCCTTCTATGCCGCCTTTCTGGATGGATTGGCCAAGGAGTTTTTCCCCGAACTGCTGACTTCATTTCAAAAATTCACCCGGACAAATGATTGGAGCATTATCGACCAGGCGGTGTCCAGCGGCTACAATACGGCCAAAAACCATGCAGCCTTAATTACGGAACTCTACCTGGAGGGGGTTCGTAAAAAAGATAAGAAATGGGCCGGAACCGAAATCCAAAAACGTTTGCTTGGAAAATAAATGGCAAAGGGCGGCCTAGCGCGCTATCGAGTCGTCCGGGGATGCTTGATGATTTTTTTGATCATTGAGTTGCCAATCATACGGAACAAACCGCACTGGGTAGTCATCTCCATATTTATTTAGCTCTGCTGTTTTCTCGGGGGTAAGGTAGAGGGCAATATATTTTATCAGACTGGCTGGGTGTCCCGGGAACCTGTTATGGTACCAGCTTAGGAAATCCTCCTCATACCATTGAAAAATCGAAGACAGATAGATGGTCTTTTCATGGTGGTCGATCTTAAAATTGCGTTCTTCGGCAAGAAAAAGGCGTGTCTCGTTCTCAAGCTGATGGTCAAGGGCTTCTCCGCTGAATGATTGCCGCGGCAAACGCGGGCATCCCAGTGCAGCGCAGTTTAACGCAAAGTGAATCCTGGGGTCGCCGAACCGCTTGCGAATGACCCCATTTTCCAAATAGTAAAGGCTGGTGGCTTTGCCACCAAACATTAAACGCTGGAAGACAAAAAAACCGCTCTTATCCGATAAAAAGAAAAAGACAGCCGGCTGTTTGACATCTAACACGCTAGTAATGGGATAGTAGCTCAGGACCGTTTTGATCACGGCAGCATTGTAGGCATTGATCCAATAGGCCAGTTTGTGTTCTTTGTTGGGGAAAAGGTCGGGGTGGCTGTCCGGACTATAGGTGGCAATTAGACGGTAGTACTCTTCCAAATCGCCTGAATCCTGTCTGATATTATTTTTTTACTAGAACTAGAATCCATTCCTCAAAGGCTCACTCAAAAATAACTTCACATTTTGGACGTCGATCCATCCCGTCTGGCTGCGTTGCGGAAGCTCGGAATATGCCCGATATTCCTGTGCTTCCGCGCCTTGCCAGACGGGCGCCTCAACCCCCAAAATTGTGAATTTATTTCTTCGTGAACCCTAAGGGCCGGCTCAGCGTCAATAATTAAAGCGGAATAGGTTGTTATAAGCACAAAAAGAGAATACACCTTTTTCGCCGGATATCGCATAGCAGCACTGACGGATTCTAGCCGGATCGAGAGCGTCCTTTTCCATGAAAGATTTTGCAAAAAGCAGGAGATTTTTTGTGTGAAGCACATTATAGGGGCTTGTACCAAAGATCGGTGACGCTTTGGCGATCAATTTCCAGGCCTCGGTATTTAATAGGTGTCGAAAGAAAAAAGTCTTTTTGCCGGCAAATAAAGCCAGAATCTTAGAACGCGGTTCTTCTCCTAAAAATGCGAGGGTATCCTGATTGCTAATGTACTTGAATAGGGGTTCGAGTTTACCGTCGACCAGGAACACCGGCGACATGGCGTTACAACCTGGATGTCCGAGATGTTCGGAGCGAAAACTGTCGGCAGGAACTCCGGTTTCGGCCTCGATAAGATTAAGGAGCTCCTGCATATCATAACCTTTATAATGTTCGTCTATTTCAAATCGGCCGGTAAAACGTGCTGCCGACTGAAAGTTAATCGCTCTTACCACATCAATATTCTCGATCCCATAACGCACGATGCCACCAATTTCTCTCTCGTTAACATCACGCGTCACAACTACGGCCAGCGTGCAACATAATCCGGACCCTCGAATCGTCTCAATGGCTTTGTGGCGCACCTCTGTCATGTCCCGGCCGCGGATCCTGAGGCTTGTCTCCTTTTTCAGTCCGTCAAATTGAAGATAGACGGCGGTGAGCCCTTTTCTCCTGAGTTTAGAGAGAAATGCGACACTTTCGCTTATTTTAATGCCATTGGTATTCAGTTCGATATTTCGGTAGCCCAGGCTTTTTGCCAACGAAATTATCTCCGGCAAATCACCTCGCAGGGTCGGTTCTCCGCCGCTGATTTGAATCGGAATGGGAGTTTCCGTGATTTCCAGCAGACGTTGCAAATAAAGGCGTATTTTGTCAATGGAAACATCCTGCGAGGGATGATCGGCATCGGTAAAACAAACCGGGCAGGCCATGTTGCAGCGGTTGGTCACTTCGACCATGGCCATCATTGGCTTCCTGAAGCCTGGCGAAAATTGACCCAAAGGTTGCTGTCGAAACCTATTTTCTGGCAAAAGAGACATAGCATAAAGTATTGATTCAGCGGCACGAACGAAATTTAGGACTGCGGATTAAACAGGCCGGGGTAGATTACGACGGATTTTGGATCATCTTTCACACCAGTGCCTTGGAGGCAGCAGCGACGCCGGCCGAAAGACAAAACGATGGGCACGTTAATTCATTGAGGGGTCGGGGAGTTTCTCAAAGCCGACCCGCTGCATGGATAATCGCCACCGAAACCGCATGAACTCGACCCTAAGGCATCGTAATAATTAAACAGCAATCAGAATGAAAACGGAGTATTGTGTGCAATGTCGGGATTGGATGTTAAATAGTTTCCATCCATAAATGGTCTTTTTGCCCAATCTCGGCGTCAATCGGCGCGTTTGTTTGTGCGACGTAGCCAGCTACGTCTCCGCACAAACTCTTGATTTCCTTGACCTTGGACAAAAATCCACATTTCTGGATTGGAAACACCACTGAGTGCCCAAACTGATTTTAACCGATTCATGGACGGGCACTAAATAAGAGCTGCAGTTCAAGGCTGTTCATCTATAACAATCCCTAATGGTCTCAGACAGCATCCGTTTTCGGTGGCGATCATCCACTCCGCTATAAATATAGGCTTACGCTGAAAACTCCCCGACCCCTCAATTAATTCGCATTCCTTAGGTTTCGCTAAAAAATCTCTACTGTTAGTCGAAAGATTATCGGTTTACTGACAAAAATTTATAATCTGCCCTATCTCCAGACCTCGTTGAATAGTTTACTGGTTGAATGGTTGATTAGGTAAATTATATTCATAATTTCAGAATGTTACGATTGTTGAAACATGAAGTGTCCAATTATTTTACAAATATGGCATAAATCCATTTTTATAACCACTTAACCAATCAACTAATCAACCAATCAACGATATCTGATCTCGTTGTTTAATTTATGGATGATCGTCCAGAACCTTCCTTATTATCCTGAGCAGATCCTCCAGCTGATAGGGTTTTTCAACAAATACGGAAGTGTCGTTTTTATGGACGTTTTTAAAATTTGCGGCTGATGTATAACCGCTGGTAACAATCGTTTTTAGTTCCGGCTTGATTTCAAGCAGCCGCTCCAGGCACTTACGCCCACCCATTCCGGGCATATTTAAGGCAAGTATGACCAGATCGATGCTTTCTTGTTCTGCCAGATAGATTTCAATGGCTTTTTCTGCATTTGTGGCAGTTTTAACTGCGTATCCAAAACGCTCCAGCATTCTTTTTAAGGCATCCAAGATTGATTCAACGTCTTCAATCAAAAGGATGGTCTCATTTCCCGTCTCTATTTTTTCTTTTTTTGTGGATATTTCGTCTTTCAGCATATTTTCAGACTTCGCGACCGGAAAATAAATGTTGAAACGGGTACCCGCTCCCGGCTCACTATCGCACTCGATGTGACCATGATGGTTTTTTACAATACCGTAAACCATAGATAACCCAAGGCCGGTACCTTGTCCCGGTGCTTTTGTCGTGAAAAAAGGCTCGAACATACGATGTTGAACTTCTTTTTCAATGCCATGTCCGGTATCGGCAATATTCAACAGTACATATTCCCCCCGGTATGTTCCCCAATGGGTTGTACGAACATCTTCATCCAACACAAAATTTCTGGTTTTTATGGTTATTTTTCCTTCGTCAGGGATGGCGTGGCTTGCATTCAGCGCAAGATTTAAAAGGATCTGTTCAATCTGCCCTGAATCTGCATGAATAATTTTCAGGTCTTTGCCCAAATCGAGCTCGATTTTTATCCTTTTGGGGATGGTTCTTTCCAGGAGTGTTTGCACCTGCAGGATTTGATCATTGAGGTTTGTCGGTTTTAATTTGCTTTCAATTTTCCGGCTCACCGTTAACAGCTGTTTCGTGAGATTGTTTGCATTTTCTATACTATTTAATATTTTACTCAGGTAATTTGAATCTTGAGAATCGCTTGCTTTTTCAAACCTCATCAATTGAACATAACTGGAAATGGCCTGAAGACTGTTGTTGAAATCATGGGCAATTCCTCCGGCCAGCGTTCCGATTGCCTCCATTTTTTGCGCTTGAATGAGCTGCACCTGAAGCATTTCTTTTTCTTCTTCAGCCAGTTTCCGATCAGCAATTTCATTTCTTAATTCCTCGTTCATTTTTCTCAATTCGGTAGTTCTCCTATTGACCTGCATTTTTAGGACCACAATTCCTGCAGTAAAAAATGCCAATGTACCACAGGTCAATATCAGGAGCCAAACTAGCCATGTCGGAAATTTATAGGGAGAAAAGCCTTCTATCCATTTAATCAAAGAGGTGTAGTAGATCGACCGGTCATCTCTTTTTAACTGATAAAGATGCTGGTCGATTTTTTTAATAAGATCCTGATTTTTATTCTTGGGCACTGCAAAAAAAAGGTTTCGGGGACAGCAAATGATAGTGCTTCTAGCCACTTTATATTTGTCTTCGTGCTGCAGGCCGTATAGCCGGCTGATGATGCCGGCACCCACCTTTTTCTGCGCAATCAATTCAAAAACATTCGAAAATTCATCGACTTCTACAAATGTACCGTAAATCCCTAAATTTTCCATGTTGCGACTAAAATCTTCATAAGAGATGTCTCCTTTCATTGCAGCGATTTTTTTGCCTTTGAGATCCAGAATGGATTGAATCTTCGAATGCTTCTGCACATAGACAGTCGCCCAATTAGAGAAAATAACTTCTTTGTTAAAGTCAAATAATTCAGCTCTCACTTCCGATTCAGCGATGTCCAAAATGAGATCGATTTCTGCTTTCTCCAGTTTCTCGAGGTTTTTTTCCCAGGTAGACGCGACATAATCCAGTTGCCAACCCTCTTTTGATGCGATGTGGTCTAAGATATCAATAAAAAAGCCCTGGGGCTCGCCGGCCGAGTCGATAAATACTTTCGGCTTGTTTTGATATATGCCGACTTTGACGGTTTTATTGGATGCAAGTAAGAACCCAGGGATGGAAACCGCAAGGATGGCGCAAAAAATTAAATACACAAATCTTCTCATTTAAAGGCCTCGTATTTATTGAAACAGCTCGCGATAGACGCTTCGCTTTTCCTTGGTCCATCTCGGGCAGAAGGCCGGCTTGCCCTGCATGACCAGTTGCATGCAGGCGTCGCATTTGGGGCTGCAAAATAAAATGCCACGCTCCTGTCCATTGCGGGCTTTTTGCGGCCATTGCGGATCCACCCATAACACACGTGCCAATCCGATAAGATCCGCTTTTCCAGCTTTCAGGATGGATTCCGCCCTGGTGGGAGTTGAGATTCTGCCGGCCGCAATCACCGGGACCTTCGCGTTTTTTTTGACGGCAGCGGCAAGCGATACCATGTAGCCCGGTTTTTTGGATTTTTTGACGACCTCGGGCAGATAATACGATTCGTAAGTTCCGCCCATGGTCGAAATATAGGCAACGCCGTTTTCTGCCAATGCCTGGGCCAGCACAGCCGATTCTTTTACCTGGAGGCCATCCGGCAGCCACTCATCGGCCAGAAAACGATATCCGACCGGAAAATCTCCTACCTGATCCTGAACCCGTTTTAAAACTTCCAGGGGAAACCGGATACGGTTGGACAGCGTTCCGCCATAACTGTCGGTGCGCTTATTGGTTCGCGGCGACACAAACTGGGCCAGGAGATAACCGGTCCCGCCGTGAAGCTCCACAAGATCGAAACCGGCTTTTTTTACTCTCAAGGCGGCATTGGCAAACTGCTTGGCAATCGTTTGAATCTCCTTTTTTAAAAGCGCCCGGGGGGTTCTTTTAAACGCAGCTACCGCTGAGGGCGCCACCGGCCCGGATACATGGGCAAAACGCCCGGCGTGATTCAACTGAAGACAGGCACGGCTCTTTTGGTCCTTAATCGCCACCGCAAGCTTTTCAAGACCGGGCAAGTATCGGTTGTGGTCACAACGAATGGTTCGTGGAGAACCGCTGCCGCCTGCCGTGATGCTTGCATTTTCAACCACAATCATGGCCGCCCCGCTTTGGGCCATGAGTTTGTAGTGATAAAGCAGCAGGGGGGATACAGTTCCACCATCAGCGGCATAACCGAGATAAAGCGGGGCCATGGTAATACGATTTTTTAACCTCAAGCCTTTTAATTTCATGGGTTTAAAAAGATTCGGATAGATGGCTTTCTTCATTGTGCCCCTCCTTTAAATTAGCATTTCCCGGGTTCCTTTCCGTATACATTCGGACAGTGATCAAATATACATCTTTTAAACTTATCGATCAAGCAACATCCCGTCCATAGTTGACAGCCGTTCCATGCAATTTCTAAGGTTAACCGGTGCAACAATTTAGATAAATGGCTTAAAGCTGTTGAAATTTCGCGTTTTCGGCGGGCGCCGGGTTATTTCCCTAAGTTACCCCTACGGATGCGTTCGAGTGCGGTTGCGATGGGTTGCGGGTCGATATGCCGCATGAGGGCCCCGATGTACTGAATCTGCCTGCGCCGGGCGCCATGGCTCTTTATTTTACATGCCAATTCGATGGCCGTCAGAAGCTCGTCCGGCAGCTCCATGGTCTCAAGCAAGCCGTGAGGCAGGGCGACCAGTTGTTCGCCCAGGCGCTGCAGGGCCCGTGCTTCATTTTTTTTCCGGGTTCTGCTTTTATCATCCCTATCCATTTTGCAGGCTTCCCCCTTGCGGTCTACTCAATCCCAATGCTGCAGCGTTGGGACCAACATCAATCCCCGTTAAATTTACCTCCGGCGGTGCGCTCGCATTCTGCCAACCGAAAAACGGACTTCACCACAATTCAGTTGATTTTGTACCCAAACTCTTGCATTATTTACCCGGGTGCGGCAACCTCAGGGTTGACCCTAAGATTGCAAAAACAACAGGGTTTATTCAAAATCGAAAACCTGGTCCTCAGGGCCAGGTCAGAGGTGATCGGCTCTGCCATAGATCAAATCTGTTCAAGGTTTCAGGTGTCAGGTTTCA
>CALZJV010000373.1 GCA_945787595.1 uncultured Desulfobacterales bacterium | reverse complement strand
TTCGGTGGAACTTTCAACCCGATTCATCTGGGGCATCTTCGAGCGGCGTTGGAAGTAAAAGAAGGTTTTGAACTGGAGGAAATTTTTTTAATACCGGCCGCCCTCCCACCCCACAAAATACCCGGTGAGGTGGTGGATGCCGGCGACCGCCTGCACATGCTCAATCTAGCACTTGAAGATACCGCCGGACTCAGCGTGTCCGATGTCGAGTTGAAACGATCCGGGCCATCGTACACTATCGATACGGTCAACCATTTCAAAAGCGCATTACCTGAAAAATCGGAGATCTACCTGGTTATGGGGTTGGATGCATTCCTGGAGATCGATTCCTGGAAATCCTATGAGGAGTTGCTGGTGCAGGTACCGATCATCGTCATTAATCGTCCGAAAACAGACAGCCGTTCAAGCAGTGTTGGATGGGAAGACATGCACGATCATTTGAAATCCAGTATATCAGGGGACTACAAATTTTCCGAAGAACAATCCTGCTACCTGGCCGGGGATAAACAGCCAATTTATATTTTTGAAGTAACCGCCCTGGACATTTCTTCAACCAGAATTCGCAGCCTGATAAAAGCGGGCCGGTCGATCGGATATTTAGTGCCCTGGAAAGCGGCAGAATTTATTAACTCCAGAGGGCTTTATTTATGACAAAAAAAATAGATCCGTCTCTGGATCTTTATATCAAGGCAATTTTGGGCAGAAAAGCCACCAATGTGGTGGTACTTGACGTGGCTGATCTGACCTCATACGCGGATGTTTTCATAATTTGCAGCGGCCGATCAAACCGCCAGGTCAGTGCGGTTGCGGATTTTATTAAAACGGATTTGAAAAAACATAAAATAACGCCCTTAAGCGTTGAAGGCACCAAAGACGGCCACTGGGTGCTGATGGATTATGGGCATGTGATCATTCATGTATTTTATGAACCGGTTCGTGAATTTTATGACCTAGAAGGTCTTTGGAGCGACGCCAAACGAATCATGACACCTTCGTTGGAAAGGGCAACATCGTAACGGGTGTCGTATGAATATGTAAGGAGTTAATAGTGTCTAAGACACTCAAACCCTATACAATGATCACCGATTTTATCACCGGCAAAGACGTGCCCAACATCGGGGCGGAAGAGAACCGCCAGGCCATTGAACGGTATTTGGTGGAGCAAAAAGGCTATTTGAAAGAAGATATCCAGATTGACGCTGATCTCGAATTGACCATTGCCGGTGAGCTTTACCGGTCCCAGCTGGATCTGGTGATAAGTGCAGACGGTGGTAAAACCCGGTTTATGGCCATCCGTTGTGGTGCGGGGTCTTTAGGGTCGCGTGAGAGGGAGATCGTCGCCGCTGCCAGATTACTGGATAATTACCAGATTCCATTATCGGTGGTGTCCGATGGCAAAACAGCCATTGTGCTGGACACCGTGTCCGGAAAAAAAACAGGAGAGGGGATGGAAGCAATTCCATCAAAAAGGGAGGCCATTTATGAATTAGAATCCCTTGTGCTTCAGCCTTTCCCAAAAGATCGATTGGAGAGAGAGAAGCTGATTTTCCGCACCTACGACAGTGAAAATGTGAATGTGCAAAGAAACATATAGGGAGCATCAGCCCGGAGTCTTT
The DNA here is from genome assembly GCA_945787595.1 of uncultured Desulfobacterales bacterium. The sequence continues at coordinate 6,054 of CALZJV010000373.1, read as the reverse complement.
GTGAAAATTTCCTGAGCCTGAAAACCGCAGTCCGTTGTTTGTGATAGCCTCCATTCTGAATAGGCACTTGCCAACAGCAATTATGGCAGGATATTATTCAGGTGCCGGAAGCCGCTACCATGGTAATCTCGACGTCCAGCGGCGATTATAGCCTTTGTTCAAGCCATTCTTTCCGTTCTTCAGTTGGCTCCCCTATTACATACTCAATAATATTAAGAAGATAATCATTTTTATATGGTTTTGTGATGTAATAGACACAACCTTCCTGATATCCCCGCGCAAGATTATCATCACCGGTCAGCAGTACGACAGGCAATTCTTGCAAACCCTTAGCGTGCAATTGTTTTAAAAATTCATATCCATCCATGCGTGGCATTTTGACATCCGATATAACCAAATCAGGCTTTTCCTGATTGACCATCTCGAGCGCCGTTATGCCATCAGTGGCCGTAACCGCACGGTAGGGGAGTGGACGCAGCAACCGAGCCAAAGATGACAGGATCGCGGGTTCATCATCCACGCACAATATGGTTTTTGTCATGCCATGCTTTACTTTGTCTGATTCCATAGCACCCCCTTCTTATCCCTTATTAAGATCGAAACAATTATTGGATACCAATATTTCATTCACCTTGTTATATGTCTGAAAAATGATCCCGCCACAAATTTGCTTGACTTCAGGTGTCCCAACCAAATCGCCTGCAATATCCCTGCAGCGAGTGCCGCTATATTTTGCCCCGATTTCCTGCTGGAACCAGTCGCCTAAATCTTGAAGCATGGGAAGGAATTTCTCGGATTCTTCTTCACCATCAGCGCCTTTACCTGCATACCAGCCAAGCAGACTCGCGGCTCCGGTCATGATACCGCATGTTTCATTGAAAAAGCCGCATCCGTCGCCCAACCCGGACATGGCCCTGACCAAACCGGGATTCTCTTTACCCTCCTGCTGCAAAGCCAGAATCATCAGGATTTGACTGCAATTATACTTTTTTTCAGCCAACTCACTCATTTGTATCACGATTTCATCTGCTGTTAGATGTTTTCTTTTTGGGTGCATTCAATTTATCTCCTCTTTTTAATTTCAAACTTGATGAATTCGCAAAAAGTCAGAACTTCGATTTTGTTCATTGTAACACATTGAAATTACACGCCTTGAAATTTTGTTTTTGTGCTTTTTGCGCCTTTTTGCGGCCATTTCAAACTTATATTGATCACCTTGGTGTAAGTGGTTTTACAGCGCTAATGTAAGCGGAAACAACATAGTCTCCGGCGTTTTTGCTTTTCCCCGGAATCCACTCTGAAATGAGTTTGCGGCTTTCTGCTTTGGGTTTAATTTCGATATTCTGAAAACCGGCTGTTTCGAGCATCTTTTCCGTATCATCAATCGTGGCGGCGCCACCGATACAGGCGGATAGAAGCGCCAGATCTTGCTGGATTTCGTCGGGAAGCGGCGCGGTGGCGACAACGTCGGAGATCGCCAATCGACCGCCGGGCTTGAGCACCCGAAAGGCATCGCCATATACTTTTTGCTTGTCGGGGGAAAGATTAATGACACAATTGGACATGATGATATCCGCAGTGTTATCGGCCACCGGCAGGTGTTCGATTTCGCCCAATCGAAATTCGACCGTATTTGTCCCGATTTTTTCGGCATTCGTTCTGGCTTTGCTCACCATATCCGACGTCATGTCAACTCCGATGACCTTACCGGTGTTACCCACCTGCCTGGCCGCCAGGAAACAGTCAAATCCGCCGCCGCTGCCCAGATCCACGACCGTCTCACCTGGTTTAAGCGAAGCCAGGGCGACCGGGTTGCCGCATCCCAGCCCCATATTCGCACCCTCAGGAGCGCTTTCAATATCTTCTTTGGAATAGCCCATTAGGGTGGACAGTTGCTGTGAGGTGATTTCTTGACCGTCGCAGCAGGATGCTGCCGAAGCATTTTCTGCGGATGGGCCGGATTGCCCGCAGCAGGATGTCTCCGGACCTGCGATAGAAGAAATGGCTCCACTCCGGGCTACCTGCCCATATCTCTCACGAACCGCCTGCCGAATATCTTCTTTGTCTCTGATCTGCATTTTTGCCTCCTTGCTGGTTGATATTATTTAATTATTCGAAAACTATCGAATAGAACGTGAAAAAAAACCAAAACCCGATTTTTATGAAAAAAAGCCCTGCAAGTTTGCGATGATCTCAGGGTCGATCCAACACTCGATTCTTTGCCCCCGCCTTTCCATGCGAACGAGGCCTGCCTGGCGAAGTTCCTTCATATGATGTGAGATTGTGGACGCCACTATGTTGAGATCTTTTCCGAGCTCTCCGACACAGGCACATCCCTCCGAAGCGGTATTGGCGCTGATGCTGGTCACCGTCCCCGGCTTGCAGCAGGTGACCAGGCGCATAAAAAGTCTCAACCGGTTTGGATTCGAAAGGGCCTTGAATATTTCAGCGAATTTTTCAATATTTTTATTTTTACTATTCGACATACATCGAAATATAATCTACCGGTCGCTCCTTGTCAAGAGGTTTTTTTACCTGAATTTAAACTACCCGCAGCAGCCACCCGCCGCTTTCACATTATCTGACGGACACCCTTCGGATTTGTGCTGTCCCGACAAGCGTGTACCTGCAAGTGCATCAGCGGCCTCTTTCATAATAGCAGCCGGTTTGTCCTTGACAAATTGGCCGATTTCCACCGCTTTTCGGATATCAGCCTCGGCCACGCCTGCTTCTATCAGATCAGGAATAATCTTATTCAGGCAGGGCTCACAGTTGGCCGCCATGGCGGCACCGGCCGCTATCAACATGGTTACCTTGTCGTTGACGATTTGGCTAATGTCCTTTGCAGATTGCTCATCCTCTATTTTGTGTGCATTGATAGGTGTGTGCATAATAAATCTCCCGTAAGTTAAATGATTATAGTTTGTTATAGATCACTTGTCCCAGGTTAAAATGATTTTCTTTTTTTCATACTCTTTTTCGTCTAATTTGCCGGCTGCATATCGTTTGTCGAGTATTTCCATTGCCGAATCCGATGGGTTCACACCATGACTGCCTTGGTTGTGGGACCCAAACCCGCACATCATCGCGCCTTTTCGTCCTCTCATCCTAAAAAAACAAAAAACCATCATCGCAACCGGAATTAGCCACCAGAAAGAAAAATTGCAAAATCCAGCACCGAACATATGTGTCACCTCCTTTCACCCTTATAAATGGAATACTTTTACCCTCATAGACGGGTTAAAGGTGAAAAAGGATACAGATTCATTGATTTTTTTGGGATTTTTTGCAACTTTGCCGGAACAATCCGGTCATCTCAGCGGATTTGCGGGATTCTCGACTGTCATCCAGACAGCTCTGTACCCAGTTCAAGTAGAAATGTATCCAATCGAAAAGGAGGGGTAAATTGGGGCACCTAATGTGGGGTAATCGCAAGAAGGGTTTTGAATTGAAGTCTCGAAATTCCAAGCATCAAATTGCAAATCGCAAACAAATAGCAATGAGCGAAACCTCATCAAAAGAATATGAAACTGATATGCCTTATGAGGAGCGCCATGCTGGTCGATGTTAGACGCCCGCGACTTCCTTACTGCAATGTTTACAAATCCTTGCCCGCTCTTTGATGATTTCGGCACAAAACGGGCATTCACGGGTAAAAAATCTTTTGTGGATTTTCTTTATGGCCTCATCGACCGTCTTTTGTAAAAGTTCATTTCCAAACTTGAGATGAACAATGGGTTCAATAGCTTCCAACTCACCAATGTCGCCGATTATTTCCGCCGCTTTTAATCTGACCCGAGCCGGTTCAGTGGAATCCGTCAGTATTTGGAGGACAGCCGGGCCGTCTTTGGATACATAACAATCCGCCAGAATGCTGAACCCTTTTTTGATGGCTTCTTTAAGGATTTCCTTTTCAGCAAGCGCCTGTTCATCGATGATTTGAGCGGTGCCGCCCATGTTGCTGTATACCGGCATAATTTCGAATTGCTCGGTACCAGGATAGTTTATGCAACGATAGGAAGCTTTGTGGGCGTAATTATCCTCGATATGATCCCACCCCTGGCGATATAATGAACACTCATCATTAAAGCATAAGTATAAAAAAGGAACTCCCCAGCCGAGACCGTCGCCGATGTTGAAGGGCGGTACCTCCCACAGGTTCATTTCTTGGTCGCAGTGGGGGCATTTTGGTTTAGTCTGTTCAAGTATCCTTTCTAAAACTTTTTCTCGGGTTTCAAAGGCCATTTATTATCTCCATTTTGAATCCTCACTCCGAACTATCGGTTCCTATAGCAGCCGTTAATTTAAGATCCCTGCTCCCAGTTGTCAACAAGTCCATATTTCGCATTCAGCAGGAGATCGAGCGACAAAGAGCTCTTCTCGGCACGGTCGATTTAGAATTACAAACCTTAACTTGATACCGCAGAGTTATTTTTTCCATCAAATAATCGCTGGCGGCGGTTTTATCTTTGCGCCGATTCATTGGGGATATACTACAAAGATTTGTGGTATCGCTTCGCTCTGTCTTTTCTATTAAAATCGATAGCATTCCTCTCCGAGCCCGCTTCCAGCCCGTAGGGCTTACAGGCCGGAGGGTAAGATCTGCGAGCCGGAGGCTAAAATATTCAATCTGGCTATGGCATAAATCATGTGCAAACATGATGTGATTTCAATAAATAGGTACTAAATAGAGCGTTGCAAATTTTAAAATGAGATGATTTAATTACAATTTTACCGGCGATACTTTGTTTGTGGGAGCGGGGTTAAATCATCGAAAATTTAATAAATGAAGTTTCCAGGCGACGCATTTTCCAGGTTGATGCTGGAAATTGGACACTCAGCGGAGACATTATATCGAACAGCTCCCCCCCTCAGGTACTGGTATTGCATGGTGCCGGCAATGCCCATCGCGGGGATTTCCGATTGTTCAGGGAGCAGCTTCTGAATCATGGGATTTCCTCGGCGGCCTTTGACTTTGTGGGCCATGGCAATAGCGGCGGTGAGTTGAAAAGATCCAGCCTGATCAGCAGGACCTGTCAGGCATGCAGCGTTGTCGATTCGTTGGACATTCAGCAGCCTTTCTCGGTGATCGGCGCAAGTATGGGAGCTTATACAGCGGTTAAGCTTCTGGAATATTACCCAATAAAAAGTTTGATTCTCTTGGTCCCCGCCATGTATACTTCTACGGCCTATACCGTCCCTTTTAACGCAGGATTTACTGATATCATCCGGCAATCGGAAAGCTGGCACCATTCCGACGCGTGGGATATTTTGTCCGGATATAGGGGGCGTCTTTTGATCATCGCCGCTGAAAACGATCAGGTAATTCCGCAAGGGGTCATCAGCAAAATCTACGATTCAGCGCTGAATGCCAGGGAACGCAAACTTTTTGTCGCGCCCCGGGCATCGCATTTTGTCTTCACGGATTTGCGATCGAACAATCCTGATGGCTTTTGGAACAATCCTGATGGCTTTTGCAATGTATTCAGCCAAATAGTCGAAATGCTTAAAAACCCGCTAGCTGATGAACTGGATGGGTCAATATAATGAATCCGATAAGCCATTTATTGACAGGCTGGGTCGTTGCAAATACGGCTGATCTTACGACCCGGGACAGAGTGCTGGTCACTCTGGCGGGCGTGGTGCCGGATATCGACGGCCTGGGTTTTGTTGCTGAAATACTGACGGAGCAAACGACCTCTCCGCTTCTGTGGTACAGTAAATATCACCATGTCCTATGCCACAACCTATTATTTGGCTTGCTGCTTGCGGTGGCGGCCGTCTGGTTGGGTGTCAGACGGTGGATGACGGCATTTCTAGTTCTGGTGGTTTTCCATCTCCATCTTCTCGGCGATCTTGTCGGCTCGCGGGGACCGGATAATTACCAGTGGCCGATCCCCTATTTGTCTCCTTTTTCAGATCGATGGAAATTCATATGGACAGGCCAGTGGGAGTTGAATGCCTGGCCTAACGTTTTGATTACAACACTTCTTTTAGCAGCAACGATTTACATCGCCTGGAAAAAAGGCTGCTCTCCTCTCGAAATGGTTTCAA
>CALZJV010000372.1 GCA_945787595.1 uncultured Desulfobacterales bacterium | reverse complement strand
CGTTTCTGCGTCTGACCTGAGGCAGGAGCCCAGTGCGGTAGTTCCGCATGCTTGGGATCTGTGCGGGGGGTGTCGGGTAACCGGCATTCCTACCGCGACGAAAGCGCCGGTAAACGAGAAAAATCGGGTCAAAGCTAGAATAGTGAATAATTATTGACGAAAATCACACACATCGATCATAATAATATTTCATCACGACCTCACTCCCTTCATTTGAAGGGTTTATTGGATGGGGTTGTAAAGGTTGTAGTAATCAGATTAGGTAGGTTTTTGAAAACAGGAGGTTAAAATTTCGGATCTAGCCCGGCCTGTTTGCAAAGTTCATTGGCTGTGATTCTATCGAGTTGTCTGTGCCTCTTGATTGGAATTACCTTTTTCGCATTTGTGTAAATGGAATGGTTACCACCTTCCCTTAGTAGGTAGAAACCGTTCTTTTCCAAATAGCGTATTAAATCACGTCGCTTGACCGACATGTTCAACCTCTACGGGGAGCTGTTCAATGAGAGCATTACCCAATGGCATTTCCTTGCCAAGCTCATTATATGCAAGTATCATCTCATTGAGTGCGTCACGAAGCATAGACCGACAGTCTTCAAGATCCTTTCCCTCGGTGACGACTTCAGGCCATTCGACAAGCTGCCCCATGTACCCGGAGTCAATTTTTGTATATTTTGCGGTATAGTTTATCATGGTAACCCTCCATAATTTAAAAACATTCTACGCATTATTGTCATCAGTGTCAAACTTGAATATTATTAGATTTCTAACAAATTGCAACTATATGAATTACTATGGTATTTTTGTTTTTTATTGCTTAATCACCGGGTATTCGCAGACGGACTGATCTTGTCCTTATGGGCGAAATCATCAAACCTTTCTGAATTTGTCGGTGAAATAAAATTCGGCTTTGCCAGGTATTACAACCGGCGGCATAACCGGCGTGGCTATTTCTGGGGCGACCGGTTCAAAAGTGACATCGTTGATAAAGGAGAGACCCCAGTTAAATCCGCTACGCTCGTCTTCTGCGAAGCCCCGGTGAAATGGACTTCGTATTTCACTGCGTAAAAATTGAACGGGGTAAACCCTGGTTAGCTGTCTGGCCTACATAGATCTTCACCCAGTTAAATAATTTGAGGCCGATATATTACATGACTATAGGCATCACGGTATATGAAAATTATAGATTCTACTTCGGACCCACCCGCAGGCTCAAATTAAGATTTATTCAGCAGGAGAAAAGTTTGAAATCTTATTTAACAGGGTAAATCCTTTGCGGGCCGGCATCGTTAACCGGCCGGAGGATTACCGCTGGAATTCCCTTGGCTACCATGTGCAGACCAACAACCGGGATAACTTTCTTTCGACCGATTTCGGATTAAAGGAATTCAGCGTCAAAGGCAAAAAAGAGCGCATCAGAAGGTATCGCCGATATGTGTATGAAGCCGGAGCGATTAACCGGCCTGAGAAGGGGAGAGCCAAGGTAATTGGCGACAAGAGACTTGAAAAGGAGCGCAAGCGGGAGTTTGTACTCAGCCGAAACGATCGATTCAGGTACCGTACCCGCTATTTTACGGATTCGGGCATCATCGGATCAAAGGAGTTTGTGTTTACTAATTACCAGCGATTTAAGCATCTATTTTACTCGAAGCACGAAAAAAACCGAAACCTATCAAAGGCCTGGATGAGGATCTTGATCATAAAATAGGGGCGGGGCCTGATTTGTGATTTACAAATTGTCTATAATCACTGATCGAGTCCCGGACCCATTTTTTTCATAAAAACATTAAAATACCGGACTGGCGACCGAAGAAAAAAGCGCCATCCGGGATCACGCATCATTCAGACATCACAACAGTGGTTGCAGCAGATTTTATCAATCTTTTCCCATATGAAAGGCTTTGCCGACTATTTCGCCCAGGCGCTGGTACTGCATAACTGCTGGGGTGTAAATGAGGGGATCTACCTTCCCGGGATCGGGCTTTTCACCGGTAACACAATCCCCGGTCACATGTGTTTCAATTATTTCGCCAATCATTAACTCGTGGCTTTTCAGATCCAGGGTATGGATTACCTGACATTCAAGGTTTACCGGACATTCCTGGATAAGAGGCGCGGTTTCCAGAACCCCGAAGAAAACATTGAAAAGCTCCGATTTATCTCTTTTCTTACCCGAATAGATGCCACAATAATCTACCTGCTTGGCAAGAGTTGCGGAAGGCACATTAATCGAGAAAGTGGCTTGTTCCTTAATACCCTTCAAGGTGTGCCTTACTTTTTGCAGCGCAACTGAGATAGCAGGGGGTTTAGATGCCGCTATACCACACCAAGCCGCTGTCATAAAATTGGGTTTTTCGCCAACCATTGCACCGACTAACACAGCCGGCATTGGATATAGCAGTGTTTGTGGACCGAGTTTTAACTTTTCCATTGTAATTTTTCCTTTCTTAGTTGGTATGAACAAAATGAAGACACCATAGCGGGAAAGCGTCCTGTTTTCCACCTTTTTTTTAGGACGGATAAGCGTGGTGCGCGCTTGTCAAAGTAGAAGGAAAAAAGACCGATCTTTCAATTAGACAAATTGGTGTGAATATGCAATTGAATAAGTAGGAATTGACTGTTGAAAACCGAATTTCCGGTTACTCATGATTACGAAATGAACCGTGATAATTGTGGAGAGGTTATTTTTAAAACCAATATCGATCGGACAGTATTAACCGGAAAAGGGTTGGTCTCTTCTTCCAGATAGAATCGATGCTCGGGGAGATAACGATCGGCCGTGGCATAAAACAGGTAGGAAACATCCGTGTCCGGATGTATCAGAGGTAAAAATTATGGCAAGCCCTAAACCCATTCCAGGCAAAGCCGCCCGGATTTCCGACTTTCTCGGACTGCAGCGAAGCACCGTCGGGGTGCTGGCCATGGTGATACTGGTGGGGATGGGGGAGCGGATGGCCGAGCGTTTTTTGCCTATTTACATGCTGGCCCTTGGGGGCGGCGCCCTGGCCATCGGCCTGCTGCAGGCCATGGACAACCTGCTCTCGGCCCTTTATAGCTTCATCGGAGGCTATTTTTCCGACCGCATCGGCACAAAGCGATCTCTATTCGGATTCAACCTTGTGGCCATGGCCGGATTTACTCTGGTCATCCTGGTGCCCGCCTGGCAGGCGGTGTTGGCAGGAGCGGTGCTTTTTATCTCCTGGTCAGCCATCTCATTGCCCGCCACCTTGAGCCTGATATACAAAGTGTTGCCTCAAAACAAGCGAACCATGGGAGTGAGCATGCACTCGCTGGTGCGCCGCATTCCTATGGCCCTCGGCCCTTTGCTCGGAGGGATTTCCATTGGTGTATGGGGAGAACGCGACGGGGTTCGCATGGCTTTTGGGGCCGCCTTGGCAATGGGCGTGGTGGCGCTGCTGCTGCAGCAACGGATGATCGAAGACGATCGGCCGGATAAGACGCCTTCGTCAGACAGCGGCGGTCCGACGCTAGAAAAAAATCCGCTCGCATTGATGCGGCTGATGAACCCAGCCATGAAAGGCCTGCTGACCACCGACATATTGATTCGGTTCTGCGAGCAGATTCCCTATGCCTTCGTGGTGGTCTGGAGCATGAAGACCATCACCGAGCCGGTAACTGCAGTGCAGTTTGGTTTTCTGACAACCATCGAGATGATCACAGCAGTGCTGGTCTATATCCCTGTGGCCTACCTGGCCGACCGCAGCACAAAGAAGCCCTTTGTGCTCATAACCTTTTGTTTTTTCACCTTGTTCCCGCTGGCGCTTCTTTACAGTCGTTCTTTGGAATGGCTGATCGCGGCTTTTATCCTGCGGGGTCTCAAAGAGTTCGGCGAGCCCACCCGTAAGGCGCTTATCATGGATCTGTCCCCGGACAACTGCAAGGCGGGCATGTTCGGACTTTACTATTTGATCCGAGATGTTTTTGTGGCAGTTGCCGCTCTCGGCGGTGCGTTTTTATGGCAAATCAGCCCGCAGACGAACCTCATTACGGCATTCGTTTTCGGGATCATCGGCACCGTGGGGTTCGCAGTTTTTGGCCGCGACACACCAGTGCCAATTATAGCGCGAAGACTTGAATAAGGGAAGAGCGTCGTTTAATTCGACGTTTTAAAGCGGGGAATAAAGCGAGGCGTCTGTTTCATGTAATTCTCATATTCCGCTCCGAAACCTGCAGTCATTTCTGCTTCTTCCCTTAGAGCCAGTCGGTAATATACTCCAACCAGGATTGGAAACAGAATTAGGGTCAGAAGGGTAGGCCAGTGCAGGAGCCATCCGAACAAAATTAGAAATAATCCCACGTATTGGGGATGCCTGATGTGTTTGTAGATACCATCCGTCACTAAATCCCTTGCGCCATGTATCTTGCGCCAGCCAATAACAACCAGAATTAACCCCATGAGAGTTATCCAGGTGCCGGCAATCATCCCGAAACTTCCCAGTACCATGCGGGAGGTCTGCCGAAGGATGGGGTAATCGAAAAAGGGTGAAAAAATATAAATCACCAACGGCAGCCCGAACATCTCGGTAAACAGCGCAATTAAAAACCCGATAAATGCACCCTTGGATTTCCAGTTGCGCTCCTTGGAGATTCGCCGGTAGGGCAACAGAGCGAGGAAACTTGCGAAGATGAGCACGTTTAAGAAGATTAAACCCGGCCTTCCGATATAGGCTTCAATAAACGCACTGGTTATAGGCTTTCCGTGCTGGCCGAAAAGCTTTACAAAATACAGGTACAGGAATCCGGCGATCCCAAAGATTCCCACGACAACTAGCAAACGATCTCTGGCATTGGATTTCATAACAGCAGATATAAAATTTATTGTGAATGATTGGCTGATCCAGAAAAAACATAAGAATTACCCGGGAGACTGTCAATTTGAGATTGAAGGTGGTGAGGCAGGAAAAAGTTGGTTTAATTAGTCAAGGGTCCGGAAATCCCTATTAAATCACGAAACAAAATTGGACGCCCTAGTTTTTCCTTACCGAAAAACCGACCGCGATGGGGCTCGGCCGGCAGAATAGGGCGATCTGTTCAACGCCTTGCGGAACGATAACCGCTCAAATCTCTTTTCGATTAAAACAGCCCAAGTATGATCATATCAATTATCGCTTGCAGAAACGCATATAGACGTGCCTTTGATTCCTCCTCGGCCTATCAATCACCTATTTTTGCGAACTCATTATCAGTAGCCGGCTGATGAAAGTATTCCCGACGAAGGTAAGCATACCCGGCAAAACCCCACCAGCAGGCAACGACCAGAACCGTAGCGAACAGCATAACCTTTATGATAAATCCAGTTTCCGGGATTCCAATGGTTATCCCGTATTTGCCCACTAACGTCACCAGGTAAATCTCCAGTGCCTTTCTGTCTAATACGTAAACCAGCCGATCCAGCGTATATAAACCGGTTGTGGCAAAAACAAGTTTATAAGCCCAAGACCTGGCCTTGTATAAGCCAAAACCCAGCGAGAAAAAAAGCACGACATATATCAGATGGTAGGTTGCGGCGATCATACCTCCTTGAATATTTCCAAACAAAGGTACGTGGGAATTGATCGAGAACAGTTCGAGCAGGGCGGAAATAGCAAATAAAACGCCTGCAGTTTTAAATGTAAATTTTCCTTTAATGCGGGATTTCATTTGGTGGCCTATTTATTCATTTTTTGACATTCCGCAGTATTTTCAAAATGAGAACAAACGCAGGAATCAAATGATAGAACAAATCAAATACGTCTATCGGTTTAGTCAGGCTGCCATTTTTGAGCATTATCAATTTTTCAACGACATGTGGCATAGGGCGAAATGGGGCAAGTAACATGAATATGGCAGCAATGATGAGAATGGAATATGGTATCTTATCCAGCAAATTCAGCATATATTTTTTTGTTCTCATTAATGTTCATTTTTGTCAAGAAAATAACAGGTTAGGGCACTTCGCATCATAATAAATGGAATATTTGAGCATTTTCTGTAGAGGCGCGCAGAATGGGTCCTGTGACCCTGCCCACAATCTAGCCATCAGGCCTTAGATGGGGTTTTGAAACCACTTCTCACTAATCCATCGTAACATGTTCCGCCATTTCCGACAGTTCGATCTCTTTTTCGCCCGTCTTTTCAAATTTTAACGCTCGATTCTTAAATTCTGCGGCATCGATTTTTTCCTTGACCCACTCGTGCCAGGTTTCTATCTGAGAAGAGACAATTGAGTTAAAATCTTTGGATGGATCGAACCGGGACATGGCA
>CALZJV010000371.1 GCA_945787595.1 uncultured Desulfobacterales bacterium | reverse complement strand
CAAATTTACAATATTCAAATCTCAAATAAGATCAAAAGCCAATTGTTTGGATTTTGAATTTCGGTCATTGTGATTTGTTTGGTATTTGTGTTTTGTTATTTGAATTTTTTTAATAGCTGAAACCTGAACACCGAAAACTTACCTTCCTTACAACATGTTGTCAGATAAAATCCGATAAGGGCCTAAGCTATGTCAATTTAGAAAGCACCGACCGGGCGATCACCATGCGCTGCACCTCGCTGGTGCCCTCGTATATCTCGGTCACTTTGGCGTCTCTGAAGTAGCGCTCCACATCGTATTCCTTGCTGTAGCCGTAACCACCGTGAATCTGCAAAGCCAGATTCGTCACATGCGTGGCCGTTGTGCTGCAGTGCAGTTTTGCCATGGCGGCCTCCGCCCCGAAGGGTTGACCGGCATCTTTAAACGCGCAGGCCCGGTACAGCAGAAGTCGTGCGGCGTCAATTTCGGTGGCCATGTCGGCCAGATAATTCTGGATGGTTTGAAATGAAGAAATGGGCTTTCTGAACTGCTGGCGCTCCTTAGAATATTTTAGCGCCGCTTCGAAGGCAGCCTGGGCTATACCGAGGGCCTGGGCGCCAATGCCGATGCGGCCCGTATCCAGCGTGTTGAGTCCGATCTTGAGGCCGTCTCCCGGATGGCCCAGCATATGACTTTGCGGTAAGCGGACTTCTTCGAAGAAGAGGGAAGACACCGGGTTTGCACGCATGCCACACATATCTTCGAGTTCTCCGACGAAGAAGAAGAAGCCCGACATGCCTTTTTCAACGATAAACACACCGGCACCGCCTCGCCGGTCGCCCAAATCCATGGCCGCGAAGGTGAGTGCCAAATCACAGACACCGCCGTTGGTCACAAACACCTTGGTTCCATTAACGATATAATCATCCTTGTCCAAAACAGCGGTTGTTTCGACCGCGCCGGCATCGGAACCGGCATTGGCTTCCGTAAGACAAAAGGCACCGATATGTTCTCCGCTGGCGAGCAACGGCAGAAAACGTTTTTTTTGTTCTTCGCTGCCAAACCGTACAATCGGGTAGGCAGCCACGCTGTTGTGCACCGTGATGCACAGGCCGATGCCGGCGCATACCCGGGAAATCTCTTCGATGGTAATGGCATAACTGATGGTGTCAAGATCCGCTCCGTCATACTTTTGCGGAACCTGGAGTCCGAAATAGTTCAGCGGACGCATTTTTTCGATCACTTCCCAGGGAAAACGGGATTCGCGATCGATCTCGTGGCTGATAGGCCCCAGTTCAGTCTCGGCGAATTTGCGAACGGTCTTTCGAACGGCTTTGTGTTTCATGCATGGGTTAAAGTCCAAACTGTTTCTTTCTCCTGTTCTTTATGATCACGGTATTCCAAATAGCCAAGGCAGTTATATTTGTCAATGTTGAATTACTTTAAGATTGAATATCGAACCGCGGAATCCTCCAAAGGCGGACAAGTTTCGAAGGATGGTTTCTCTCGCGCAGCGCAGGCGCTTGCGCCGCGTGTCGCTCATTGATTTCTAATAAAATAGACAGTATACATTCCTTCGCTATTCGACTTTTCTTCGTATCCTCGTGCCTTTGTGGCCGCTTTTCCGGTTTATCCGGATTAGGATTCAGGAACAGCCAGTAACTCGATCAACTGCTTTCTGGAAAACGTCTTCAACAGTCCCGGATCATCTTCCTTAACGACACCGTTCATGAGGTTTTTCTTCCTTTCAATGATGGCTGAGATTTTTTCTTCGAGGGTGCCTTCCGTGACGAGCTTGAAAACCTGAACCCCGCGTTTCTGGCCGATGCGGTGGACGCGATCGGTGGCCTGGTCTTCCCGGGCCGCATTCCACCAGCGATCATAGTGGATGACAACCGAAGCAGCCACCAAATCAATGCCGGTGCCGCCGGCCTTCAGACTGCCGACGAATACCCGGCAGGCGGGATCGTGGTTGAACCGATCGATGATTTTACCACGATTACGGCTGGCGCCGGTCAAGGTCGCGAAGTCCACCTCGTTTTGGACCAGATGCTTTTCCATGATACGGATCATTTTAAGATACTGGCTGTAGACCACCACCTTCTGCCCGCTGTCAAGAGATTCGGCCAGAAGCTCCTTGAAAAGCTCCCATTTCCCCGACTGGAATTGGTCGTGATTTTTGCCGTTGGTTTCTACCGTGGCCGGGTGGTTGCAAATTTGCTTGAGCAGAGTGAGCAGGGCAAATATGTGCATGTAAGGCACGGACTCTTTACGTTTTTTTAATAGCTGAATCAATTCATGGCCCCGGTTGGCAACGGCATCGCGGTAGAGCTTTACCTGATCCTCACTCAGGCGGCAGGTGCGGATGTCTTCGATTTTAGGCGGCAGCTCGCTGAGCACCGTCGCTTTCAGGCGGCGCAGGGTAAATGGTGAGATTAAACGGCTCAACTCCCGGCGGCGGGGGCTTTTCAGGTTTTGTTCAATGGGGTTGACATAGCGGGTCATAAACGTTTCATCCCGGCCCAGATAGCCGGGGATCACTAGATCCATCAAAGTCTTGAGTTCACCCAAGGTGTTTTCAATGGGCGTGCCTGTCAGACCCAGTTTCATGCGCGCACGAATCCGGATGGCAGCGACATAAGATTGGGTGAGACGGTTTTTTATATGCTGGATTTCATCAAAGACTACCAGACCGAAAGTCCGTTTTTTCAATGCACGGATATCTCGGCGCAAAATTCCATAGGAAGTCAGCAGCACATCACCGGTTTTAAGGGCACTGGTGAAGTCCCGCTGTCCCCCGTGGTAGATGATCGCTTTCAGACCGGGCGCATAATCTCTGATTTTATCGTTCCAGTGGCTCAAAACCGTGGTGGGACAGACCACCAGAAACGGTCTTTTGATTTTGCGGTGTTTGCGCAGATATAGCATAAAAGCCATGACTTCGTGGGTTTTGCCAAGTCCCATGTCGTCACAGAGCAACCCTCCGAAACCGTTTTCATATAAAAAGGAGATCCATTCGGAGCCGAGTTGCTGATAGGTACGCAACTTCGATACCATCCCTTTGATTTCAGGAAACGGGGTGCAAGGCTTAAAATTCAGCAACCGGTCCAGGCGGTTGACCAGAGATTTGTGGCCTTCTATGATCAGCTCCTGGGCCGCCGCCGCCTGAAGGCGCAGCAATTCCAGGCGCGATATTTTTATGCGGTCTTCTTTAACCCCATGCCCAGCGGCTTGCCCGGATTCAAGCAGGACTTCCAGCCCTTCGAGTTCAGGCGACTGTGCGTCCATCCAGCCGTCCGGGATTTCAATATAACGCCGGCCTTCGGCCTTGGCCTGCAGGATTTTAGACAGCGACAAACTTGAATTGCCGAAACCATAGGCCACCGACAGCCAGCACCAGTCCCGCTCCAGGGTCCGGGGATTGATGTTGATCCGTTGCGGGCGCTTGAATATGTTGAGCGCCTTGACCGTGGCGTCCGCTAAAAAAGGTCCCTTGGTGAAATCTGCACCGAAGGCGTCCAGGAAAGCCGGGATTTCCTCTTTTGTGATGATGATTTTACCGGATTCCAGAGAACCGAAACCTACGGGGCTTCGACGGGGTTCTCGGTGTTCGGCCAGAATGCCCGGTTCGGCAAGGTAAATGAGATCGCCGTAGCGAAATTTCTGCACCAAGACTTCATCCCACAAACGGATTTCACCGTTTGGTAAGGTAAGCTGAATGCTCGGCGTAATCTCGAGCGCCAGTTTGCGGCTGCGGGTTCGTGATATTTTGAATACAGTGATGAGAGGAAGCGGATGAATTTCCATGCCCTGATATTGGGGTTCAAAATGTTTCAGATCTTCAAGCAATACTTTAACCTTTTGACGCGGCACTGCCAGTTGAAAAACCGGCTCACCCTTAAAATTTTGCGTTGTCAGCAAAAATGTGCCCTGGGCTGCATCAATCTCGCTATTTACGGTGAAATTATGCGTACCCAGCTCCCGGTAAGCGTGGTAAGCCAGCCTGTACCAGAATTTTTCCTGCAGAGCCTGTCTGCGGGTTTTAAACCCCCTTTCGGACATCTTGTGTTCGTTTTCGGTCAGGGTCCAAAGCATCAGTTCTGCCAGAATCTCAGCCCGGGAGGGGATGTCGCCATTTTCCCCGGCAACGACACAGCGATCTTCAAATCGCAAACGATCCGAGCCGGCTGAAATATAGGTGAGCAGTTCTTCATCCAGCGCGCCATAAACCTTTAAGACGTTTTGCCCATTTTCGGAAACAGGCTGCGATCTCACCGTTTGGGGTGTATCACCGGAGCCGTCCGCAAAGGCTGTGCCTATCTGGTACCAGATGCTTTCCCTGAAATCCTGCTCCAGACCGTAATTCCCGAGTATTGATTGGTTGAACCGGTATACCGCTTCCAGCAGCTTGATGTGGGCACATGTCTTTTGGCGGGATTCGGTGCAATTGCAATTTAAAAAATCCAAGGTCGCTTCCTCATCGTCTACCATGACGGCGACACCGGGATCCGGGTCCTCTGGATCCGGCATTAGCGCCAGGGCCTGACGATGAAATTCGAAACGCGTCAGATCACTTTCCGATATTTGCGGCAAGAAGGTTCTTTTTCTTGACGGGGCGGATTTATTTGCGGTGTTTTTTTTGCGTGATTTTCTTGGCATGGTGACGGATGCTGGATGCTCGATACTGGATGCTGGATAAATAAAATCGGCGTCTGTTTAGGTCGATAGTGGGCTGATTAAAATTATGTCTTCTTTCGCAATGTTACCTTTAATAATTCATCCCACTTTTAATCCTCATAGATTTGGGATTTGGGATTTTAGAATTTGGATTTAAGGTCCGCCTCCGGCGGTTCAATTTAATAAAAATGATAGAGCAAAGCGACACAAGAAATCCACAATCCAAAATCCACAATCCAAAATTACTCCTAAAGGCTGATTTAACGGAATAAAAACTGGATGAAAGTTAAAGCCACGTAATGAGTGATTTTCATCACCTTAAGTCGATAGTATCTCTTCAAGAGCCGACACGACGGTATCGATGTCCTCCCTCGAGATCACTAGAGGGGGCAGCAGCCGCATGACAGTCGCACCGGCCAAAAGCGCAATCACCCCTTTTTCCATGAGCCGCTGAACATAGGGTCCGGCCTTCTCTTTGAGCTCGATGCCGATCATCAGACCGAGACCCCGGACGTCTCGGATCTTTTTGCTCTGAATGCCTCTGAGTTGCTCTATGAGGTAATCCCCCAGTGTTTCTGCATTTTCGATCAGCCCCTCTTTTTCGATCACTTCCAGGGAGGCAAGGGCTGCTGCACAGGCAGTGGGATTGCCGCCGAAAGTGGAGGTATGGCTTTTGACCGGCACTTTAATGCGGTCGCTGCAAAGTACCGCCCCCATCGGTATACCCCCGGCCAGTGATTTTGCCAGGCAGAGCATGTCGGGGGTCACAAACTGCTCACAGGCGAACATGGCACCCGTCCGGCCGAAACCGGTTTGGACCTCGTCGATGATCAGCAAAACACCCATAGAATTGCAGAGTTCCCGGACCTGCCGGAAATAGTCTTTATCACCGACTCTGACGCCGCCTTCACCCTGGATAATTTCCAGCAGGACGGCGGCAGTCTCTTCGCTGAGGGCCGTTTCAAGCTTTGCGAAATTGTTGAAAGGCACGTGCTTCAGCCCCGGCATCATGGGGGCAAATGGTTTTTGGTATTCGGGCCCCCAGGTGGCGGCCAGGGCACCCATGGTTTTGCCGTGGAAACCCCGCATGGCTGCAATAATCTCCTGCCTGCCGGTTGTGGATCTGGCGAATTTGAGTGCTCCTTCAATGGCCTCCGCACCGGAATTGCAGAAGAAAACCCGGTTGAGGTTTGCGGGGGCCAGCTTGGCCAGTTTTTCTGCCAAGCGGGCACGTACCGGGTTGTAGAACATGCTGTAACAATTGCCCAGTGCCAGGTATTGTTCATATATAGCTTTCGCGACGGCCTCATTGCCGTGACCGATGTTTGAAACGCCTACATTGGAGGCGCAGTCGATGTATTCCCGGTCTTCCTCGTCATACAGCCGGGCCCCTTTGCCGCTGACGAGAACTATATCGCGACGCGCGTACACCGAAAGTTCATATGTCTGTTCCAGCATTTTTGTATTCATGCGATCACCGTTCCATTGCCGGCCAAGGCATCGATTACCGGATGATCGGAACGACCGTCGCTGATGATGATCCGGCTGGCGCCTTGTTCAAAGAGTTTTTTGACTGCTAGCATCTTGCGTTTCATACGGCCTTCGACCTGCTTTTCCCGTGCTGCCAGATCTGAGGCGGCTATTTTTTTTATCAAGGAATTGGCATCATCCTTGTTTTCAAGAAAACCCGGCGCTTCAATCAGATTGATGACCGTGTCCGCCTTAAGGGCTTTTTGCAATACCCTGACGACATCATCGTTTTCAGTGTTGATGGCCGCATTGTTCTCATCAATGATCGGGACTGTCAACACGGGGACATAGCCATTTTCCAGCAGCAGATATAACAATGGTGCATTTATCGACTGGGGCTTGCCGGAGAAATCTCTCACGATCTTCTGCTTCTTGCCCTGATAAACCCGAATTCCCTTGTTGCGCTTACCCCGGACCATCTGGCCGTCCAGTCCGCTGAGGCCGACCGCATTGATGCCGTGCCGCTGACACAGCTCGACGATCCGCTTATTTCGCAACCCCGCGTAGGCCATCATCATGACGTCGAGGAGTTTTTCGTCGGAATAGACACTGGAATATCCTTTGACCGAGGTGAGCACCTGTTTGGGCTGCCCCAGGTCTTCGGCCAGTTTATCACGCAGGGCGTTGGCACCGTGCACGATGACGTACTGCTCATCGATAGCGGCCAGGTCTTTAATAATTCCTGCTATATTTATTTTTTTCCCGCCGCCGATTTTAACGATGATCATTTACCAAACCCTCACTGAATCATTGGCAATAGGCTGCCAGTTTTTTTCGCCAGGATAGGGCGCCGAACAGATAACCAGCTCCCGGCCTTGCCTGTACCTCATGGTGAAATA